>CAVVZG010000237.1:0-19019 GCA_963752205.1 Bryobacterales bacterium | reverse complement strand
GTTTGAGAGATCGTTCATTTCCTCTGAGTCTTCATTTTCGTTTTCTCTTTCTCTGAATATTTGATGCTTTTCTTTTTCTCTTGATTGCCATATCCATTTACTTGCATCATTGCCTTTTCCTTGAAGCATTTTTTTAAAATTTGGGCTTTGAAATAATTTGCTTAGTTCTTTTTCTGTTGTTGCTTTTGTTTCTTGCATATATTCATCAGGGCTGAGTCTTTTTGCGAATGAAGGAGTGGGTGCTTTTTTTGTTTTTCATCGGCTGCGTCTGATTGAAAGTTGCGTATGCTTTTAATGTTTAACAAGACAAATATTATGCTGGTTATTACAATGACTATGATGGTCTATTGGTTTTGTTTTTCTTTTCTTTTCCTGTTCATCTTCATTGCTGTGAGGATAATAATCATATGCTAAGGCGACGATGATTGATATGAACATAATAGCATAAGCAACGTTAGTTAATAATGATCGTGTTTTGGAAGGAGTGTTGTTTTTGATTTGATACTTTTTACCCCAGCGTCTGCGCATCCACCATCTCAAAAACACTGAAGTTGAGATTCACCTGCCGCTCCCCCGCCGCAATACACCGCGCGAAATCCGAGCCGAACTCCTTCACCCGCAATTGCACGTTATTACTCAACCCCAATTCCGCCCCCGTCAACGTAAAGAACTGCGCCGGAGTCGCTCCCATCCAAACCTGCCCCAAATGCCCCGGCACAATCGTGTAATCGAACCCCACACTCGACGGTTCCACCGGAAACTGCGTCAACCCGCCCTCCCCGCTGACGAAACTCGCGCTGTCGATCAAATCCTGCGAAGGCCCCGCAAACACAAACTCCTGATAATCGCCATTCACCCTGACCTTCAGCGAATCCACCGCCGCCCCGTTCAAAATCCGCTGCACCGCATCGCTAGGATCCCAATTATCAAAAATCGAAACGCTCCCCAAATCACTCCCCAGCGGATAAGTGAGCGTCGCCCCCAGCACCGTCCCCGCCGCCACGCCCCCAGTAAACGGCGCGAACAAAAATACCGTAACCGAATCCTGAATCCCAGCCACGAATCGAATCTCGCCCGCATTCGCCACCGCCTGCCCCACGCTCAACCCATGCGCCGCCGAAAAAGCAATCTGCGTAGTGGCGCTGGTAGTAGCCACCGTCCCCCCCGCGAACGCCAGTGGAGTCCCACCCATCGCCGCCTGAAACAACGGTCCATGGCTAGGAGCCGCCGACCCGCTCACCCAGTCCGTCATAAAAGTGTTGAGCTGAAATGCCGTCCGCTTGCGAATCCGATTCGGCAGCCCCACAAACGTCCTGCTCCCCGACTTGTCCCGGCGAGAGTTCTGCTCCAGCACCTGCCGCGCTGCCAGCTTCACCCCCGGAATCCGATTCTGCCCCGTGACCGCCGGCACTGTCCCGTAAGCAGCCTCCAGCGCCGCAAAAAACCGATTATTGTTCGACGATACGTAACACGACATTGGAATCCCGCCCCTCTCAGCTCGACAAATCCACTTCGAAAATCACCTTGGCCACTTGCAAAATATTCCGTCCGCCGTGCTGCACCGGATCGAACTTCACCTCGTACCCCCCGGTAAAAAACATCCCCTGTCCCCAATCCCCGCGATTCGCATCCAACACTTGCGTAACCGCGTCCACATACAGCCTGACGTTCTCTTCCAGCCCCTCAATGCGATCCTGCGATGCCCGCATCTCCGCCACCATCCGCACCTTCCCCGAAAAATTGCGGAACTTTTCCGTCAACAGATTCTGCACCCGGTCCGCGTACACCAACACCACCGGATACTTCACCGCCGAACTCTTCTCCATCAACGCCACCGGAGCATTCTGCGCAATCACACTCGATCCCCGCCAGCTCTACTCCCGCATCCACGGCAATCGCCGCCAGCACCGGTCCCAGCCCCGCAGCCGAGTCCGTAAACATCGCCACCACTTTCCCCGCCGCAATACTAGCCGCCTGCGCCATGCCTCACCCCCGCCTCAAAATCCGCCCGCCCGTAACGTACATCTCCGCCGCCTGCCCGTCCCCCGGACAACGTCCACTCACCACCCCCGACCCCGGCAAAGTAAACGTCGCCCCAATCGCCAGTGGCGCACTATTCTGCAGCGTGACAGTAGAAACCGTCATCCCCACATAAACGTTCCATCCCACCGCCACCGCCGGAGCACCCCCCGCCGCCACCGTCAACGCGCTGTTGTCCGTAGTCTGAAAATTGGTAGCGCAACTAGCGCCCCCCTCCTGCCCCGCAGCCGAAACCCAACTCACCTGCGCGTAGTAAAGCGCCCCCGCCAGCGTCCCCGTTCCCATCCCCAGCACCGGCGTCCCCGCCCGCGGAACCGGCGCCGCCACCAGCCCAATCCCAAACCCATAAGTACGCTCCCGAGCCCCCCGCGCCAGCTCCCGGTACTCGTCCCACTTGCTCAAATACCGGTCGTTCAGTTGATTGTTGTAAGCATCCCGATACACCACCGCCAGCGTATGCAGTGCCTGCCACCGCTTCATCTGCGGACTCACCACCACATCCGCAACCCCCAGCAACCGCCGCCGCTCTCCGCCAATCAAGAACTGCGTCGGCGTGTGCCCCAGCAACATATCCAGCACGTCCTGCGAAATCTCTTCCGTCGCTAGACACAACTTAGCGTTCAGATCGATCCCCTCCACCCGCGCCACCTCCAAAATCGCCGACTCAAACACCCGCAGCCCTTCCGTATCGTTAGGATTCCCATCCGTAAGCAGTGCCATCGTTCCCCCTCAAAATAAAAAGGGCGAGCCATAACAGCCCGCCCCATTTCTCCGGACGTCGTCGCCCGCGTCGCTAACTATTCACCTGCACCGCGAAATTATTCCGCAGCACGCCCACGCCATACAGCACGTCCACCGTGAACTGCTGCGCCAGCGTATTCGGCTGATAGCTCATCGTCACGCGCATCCCGAAGTTCCCCAGCTCCGCATACTCCGCAATCGCCCCCGTCCCCGGCAGCGGCTGCGGCAGCCGCCGCACCACCAGCCCAATCGCATTCTTCGAAAACGCCAGATTGTGCGTAGTCACCGGACTGCTCCCCGTCGTCGCCACGAACTGCGAGCGGAAGATGTAGAAGTCCTTCATCTTACCCACCGCCCCGTCCACGATCGCGCGCAGCCCCGCCTCGCCCGCCGTGTTGAACTCGCTGAACCGCGGAATCTGCCGCAGCGCCGAATAAGCGCTCGCGCTCACCACCAGATACTTCGCCGCGCTAGCCGGAACCTTCGCCGCAGAACAACGCCGTTTCCGCCGAGTCCACCACCGCTTCCGTCATCGCCGTTCCCCCCGTCCCCACGGCCGTATTGGTAGTGAATTGCGGATACAGCGCCAGCAGATCGGTCTCGATGCTCTCCGCCATCGCCACCACCGCCGGCTGCATGTACAGCTTCAGCAGATCCGGCACCGCCAGGATCTTCGTCACGTCCGGAATCTGGAACGTAGCTTCCGCATGCGTGTTCAGCACGATCTGCGCATTGCCCAGATTCGGATTCTGCGTCTGCACCGTGCCGCCCTCGGCGATGTTATTGGCCACCAGCACCGGCGGAATCGGGACGTTCATCGTGTCCCCCGCCTGCGCCAGCGCCGGCTCATAATCGCGATTCACCAGGTTCCCCATCACCAGGTTCCCCATCAACGCCGGCAACGCATCCGCCGCCACCAGCTTCACAATCGCGGTCGCTACATTTGCTGAAGTAATTGTTCCCATCTTTTCTCTTCTCCTCTACCACTCCGCGCAGCGTCTGCGACGCCACCCTCGCGATCTCCTGCCGCACCCTGTTCACTCCTCCGGACTCATTCCCGGCCGGATCTTCTCCAACTCCACCGGCGCTTCCCCCGGCGAGCTCCTCTGCCCGCCGCCCGCGCCCGACCCACCCGCCAGCCGAGCCGGCAGCAGCTCCGGATTCTCCTTCACGAACTGTTCCACATGCTCCCGCATCCCTCCGCCACCCCGAGCGACCAGCGTTCCATCCTCGCCCCGATGAATCTCATCCCGAATCGCCTTATAAGCCAAATCCAATTTCGCGACCCCCTGCCTCTGCAACTCCGCCCGCACCGCCGCGCTCCGTTCCGCCTCCTCCGCCCGCGCCATCAACTCCCCCACCCGTGCCTCCAGCCCCTCCCGCTTCTTCCGCTCTTCATCCAACTCGCTCTTCTGCGGCATAAACTCCGCCACCACCGCCGCCACAATCTCCCGAATGTCATCCATTGGCTTCAATCTCCGCGACGATTTTGTCCTTAACATCCTGCCGTGCATCCGCCAAATACTTCAGCGCCAATTTCTTCTGCACTTCTTTTTTCAAAGTGCTGGACTCCGCCCCCAGCGCCAGCAGCTTTTGCGCATCGTCAACCTCCACAGCAAAGTCCGTAATATCGAACTCATCCAGCCCGCCCACCCCAATCGCCAGCCCATCCTCCCGAGCCGCATCGATCGCCTTCAACACCCTTCGCACCTGGTCCTTCACAGCGTCCCCATAAGCCCGCAAAACCTCCTGTGTAATCGAGGAATCGAGCTGCTTACTAACCCCCGACTGCCTACCCCCCTGCCCCAACGGCCCACCAGCCTGCGGCATATAGCAGACCCGGTAAATCTCCTCCTGCAGACTAGTCAAATTGTCCGCAGCAATCTGATAAACCTTCCCCTCCGGCTCCGTCCACCCGAACCGATCTTCGGGCCCCAGTTGAATGTAGTAACTCTCCCCCACCATCTGGCTCCACTCGCGCTCCGAGTAAACGACAGGCATTGCAAACAGCCCCATAGTCAGCGCCCAGGACAACGCATTCGACTTATTAAAGTGCTCGAGCTGCAGCGACCCCGCCCGATTCACCATCCACAACCCCTCCGGAATCCGCAGCCCAAACAACGGCACCCGTCCAAGCTTCGCCAGCCCATGCACCCCTTCGTCGATCAACTCGACCGCGCCCGTCCCCCCGCCACTCGAAATCTGCCGGTACACCCGGAAGCTTTGCTTGTCGTAATAAGCCCACCGCTTCTCCGTAAGCCACTCGACATCCTCCACTCGGTCTTGCCGAGTAACCTCAGTCTTCAGCACCACCCACTCATAGTTCCCGCAATCGTCGAGACTCCAATTAATAAGGTCCTCAGCACGGTAATCCACCAGATAAGCCCGCGAAGCCCCCGACGCATCTTCTTCGGCACGATTCCCTGGCGCGTCCCCCACTCGCGGAAAATCCACCAAGATGTGACTAGCGCCCGCGACCATAGCCTCCACCAATTGCTTCCGCAAAAAGTCCGCGAGCGCCGTCCCCTTGCGATCCACATCCTCCACGAACTCCCCGAAAAACGCCTGCCCGCGCTCGTTAGTCCCCTCAAACGTCAACACCGGTTCCCGCCGAAACAGCGTAGCCGCATACCAGTCCACAATCGACCCCACATAGTTCTCGTAAAACACCCGCGTCAGCCGCTCCCGGTAAACATCCCCCGGCTCCTTCTGCCGAGGAATCAAATGCCGCTGCGCATTCAACTTGAACTGCTCGCCCCCCACATAGAGGTCGCGATAACATCGCCAGACTTCCTTGCGTGCTCTGTACTGCGGATGCTCTCGATCGATATCCACCACGTAAACCTCTTTCCTCGACCCAACTAAAACAGCGGCCGCCCCTGCTCGCCCGCCTTCAACCCGCCCCGGCACTCCTGCCAAGCCAAATACCCCAGCGCATCCGACAAATGCGTCCTCTTCGGATCGCGATCCTTATCGATCACCAGACTGTTCTCCTTGTAAGTGACCTGCTCAAAATCCTTGATCAATTCCTTACACCGCGGATGAATCGCCAGCCGCCGCTCCCCGCCAGCCGACTCCAACTTCGAATTCATCAGCGTCACCCGGTCCCGAACCGCCGGATTCGCCTTCGGAATCTTAAACCGCACATCGCCATACTGCCTGTCCTTCAAGAAGGTCTTCAAAATTTCCACGTCCGTAGTCCCCGAAGTCTGCCGCCGCGCCCCGCTAGCGTCCGCATAAATCACCAGCCCCGCCGTATGCTCCGGCCACCGATTCCCAAACTCCTCGCAAGCTTGGTAAGTGCTAGCCCGGTTCAGCACGATCTCGTCCAGCACCCTAACCTCTTCTCCCTCCACTTGCGCCACCACCGACGACATCGGATCGACGTTGAAATCCAGCGCCCACAACAACGGCTGCTTCACCGCAATCTCCACGTCAGACACGTTCCCCTCCCGGCTGAACGCAAAGTAAACCCGCCCCGCCGAAAGCTCCAGGTACTGCCCCAAAACCTCCTGCTCATAAAACCGCCCGTCATAGCTATGCTTCAACCGCTCGTAGTAATCCGGAATCTTGTCCAGCAAAAACCGGTTCTCAAACGGCCGGGCCTGCACCGTCTCGTACCCTTCAACCCGCGCCTCCACGAATCTCTCGTAAACCCAGTCGTACCCTTTAGGAGTCCAAACCGCGAACCCGCACAATCGCGAAGCTCGCGGATCCCGCAGCCGACCCTCCAACCGCAGCCAAGCCTGCTGCGGCGCGTAAGTCAATTCATCCAACCCGAACCAGGCCAGATTCGACCCACGCAATCTCTCAAACTCCTCCACCGCCCGAAACAAAATCCGCGACCCCGTCTCGCGCAGCACCAAAAAATTCTCCGCGCGATTCCACTCATGCGGAATCCGGTTCCGCTCCAAAATTTCCAGCAACGCCGCCTGCGTAGCATCCCGCAACATCGGAAACGTAGGAGCCCCCAACAACCCCGTCCGCCCAGGGTTTAAATAGCTCAGCTTCAACGCCTCCTGACACAGCGCCTGACTCTTCCCTGACCCGATGGGCCCCGAAAACCCCTTGAACCGCGCAGCCGAATCATGAAACCTCCGCTGCGAAGGCAGCGGATGGTACTCTATCCCTCGCTCCCGGATTTCGGTTCCACCCATGTGACCTTAATCTCCTTCGGCGACTCCTCATCCAGTTCCTTGTGAAGCTGCACCAGACGTATGTAGTCCCCCATAGTGGCCTTCATCCCGTCCCCGCCCATCTGTTGTTCCATCTTCTCCAGCACGCCCTTAATAACCTCCGCCCTCCCCATAAGCTCTTTGCATCCCCTCGCGAAAGCAGCCTATCACCCGTTTCCCCAACTCCCCCGCGCTATCCAATCACTAACCCACTGCCCCCAAACGATTTGTATTTTGTGACGACTCTGTGAACGCACACCCCCGATTGCCGTCGTCATCCAAATGTGATACAACCATCAGGTCCGGGGAGAGAGTCGATGTCAGTTCGTGCCTCCGCCGCCGCCCACTGCAACGTGGCTCATCCACCGGCCTTTACAGCTCGACCGGGGACAAAATGAGCCAACCGAACCTAGCCGTAAGACACAACCTCCGCGGTTTTCCCAGAACTGAAAGATGGCTGCTGCGCCAAGTCTTTAAAGCCATTGGCCCCGCCCCCATCCGCCTGGCCTTCAAAGACGGCGAAGAGATGTCCCCTCCCGGCGTCTCCCCCCGCGCCACCATTCTGATCCACGACCGCCCAACCCTAATCGGCATGATGCTAGACCCCGAAATGGCCTTCGGCGAAGCCTACTCCGACGGCCGCATCGAAGTCGAAGGCGACCTCGCCGAAGCCCTCGAAGTCGTCTACAAATCCTGGCCCGGCGGCGCCGACACCGGCTTGTACCAACGCCTGACCTCCCGTTGGATGGACCGCCTCCAGTCCAACAGCCTAGACGGCTCGCGCAATAACATCCACCGCCACTACGATCTTAGGAAATGATTTCTACCGCCTCTGGCTAGACGAGCAGCTAGTCTACACCTGCGCCTACTTCCCCACGCCCTCGGCCACTCTCGAAGCCGCACAAGAAGCCAAACTCGATTACGTCTGCCGCAAGCTCCAGCTCAAACCCGGCGAGCGCGTAGTAGAAGCCGGCTGCGGCTGGGGCGCGCTAGCCCTCCACATGGCCCGCCATTACGGTGTCTCCGTAAAAGCCTTCAACATCTCTCACGAACAAATTTCCTACGCCCGCGTACGCGCTGCCGAACTCGGCCTCAGCGACAAAGTCGAATTCATAGAAGACGACTGGCGCAACATCTCCGGCACTTTCGATGCCTTCGCCTCAGTAGGAATGCTGGAACACGTCGGAGTAAATAACTTCCCTCACCTGGGCGACGTCATCCATCGCGCGATCGGCGACTCCGGCCGGGGCCTGCTTCATTTCATCGGCAAAAGCCACAAAGGCGTCTTCAGCCGCTGGATCAGAAAGCGCATCTTCCCCGGCGCCTACGCCCCCACGCTCCACGAAGCCATGAACATTCTCGAGCCCCACGATTACGCCGTGCTCGATGTCGAAAACCTCCGCCCCCACTACGCCCGCACCCTGGAGCATTGGCTCGAACGCTTCGACAAATCAGCGCAGCAAGTCGCCGCCATGTACGACCCCTGGTTCGAACGCGCCTGGCGCCTCTACCTGGCCGGATCCATCGCCGCCTTCCGTGCCGGCACCCTGCAGCTCTTCCAGATCTCCTTCGCCGGCCAAGCCCGCCAGCCGATCACCTGGACCCGCGCCCCCCTCTACACCGAAGCTAAGGATTCCAAATGGATGCATGCGACGTCCTGATCGTAGGCGGCGGCCCCGCCGGTTCGTCCTGCGCCTGGGCCCTGCGGAATTCCGGCCTGGACGTCGTCATCCTCGACAAACAGATTTTTCCCCGCGATAAAATCTGCGGCGGCTGGATCACGCCTGCCGTCCTGGCGCAACTTGAAATCGATCCATCCGAATACGCGGACCACCACCTTCTCCAGCCCATCACCAGCTTCCGCGTAGGCCGTATCGGCGGCCCAGCCGTCGAGACCGATTATGGCAAGCCCGTAAGCTACGGCATCCGCCGCCGCGAATTCGATGACTACTTATTAAGACGTTCAAACGCCCGCCTCTTACTAGGCACACCGTTAACAACTCTAAAGCGCACAGGCTCTAACTGGCTCGCCAACGATCACATAAGCGCAAGCGTAGTGATCGGAGCCGGCGGACACTTCTGCCCCGTAGCCCGCCTGGTAGGAAACAAGAAACCCGGAGAACCCGCCGTAGTAGCCCAAGAAGTCGAATTTGAAATCGACCCTACCGCCTGCAATGTGAAGAGTGAAACGCCAGAACTGTACTTCTGCCCAGACATGAAAGGCTACGGCTGGTGCTTCCGCAAAGGCAACATCATGAACATTGGCCTCGGGAGAGCCGATCCCCACACCCTGACCGCCCACGTAGCAGGCTTCCTGCAATTCCTAAAATCCACCGGCCGCATCACGTTCGAAATCCCGCCACTACGCGGCCACGCCTATCTCCTCGAAGGAACCTCGACGCGCACAGTGCTAGGCGACGGAGTCCTCCTAATCGGCGACGCCGCCGGCCTAGCCTACCCACAAAGTGGCGAAGGAATCCGCCCCGCAGTAGAATCCGGCCTATCCGCCGCCAAAGACATCCTAGCCAATCGCCTAAGTGACTACCGCAAACCCAAACCCCAACCCTGGCGCCACATCCCGTCCGCACTAATCGGCCCAGCCGCCCGCCTACTCCTGACCACCAACTGGTTCGTCCGCAATGTAGTCCTAGACACCTGGTTTTTAAATAGGGACGGAGCCTGATTATTGCCCCAAAATGGATTTCCCGTTTTGAAACCGAAAGCTACTTCTCGGCGGGCGGAGCAGTCTGCTCCTTGGTAGTATCCTCAGGCAGTGCATCCGGCACATCCCCAAACTGAATGCTGGTGTCCGCCCCGAACCGGTTGTACAACCTGAACTCCACCTCGTTCTTCACCAGAAACTTCCCCTCGCGCGACCGAATCTCCGACTTCAACGGCAACAGATAAGGTTGCCCCGAAATCTTCATGAAGTCGTAATTCATATCCAAGTCCACACTCTGCACCGGAAAATCCACCGGCAGGTCTTCCACTTCCAGTTTGATACGCATCACCATTTTGGTATCGCGATCCGCGTAAACCAACCCGTGATACCCCGCGATCACCGTGCGCTGCACCGCCTCCGAATAAATGGTGTACTGCGAATGCAACTGCCGCACGTGAAAGTTAAACACATACATCCGCTTCCCGCGCAGCGTAGCCCAACGCTCCCAATTGAACTCCGTCTCCGTCTGCGGATCGAAAATCTCCTTCAGCATCGACCCAAACTCGCCCGAAGAGCTCGCCCCTTGCTTCTGCTCATGCTTAACGTTGCCAGTCACCGGCACGCCGTTGATCGAAACGACCTTGTAATCTTCCTTCTGCTCGAAATAACTGAGCCGCTCCGCAATCGTATCGATCAGCCGGAAGTTTTCCAGCCCGCTGGCGTCCCCGTAGCGCCGCGTCACCTGCAGACAAATGAAGTTCGGCAACCCCATGACATAGTTCCGCGCCCCCTCCGTGATGTCCGCCAAAATTTGTTTTTGTTCGATCGAATCCGGCGGAGGCGGCCCCGCCACCACCAGTTTCGGAGCCGGCGGTGGCGGCGCCTCCAAACTAGCCGATTCCGTAATCAAACTCTTCAGAGCCGCCACAGTTTGCGGACCCGCACCCATCCCCTGCATCTCCTCCACCTGCCGCGCATCCAGCCGGTTCAAAAGCTTTACGTTTTTCTTAATGAAACTAGCAATGGTGCGGTCGTCATGCCGCAACTGGACAGAAGATTTAACGAAGCTGACCAGTTGTTCAACCGTCAACTTACTCTGCGCCTGAACTCCGAGGGAGAGAACAACCAAGAGCCCCAGTTGTGCCATCCGGCGTGTCATTTCGATTCCGTGTTCTTATTATCCTCCGGCAAACTCTCCGGCGCGTTGTCAAAGATGATACTGGTATCCGCCCCAAACTTGTTATACAACCGGAACTCCGCCTGGTTCTTCATCGTGTTCCGCCCATCCTGCATCCGCATATCCACTTTCAGCGGCAAAATAAACTTCACGCCCCGAAAGCGAAATCGAATCGTAATCCAGCGTCTCCCCAGCACTCCGAATCGGAAAATCCTCCGGGATATCGTCCGCCTCCATCGTGATCCGCATCACGCTATTGCTATCCCGATCTGCATAGATCAGCCCGTGATACCCCACCGTAACCGTCCGCTTCACTTCTTCCGCCGTAATACTGTATTTCGAATTCTCCAGCCGCACGCGAAAACTAAACACGTGCATCACGTGGTCCCGCAGTTTCCCCCAGCGCTCCCACTGAAACTCCGTGCGGCTCTCCGGACTAAAAATCTCATACAACATACTGCCGAACTCGCCGCTAGAAGTCGCCCCACCCAATTGCTCATGCTTGCGATTCGAAACCGGAGTCCCGTTCACCGAAATAACTTTGTAGTCTTCCTTGTGCTCAAAATAACTCAGCCGTTCGGCAATCGTATCCGTCAGCCGGAAATTCTCATTCCCATTCTGCGCGACATACCGGCGCGTCACCTGCATGCAAATGAAGTTCGGCAACCCCTCCGAATAAGTTTCTGCACTCTGCGTAATTGCCGCCAGCACTTTCTTCTGGTCCTCTTCGGAAGGCCCCGGAATCGGTGCCGCACTCAACTTAGGCGCCACGACGGCCTCTGGCGCCGCCGGCAAACTAGCCGAATCCGTCCGCAACGTCTTCAACGCCGCCACCGTCAACCGCCCCGCCCCCAACTCCTGCAACGATTCAATCGTCTTCGCATCCAACTGATTCGACAGTTGGATCTTCTTCACCATCTCCGCCACCTTGCGGTCGTCCTCTTTCAACTGCACCGAGGACTTGACGAAGCTCACCAATTGCTCGACGGACATCTTCATCTGCGCCGAAGCCGCGCCCGCCAGTGCCACAATTAAGCACACGAATTGTACACAGCGTTTCATCTACTTAAGAATAGACGCAATTCCACGCTTCTTAGGTTTCTGCGAAGTCTCTACCGCCGGTGCCAAAGTTTTATCGATCGCCGCACCCGCCAGCGGCGCCATAACCCGGTACCCTTTGGCGTTCGGATGCAGCCCGTCATCCGACAACTCCGCCTGAAACTGCCCCGCCGCGTCCACCGTGGCCGTGAAGTAATCCACGTAAACGTACCCGCGCTGCGAACAAAACCTTTGCAGCCACTCATTCAAAGCCTTAATCAGCACCGGAGGCCTCTGCAGCGTCCGCTCGTAACTCGGCTCCTGATCCTTGTGATAATCGCTAACCGGCGTCACCGCGGCAAAAATCACTTTGATCTTGTAAGCCGCCGCCAGATCGGCCATTACCTGATAATTACCCTCGATCGCCGTCACCGGAGTCTCGCGCGCCAGATCGTTGGTTCCGATCATGATCAGCACCGCCTCCGGATGCAGATCGATCACATCGTCCTTCATGCGCTGCAACAACTGCCCGCTAGTCTGCCCCGCAATCCCGCGGTTCACATAGCCGCTATCCGGAAAGTATTCATTCAACCGCCAGAAATCCGTGATCGAATCCCCGAAAAACACCACCCGCGCCTTCCCCGCCACAGCCGGACCAAGCTTCCGATTCGCGTCCGCATAGCGCGCCAGATTCGCCGGATCGGGACTCGCCAACTGCCTGTCCCGGTTCTCGATCAATGCCCGGAAATGCGCATCCAGCCGCGTCGCATCGTCCCGCAGTTCCGTCAACTGCTTCTGCGCCGCCTCCGAAAACGGAAACGGCTTTGGCACCGAATCCGCCAGCGCCAGATAGGACCGCAAATTCATCAGCAGCGAATAAGTGGTCCGCCCGCGCCCCGGCAGCAGCCGCAGCTGAATACAATCCTGCCGCGTGTTCTCGATCACCGGAGCTGCCGCCCGCAGCAGGTCCGGCACCGCCACGCCGCCCGCCTCCATCAACTCCCCCAGCCGCCCGCATAATTGATTCACCGCCGCCGGAGCCAGCAACGGATTCGTCGACGCTTCCCCCGGCCCCTGCGCCGGACCGATCCCCGCCCCCAGCAGCAGCAGCGCGATCGAAGCCACCGAACTGCGCGTCATCTTGCCACGTCCTTATCCAACTGCAGCGTCACCGTCCCAATCGGAAACGCCAGCCGCAGCCGTATCTGCACCGGTATCCGCCGCGCGTCATCGGTCACCCAAACGAACGCCCTGCCCTTGCGTAGATAAACCACCCCGTTCATCAAATTCGCCTCGTAGCGAATCGTCTTAAACGTCCCCGCCGGAGTAATCACTTCCTCGCGTTCCTGCGCATCTACCTTCACCTGCGCCGCCCGCCGTCCATCGCTCATCGGGACTTGCGCCGATTGCCCCGGCTCGATCGACAACCCCCGCAGCGCCAGAATCCCGCCCAGCACATCGTGCACGCAGTGAGGAGTATCCACCTGAGCAGTCCGTGTCACCTCATCTCTCTTAAGCACGTCATGTTCCACCCATGATGCTCGGTTCTGATTCCGGTCATAGGTCACAACCGTCTGCCGGTGCCGCTTGCCTTCCATCGAATCCAGCAAACTGCCCGTTGCGCAAAACCCTTGCTCGTAACGCACCGAATAAGTGTCGTCGACTTTGAAAAGTGCCGACACCAGCCCCGCCGAAAACAGCTTGAGGTGTGCCTCGGAGTCGTGCGAATCAAGCGCCACGTCCCCCGCGTGAATCAAACGCCATTCCACCGCATAGCTGACTTTACCGAGGTCCGGCACAGCGGGACCAGCGGCTATAGCCGGAAAAATCCACAGGATCGCGGTAAAAACGGGGACCGCGCGAAGGACAAAGCGCACACGATCAGTTTACACTCTTATCGTGAAGCATATTCCAGGCCGGCACTTCCTGCGCAACTTAGTGCAACAGCGCTCGCTGGTTGTCCAACTCGTCCGCCGCGACTTCCAGCAGCGCTACGTAGGCTCCGCCGCCGGCTGGATCTGGGGCGTTGTCCACCCGCTAGTGCTGCTCCTGAGCTGGACCTTCATCTTCCAGATCTGCCTGAAAACCCAGCTTCCCCCCGGCTCAGTAACCCAAAACTACACCATGTTCCTGTTCTGCGGAATGCTCCCCTGGTTGCTCTTCCAGGAGACCGTCCTCCGCAGCGCCCCCAGCATGGTGGAGCACGCCAACTTGATCACCAAAACCCTCTTCCCCGCCGAAGTGGTCCCCGTGTCGATCTTCCTCTCCTCGCTCATCCACCACTTGATAGCCCTGCTACTAGTCATGGCCGCGTCTATCGTAGTCCTAAAGTCCATCAGCCCCATGGTCCTGCTGCTACCTGTATATATGGTGTTCATCGGCCTGTTCGCCGTAGGCGTCGGCTGGTTCGTATCCAGCCTCCAGGTCTACCTGCGCGACACCGTACAAATTCTAGCCGTAGTGATGACCCTCTGGTTCTGGTTCACCCCCATCATGATCAGCGAAGACCGCATCCCCGAGCCCTTCAAAAGCCTGATCCGCCTCAACCCCATGACCTCGGTAGTGCGCGCCTACCGCTACCGCCTCCTGACCCCCCAATGGCCCGCCTGGCAGGAACTAGCCGTCCTCGCCGCCTACTCCTGCGCCGTCTTCATCCTAGGCGGCCTCTTCTTCCGCCACCTAAAACGCGGCTTCGCCGACGTCCTCTAAAAAATAGGGACGGATTTGCCTGCGATGTCGTAGCCGCGTCCGTCCCCAACAAATAGAGGCTCCGTCCCTATTTTTAACCGGCGTCACCAAAAAAACTTCGGCCCCGAGGCGCTAAGCCCCGGAGCCGAAGTGTTTAGCAAAGTCAGCCGCGCCTAGAATACGTACTTCAAGGCCAACTGCATCAGGCGTGGATTCACCGATAAAGCAGTGATCGAGCCGAAAGTGGTCGTTGCCACGTTATTGTTGACTGGAGCAAAACCCACACCTTGGGTGCCCGAGCTCCCAAACTGCGGATGGTTGAACAGGTTGAAGAACTCCGCGCGGAACTGCAACACGGCGTTTTCGTGAATGCCGCCTACCCGGGTGCTCTTCGCCAACGTGACGTCGAAGTTGAACTGGCCGGGTCCTAAAATCGGACCGATGCCGGTGTTCCCCCAACCCGTGCCGCCCGTGCCCGCAACCCCGGCGGTTGCTCCAATGACCGGAATGGTCGTCAGCGCGGCCGCATTAATGTAACCTGGACCGCCGCTCGCGCCGCCGATCCGCTCCTCGATCGAACCCGGCGTCACCAGATTTGCGTAGGTCATGCCGGCAGCAATTTGCGCGCGCGAAAGTTCGGTTGCCGGCGAGCCGCTCAGTCCATACACCGCTCCGCCACGGCTATCCGCCAGAATCAGCGGGAAGCCATCTTGAATGGTGGTGACGCCCGACAAGCTCCATCCGCCCAGTGCCGCCTTGGCTGCCCCCTTCATGCTACCCGTGGGAATCGTGTAGTTATAGTTGAGCACCAGCCGCTGCGGCCGATATTGCGTGTTCAGTCCATATTGTTGCGCGAAGTTGTTCGGGTCTCCGCTGTTGGACCCGCCTGGTCCCAGGAAGTCGGCGTAAGCTTTGCTCCAGGTGTAGGCCGCCTGGAAAGTCAGACCGTAGGAAAGCTGTTTGCGCACGGTAACCTGGAGACTATTGAACTTGATGTCTCCGTTGGTTTCGAAATACTGCAAGCCGCCCGGCCCAAAGCCCAGATACGGAACTCGCAGCGAGGCATTCGAAGTGGTATTCGTGGTGATGCCATTGATGGGACTGCTGGCGCTGGCCAGCCCCGGCTCGTTGATCAGATGCAGATTTTGCGCCTGATGGATTCCATGCGAACCCACATAGCCTACTTCGAGCACCCAGCGCGGAGCAAACTCATACTGCAGGTTCATGTTGTACGAGTAAACCAGAGGCGTTTTGATAATCTGCGCCTCGGCCGCCTCGGTGATGTTAGAGGACTGATAGAAGGGTTTCAGGCCGGGAGTAAAGTTCACCCAGCGTTCCGGGAATTCTCCCAGCGTGTACTGTTCGAACGGGGCCGCCAGCGAGGAAAACTGGTTGGTGCTCGCCGGCTGATCCAGTGTGGGCGCGTAGGGCGGGCTCTGCTCGATCGAGTGTACCAGCAGGTTGCCGTCGATGCGGTCGTAGAAGTAGCCGAATCCGCCGCGCAATACCAGCTTGTTGCTGCTGGTGGGCTGGAACGCAAAGCCCGACGCGGGGACCGAAATCGTCCTTCGGAATTCCATTCTTCGTGGCGATGGTTTGTCCGCTGCTGATGATGCCCGGGAACATCGGCCCGTTGTAGTTGGAAGTCGTCACCCATCCTGCATAGCTGCCGCCCGCCGGAAACAGCGGAACGCCTGGAGTCGGTAATTGAGTGGTGGCGGGCACCGGCACCGCGTTGATCGCCGAAGGCCACAAATTCACCGAGTTCCCGTATTTGTCCGACAGATTCCCGTCGTATTCCCAGCGCAATCCCAAATTGATCGTCAGGCGTTGGCTGAGCTTGATAGTCGTCCTGGAAGAACACGTTGCCGTTTTTCATCCGGTAGCCGTGTACGATTCCGCTGGAGGAACTGTTCACGTCGAAGTTGGACGTGTTCAAAACGTTGCTGTTCGCCGAACCATTACAACCCAGCGGATTGGCCGCGTTGGGCTGAGCGGCCGCCCCGCAGCCTCCTGGCAACCCAACCAGAAAGTCGCTGAAGGTAGCGAAATCCATAATCCCGTGCGACAGCCAACTGCCCACCCACGTCCAACGGGTGTCTTCCCATTCGCCGCCGAAACGCATCGTGTGTTTTCCCTTGGTCCAGGAAACCTGGTCGCCAATGCCGACCGTTGTCTGGTTGTGAACCACATCGTTGGTTCCGCCGTACGCCAGAAACTGTCCATTGATGACGATCTGCGGCGGCTGCGCGCTGATTCCTCCCAAAAGTCCGCCCGCTCCCGAACTGCAAGCGATGTTCTGCCCCGCCACACTGCTGCAGGAGGGATATATATTGCTTGCATTCATGCCTGGGCCTGGGTTCTGCGTCTGCGTGTTGGTGCTGCGCAGGATGTTGCCGCGCAACTCATTGACCATCGCGTTGGTCACAATCGTCGTAAGCTTCAGGATTCCATTCTGATAACCGTAATCGGTTACACTCGGCTCTCCCGGCAATACAGGACCGGCGGTGCCGATAAAATTGATGGTCTGCGGCTCGTACGAACGGAAATACTTACTGGTGAGGGTATTCTTCGCGTTCACTACGTAGTCGAAGTTGAGCATCCCCTGGTATTCCTTGTCATAGGCGGGATTACTAAAGGCGACGCCCGGCAGGAAATTCGCGGATCCGGAACCGGGTATGGCGTAAGTGCCGGCCAACGTCGTGCCTTGCAGATATCGCATCGCATAGGGGTTGATGTTGGACCCGTCGCACGCCACCTGCGTGCCCTGGCCGGAGCCCGCTCCCCCCGGATTCGTCAAGAACGCGCTGCTGCCGGGATGATTCGCCGGACAGAACGCCGCTCCCAATGCCTGTTGGAAAGTATTGGCCTGAGCATTGTTTACACCGGAGACGGAAGTGGTCCCGCGGCCGATCATGGGGATCGGAGCCAGCGTAACGCCGCTCGAAAAACCCTGCGACGCCGCTCCATTCTTCTGCCACGTCTGCTGATAGGCGCCGAACACGAAGAACTTGTCTTTCTTGATAGGGCCGCCGATCACGCCGCCGAACTGGTTCTGGTTCAGCGTTTGTTTGACGGCTTGGCCCGCGCAGATGCTGGGCGTCAAGCCGCAAGTACGATTCCGGAAAAAATCGGTGGCATTGAGATCGGTATTGCGGAAGAACTCATAAGCCGAGCCGTGAAACGCATTGGTTCCCGACTTGGTCACCACGTTCACGTTGGCTCCCGGATTGCGCCCGTAGCCGGCGTCGTAGAGCGAAGTCTGAATCTTGAATTCCTGCAGCGTGTCCGGATTGGGAATCGCCAGGCCGCTATAGAATCCCTGCACCACGCTGCCGCCCTCTTGGCTGGTCATCGCGACGCCGTCCATCATGTAATTGTTGTCCTGCGTCATCATGCCGTTCACCGCCGTGTCTACGCCGCCCTTGCCGAAGCCGCTGGCGTTGTTGACGCTGGCGTTGGCGCCCGCGGAAAGACCGATCAGGTTGGTGTAGTTGCGCGTCGTCAAGGGCAAGTCCGTCGCTGTCTTGTTGCCCACCACCGTTCCCAGCGACGAACTGCTGGTCTGAATCGCCTCCACGCTTGCCTCAACCGTGACCTGCTCGGTCTGCGCGCCCACTTCGAGCGCCCGGTTCACAACCGCGGATTCCGTGACCTGAACCACCACGCCCGGAAGCTCCACCGGCTTGAACCCTGCGGCGCTGAACTTGATCTTGTAGTTGCCGGGATTGATCAAGCCGAACTTGTAATTGCCGTCCGCGCCGGTGACGCTGTTGCGCACCGCCCCGGTGTCCGTGCTGGTCAAAGTGACCATCACATTTGGGATCGAGGCGCCGGAAGGATCGGTTACTGTTCCGGATACCCCACCCGTGGAAGCGGTTTGTGCCAGCATCGCCGGCACACAAATCATCAGCAAAGCCACAACAAGCAAAACTAGATTTCTCGTTCTCATGACCCCTTTGTGGTTCTCCTTTTGCCCCTCAGCGTTTTCTTCTTCGTGGAACAACAGCTGACTGAAAACCTTCGCATCGCGAAGTCTGGGAGGGAATATATGCCAAATAGGCCAGGTTGTCAAGGCCCCTCGGCAGTAGTCGAGCCAGAACTGATATCGCAGCTCCACCAGCGGCCCCTCGATATAATGGTTCTCGTTGTCCTTCATCACCCACTTACTCGACTCCTATTCCCCCTGGAAGCCGAAGTTGTGGACCACTCTCCCCGCCTACCGCCGCCGCGATTTTTTCTCTGACTTGATTGCCGGAATTACCGTCGGCCTCGTCGCTTTGCCCATGGCCATGGCCTTCGGCATAGCCTCCGGCGTCACTCCGCAAGCTGGCCTCTACACCGCCATAATCGGCGGATTTCTGATTTCTTTCCTCGGAGGATCGAAGGTTCAAATCGGCGGGCCGACCGGCGCGTTCGTAGTCATCGTCGCCGGAATTCTCGCCAAACACGGACTCTCCGGACTCTTCATGGTCACCATGATGGCCGGCGTGATCTT
>CAVVZG010000236.1:0-13819 GCA_963752205.1 Bryobacterales bacterium | reverse complement strand
CGCAGCGACGGAGGCTCGGGCGCGTCTTCCTCCACCATCTTGATCGCAGCCTGAATAATCGTAGCGCGGCTCAGCTTAGCCGGATAAGCCATCCTAAAGATCTTGACACAACGTCAGTCGACGCGCTCGGTGAACAACAGCCGCCGTATACTTCGCAGATCGTTCAAGGCCCGCCGGCTCTTATGCATCTGCCCCGCCAGCTGCGTCAGTTTATACAAAGCCAGATTCAGCGCACGTATCTGCCGTTCGTCGGCGGACGACTCCGCGTCCTGCAAATGTTCGCGAACGTCGCCTGCCGCCTCTTGAATGCTCTCCTCGAGGAGCGCCACAAATTCGTGCGCGCTCTCGATGGATTCGAAAGGCTTGGCCAGCTCCGCGTACATCTTGGGTGCAGGTTGCGTCCCCTCTAGCGTACCGCGATCGTAACGCCATCGTCATGTGCGCCATGCGCACCGCCCTTTACATTTACCTTGAGGTGGCGTTGCAATTGTGTTCCAATAGGTCCAATTGCCTCTGCGTCGCCAGAGGTGTCAAGAAAGAAGGGGTTGTAAATGAAAACGTTTCAGGCATTCCTAGCCACGCTGCTGGTCTGCGCCTTCGCCTTTGCGCAATCCGGCGGCACCGCTCAGATTTCAGGCACGGTTCACGATCCGTCCGGATCGGCCGTTCCTGGCGCCCAGGTCAAAGCCATAAAAACCGATACCGACTTGACGCGCACCGTCGAGACCGGAGCCGATGGCTCCTACATTCTGCCGAACCTTCCCATCGGCCCGTACCGTTTGGAAATCAGTAAAGAAGGCTTTAGCACGTCGGTGCAAAGCGGAATCGTGCTGCAGGTTGCCAGCAGCCCCACGGTCGAAATCACCATGCAACTCGGCGCGGTGTCGCAGCAAGTGCAGGTCGAAGCCTCCGCGCTGACCGTCGAGACGCGCAGCTCCGGCGTCGGCCAGGTGGTCGACCAGCAGCGCGTGGTTGATCTCCCGCTCAACGGCCGCAATCCGACCGACCTTATTTATCTCGCCGGCGCAGCCGCGCAGGCGCCCAACGCCGATCTGGTCTCGACCAAAAACTATCCCAACGAAGCGCCTATCAGCGTAGCTGGCGGAGCCGCCACCGGAACCACCTACATGTTGGACGGCGGCAACCACAATGACCCGCTGAATAACCTCGCGCTGCCCTTGCCATTCCCGGACGCATTGCAGGAATTCAAGGTGGAAACCAGCGCCCTGCCCGCCATGTACGGCCAGCACTCCGGCGCCGCGGTGAACGCGGTAACGAAGTCCGGCACCAACACTTTTCACGGCGACGCATTCGAGTTTGTCCGCAACTTCATGTTCAACGCGCGCCAGTTCAACGCCCCCGCGCGCGACACCCTGAAGCGCAATCAATACGGCGCCACCATCGGCGGGCCGATCAAGAAAGATAAGCTCTTCTTCTTCGCCGGCTACCAGGGCACCGACATCCGTTCCGATCCCTCCGGCAATTTCAGCTTTGTTCCTACCCAGGCGATGCTCAATGGCGATTTCACAACCTACGTTGCACAATGTACCGCGGGAAAGAGCCTGGGCGCCCCCTTCGTTAATAACAAGATTTCTCCGACTGCCTACAATAGCGCCTCGTTGAAGATGATGACCTTCTTCACGCCAGCCACCGACCCTTGCGGGAAAGAATTTTTCGGCGTCAAACAGAATTTCGACGAAGAGTCGGGTGTCATGAAAGTGGATTACAACATGAGCGACAAACAGTCCTTGTTTGTGCGCTACTACGCCACCCACGCGGTGGTGGGGACGCCCTTCGATGGCAAGAACCCGCTCACCGAAACCATCTCCGGCGCCAACGATCTGGTGAATTCGATGGTGATCGGCGACACCTATATCATCAACGCCACCACCATCAATTCGTTCCACCTCACTGGCAACCGCAGCGGCGTGACCAAGACGCAGTTACCGTCCTTCGATGCCGGCACCCTGGGAATCAACATGACCAGCTTGGTGCCCGGCCACCTGGTTGCAACCGCCACCGGCGCGCTCTATAGCTCCACCGTATTCTCCTACGCCGCCACCGATCCCGTGACCGCTTTCCAAGCCGGCGACGACCTTAATATGACTCGCGGGAACCATCAATTGCAGTTCGGTTTCAATTGGATGCACTCACTGCAGGATGTTTACGGGCCTCTGAACGCCGATGGCAACTTCACCTTCAACGGACAAACCACCGGCGTCTCCATGGCGGATTTCCTGCTGGGCGATGCCTCTTCCTTCACGCAAGGCGGCATCCAGTTTGCGAACGAACGTTACACTTATATCGGCGCCTATGCGCAGGACACCTGGAAAGTGACGCCGCGCCTGACCGTGAATTTGGGTCTCCGGTGGGAGCCGTACTTCGGCAACACCATGTCCAACGGCCACGTGGGACATTTCTATTCCAACCTGTTCACCGCCGGCACGCGCTCCACCGTCTACCCCAACGGGCCTCCCGGATACCTGTTCGCGGGCGATTCGCAATTCGACACCAACAACCGGCCGGCCCACGCCAAGCTGAACGATTTCGCGCCGCGTATCGGAATCGCTTGGGACCCAACCGGCAGCGGCAAGACCAGCATCCGCGCCTCCTGGGGCATTTTCTACGACCTGCCGCAGACCCTGTTTGCCTATGGATTTTCGCAGGAACCGCCGTGGGGAACTTCCATCACCCGCAGCGGCACGGCCAGCGCGCCGATTTCATTCTCTAACCCCTGGGCTGGCGTCACAGGCGGCAACCCGTTCCCGTTGTCGAGCGGCGCGAACGCGCTGTTCCCAGCCAATGCCGCCACCTACACCAGCTACCCGCTGGACCTGAAGATCACCTATCTGGAGCAATGGAACGTTTCCGTGCAACGGCAGCTCGGCAGCAGTTGGCTGCTCTCGGGCAGCTATCTCGGCAACAACACCATCCATCTGTGGAGCGACGATCCGATCAACGCTCCGCTGGTCACCGGAGCCACCACCGCCGTGCAGAGCCGCCGTCCTCTAACCTTGCAGAACGCCGCCGCGGGAGCATATTACGGCGTTATTCACCAGCTCGACACCGGCGGCACCGGCAGCTACAACGCCATGCTGCTTTCGGCGCAGCACCGGCTTACGAATAACTTCACGGTGCTGGGAAATTACACCTGGTCGCATTGCATCACCGATCCGTTCACCTCCGAGCTCGACGGTACCCAGTGGACCAACCCATCCAGCCGCCGCTTCGATCGCGGCACTTGTGTAGGCATCGACCATCGCCATATCATCAACGTCTCTGCCGTTGCGGAAACGCCGAAATACGGTGGGCGCGTGATGCAGGCCCTGGTTTCCGGGTGGAAGATCTCGCCCATCATGAGAATTTCATCGGGCAGCGCTTACACCGTATCGACCGGGATCGACAATGCGGTGACGGGCCTGACCAGCTCGCTCGAACGCGCCAACCAGGTTCTGGCGAATCCCTATTGCGTGGTGCAAACGCCCACCTGCTGGCTCAATCCGGCAGCGTTTGCGCAGCCCACCACGGGAACGCTGGGCAACGTGGCCGCTGGTTCCATTCACGGGCCGGGCAGCTTCACGCTGGATGCCAGCTTGTCGCGGCAATTCAAAATCACGGAGCGCCAGCGCCTGGAAATCCGCTACGAAGTGTTCAATATTCCCAACCACTGGCGGCCGGGCTTCGCGCCCGCTGGCGTCAGCACGACGACTCTGAACACTGCGCGGAATTCGGCCACCTTCGGGCAGATGCAGGTGTTCGGCGATCCGCGCATCATGCAGTTCGCGCTGAAGTATATTTTCTAAGCGGCCAACAGCGGCTAGCTTCCTAAGACCTGTGCGATCATCGCCTGCGCTTCCTTCTGGATGCGCTGGAGATGATCGCGGTCTTGAAAACTCTCGGCGTAAATTTTGTACACGTCTTCGGTTCCCGAAGGCCGCGCGGCGAACCAGCCGTCTTTGCTGATCACCTTGATTCCACCGATGGCATTGCCGTCGCCGGGCGCGTTGGTCAAAACGCTATCGATCTTATCGCCAGCGATCTCGGTCACCGGAATATCCTTCGCCGATAACTTCAGCAGCGCGGCGCGCTGTTCTGCATTGGCCGGAGCGTCGATGCGCTCGTACACCGGACGTCCATATTTGCCGCACAAGCCAGTGTAAACTTCGCCGGGATCTTTGCCGCCGCGCGCCGTGATCTCCGCCGACAGCAGCGCCGCGATGATGCCATCCTTGTCGGTCGACCACACCGAGCCGTCGCGCGCCAGAAACGACGCACCCGCGCTTTCCTCGCCCGCAAATCCTAGCGACGCGTTCACCAGCCCGTCCACAAACCACTTGAAGCCTACAGGGACTTCGTAGATTTTCCGCCCAATTCCGGCGGCCACGCGATCGATCATGCTGCTGCTGACCACCGTTTTCCCCACGGCCGCGCTCGCGGGCCACGCGCTGCGCTGCGGAAACAAATACGAAATGCACGCCGCGAGATATTCATTAGGCGGCATCAGCCCGCTGCTCTTCGTGACGATGCCGTGGCGGTCGTGATCGGTGTCGCAGGCGAACGCAATATCGAAACGATCCTTTAATGCGATCAGCCCGCGCATGGCGTAAGGCGACGACGGGTCCATGCGAATCTTGCCGTCCCAATCGAGCGTCATAAAGCGGAACGTGGGGTCGACCGTTTTGTTGACCACTTCCAGATTCAGTTGGTAGCGCTCGGCGATGGGAGCCCAATAGTGAACGCCTGCGCCGCCCAGCGGATCGACGCCCATCTTGATGCCTGACGCCCGGATCACATCCATGTCGATAACGCCGCCGAGCCCCTCGACATATTCGCCGATGAAGTCGTGGCGCTGCGTCCTCGCGGCCTTCAGCGCGTCCGCGAACGGCACGCGCTTCACGCCCGCGAGCTTCGCTTCGAGGAGCGAATTCGCCAGGTCTTGAATGAATTTCGTGATGCCGCTATCGGCCGGGCCGCCGTGCGGCGGATTGTATTTGAACCCGCCATCCTCGGGAGGATTATGCGACGGCGTGATCACGATGCCATCCGCCAGCGCCGCGGGCTTACTGCGGTTATAAGCCAGAATCGCGTGTGAAATCGCCGGAGTCGGCGTGTATTCGACGTCCGTCAAGCCTGTCGTTGCCCGCGGGAGAGCGATGCGCAGCTCGATGCCATTCGCCGCCAGCACTTCGAGCGCGCTCATGAATGCGGGCTCCGATAACGCGTGCGTGTCGATGCCGATAAACAGACGGTCCGCTGATCTTCGCCTGCGCGCGATAGGCGCAAATGGCCTGCGCGATCGCCAGAATATGACGCTCGTTGAACGACCCGTTCAACGCCGTCCCGCGATGCCCCGAGGTTCCAAAAGACACGCGCTGCCCAGCGTCGCTCAGGTCGGGACGGATTCGTATAATACGCGTCGATCAAACGCGCGACGTCGATCAAGGGAGCGGAGGTTGCCGGTTGCCCGGCCAAGGGGCTGATCGCCATCTACTGACCAGCCGCCGGAGCCGCAGGCTCAGGACGCGGCGCTTCCACCGGCATGCCGCGCGCGATCAGCGTTTTCTCGAGATAGGCGGCGATGTCCGGAAATACCTTCAACGTGTTCGACACGAAAACGCCGCGCGCCAGCGTGAGCGGCGTCCAGCCTACTTTGTTCTTGGCGTCGATCTGCGCGCCGTGTTCCACCAGATACTGGACAATCGAAAGCTGCCCCGAAACCACCGCGCCGTGGAGCGCCGTGCTGCCCGTCCAACGCACGTCGCCCAGCGCGTTCTCCGGCATGTTCGAAATATTCTTCGGATAATACAGGCGAATGAAGTCGGCGTCGCCTTCCATCGGGTATTCGCCGAAATCGGCGTGATAGTTAATGTCGTTGCCGAGTTCAATGGCGGTCTTCACGGCTTCCAGGCGCTCCGGTTCCGGACAGCCCGCGTAAGGCCCCGGGCTCTCGCCATCCCAATAGCCAATGCCCGCTGCGGCCATCAACGGCGAAATGTTTTGCACCGTGCCTAGCTTGGTGTCGGCGCCGCCCGCCGCCAGCACGCGCATGTAAGCCGCATCGCCATTCTGCGCCGCCAAGTAAAAGGGCGTCGCCCCCACGTAGCTGATGTATTTGCGTCCGATGGGGATATCCAGAGGCAGCCGCACTTGGCCGAAGTCGCGGTTGTATTTGATTTCCTTCCACGCGATCCGCGCGTTGGGATTCGCTCCATGCGCCAGCAGATTCTTTGCTAAATCCAGGCTGTCGAGTTTCCCTTCGGGAATCGGGGGACCTTTGGGCGCTCCGCCCGCGCCGGCCGCCGGGTCCGAACCGGGTCTGCGCATCCACGCCAGGATATGCAGCACCGAACCGCGCGGGTCCGGCAGATTCGGGTTCGCCCCGCGATCCGCCAACATTCCGGCCAGCTCATAATACGCGTTGATCGCCGCCATCGCCAGCGCGCTGGTGCCGTCCGGAGCGACGTCGTTAGGGTTCGCGCCGTGGTCCAACAGCACTTTGGTTGCGTCGATATGCCCGTTGCGCACCGCAAATAGCAGTGGCGTGAACTGTCTCTTCGATTTCGCCTTCACGTCGGCACCGAACTCGATCAGCATTGCCACCGCGTCCGCGTTGCCTTCGGACGCCGCCCACATCAGCGCCGTCTGGCCTTTCCAGGATTCCGCGGCGTTCACCTTCGCGCCCTTCGCCAGCAACAGTTTGATGGCTTCCGGCTTGCCGTTGCGAGCCGCCGTCATCAGCATCGTTTGGCCTTCCGGAGTTGCGCTGTTAGGATCCGCGCCGGCCTTGAGCAGCCGGTCGATGATAGCGGCGTTGCCGTTGTTGCAGGCGAAATACAGGGGCGTCAATCCATAGCGCGTGGCGGCCTTCGCGTCTGCGCCGGCTTGCAGCAGCAAGTCCACGATCTCGGCGTTATCCTGCTGCGCGGCCCAATGGAGCGCAGTCGAGCCGTCCGCCTCCACCGCGAATATGCCGGCCTTTTGCTGCACGAGCAAGCGCACGGCCTTGACGTCGGACTTTTTCGCCGCCTGGATCAGCC
The DNA here is from genome assembly GCA_963752205.1 of Bryobacterales bacterium. Taxonomy (GTDB): domain Bacteria; phylum Acidobacteriota; class Terriglobia; order Bryobacterales; family Bryobacteraceae; genus Palsa-187. The sequence continues at coordinate 6,782 of CAVVZG010000236.1, read as the reverse complement.
GCAGGTCCCCGCCGGCCGCAAAAATTGCGCCAGCCGAAAGGACTGCCAATAGGATTACGCGCCTCATACATCTACATCTTACAATTAGATAGGGGCGTCAGCCGCACCCGTTTATATGTTACGCCTCTCGATCGTTTTCATACTGGCCCCGTGCGCCTACGCTCAAACCCCGGCTTCGTCTCCAACAACCCCGCAGGCATTCGTCACGCAATATTGCATTGGTTGCCACAACGCCAAGCTTAAAACCGCGGGCCTGACGCTCGACCCCGCCGACCTCAGCCGCGTTCCGGCCACTGCCGAAATCTGGGAGAAGGTCGTTCGCAAACTGCGTGCGGGAACTATGCCTCCGACCGGTGTGCCGCGTCCGCCGCAAGCCGCGTACGATTCGGTAGCGACCTGGCTCGAAAGCGAACTCGACCACGCCTCTGCCGCGAATCCCGAGCCCGGCAAGCTGCCGCTGCTGCATCGCCTGAGCCGCACCGAATATCAGAACGCGGTTCGCGATTTGCTGGGCGTCGATGCGCTGCCCAAAGAAATGGATTACGCCATGCTGCTGCCGCCCGACAACGCTTCGAGCGGTTTCGATAGCTTGGCCGACCTGCTGTTCGTTTCGCCCACCAGCATGGAGCGCTATCTCGGTGCGGCGCGCAAGATCAGCCGGTTGGCCGTGGGCGATCCGAAAATTCCGGAGATGGTGAATATTTTTCCGCTGCCTTATGACCGTCCGCAGGATGTGCGTGTCGATGGCTTGCCTTACGGGACGCGCGGCGGTTTGCTGGTGAAGATGGACGTGCCGCTCGACGGCCAGTACAACTTCAAAATGGAATTCGCCGGCGCGGTGCGCGAGCCGCATCAGATCGAGATCCTGGTCGACGGCGAACGCGCGTGGATCACCACCATCGGCAGTGAGATGCCGGAAGCCACCGCGGGCCGCCGCCCCGGATTCCGCCGCCAGGAAAATCTGGACGTGCGCTTGCCGCTGAAGGCGGGCCCGCACGATATCGGCGTCACTTTCGTGGCGCATGACGAAGCGCGCGACGAAGAAACGGTGCGCCCGCGCGGCCGTGGACGCGGACCGCTGCCGGCGCTCGCGCAAGTGACCATCGGTGGACCATACGAAGGCACGGGCGCCGGCGATACGCCGTCGCGCCGCGATATTTTCGCGTGCCGGCCTGTCAACGCGGCGGACGAACTGCCGTGTGCCAAGCGCGTTCTGACGTCGCTCGAACGCCGTGCTTATCGCCGCCCGGTGACTGCCGCGGACTTGCAGGACCTGCTGCCGTTCTACACCGCCGGGCGCGCCGAGCGCGATTTCGACCTGGGCATCCAACGCGCGCTCGAACGGCTGCTGGTCAGTCCGCAATTCCTGTTCCGCATCGAGCGCACGCCGGCGAATGAGCCGCCCAACACGGCGTATCGCGTGAGCGATATCGAACTGGCATCGAGGCTTTCGTTCTTTCTGTGGTCCAGCATTCCCGACGACGAATTGCTGGACGTCGCGGCCAAAGGCAAGCTGAAAGATCCGGCTGTGCTGGAGCAGCAAGTCCGCCGCATGCTGGCCGACCCGCGCTCGGAAACCATGGTCACGAACTTCGCCGAGCAATGGCTGTACTTGCGCGACGTGGATTCGAAGAAGCCCGACGAATTGCTGTTTCCGGATTTCGACGAGAACCTGCGCCTCGCGTTCCGCCGCGAAACTAGCCTCTTCCTGGACAGCGTGCTGCGTGAGAACCAGAGCTTGCTTGAACTGCTCACCGCCAACTACACATTCTTGAACGAGCGCCTGGCCAACCATTACGGCATCCCCAACGTGAAAGGCAGTTACTTCCGCCGAGTCACGTTCCCTGCCGGCAGTCCGCGCGGCGGATTACTCGGGCAGGGAAGCATTTTGACGCTCACCGCCTATGCGAACCGCACTTCGCCGGTGCTGCGCGGTAAGTGGGTGCTGGAAAATCTGCTGGCCGCGGCGCCGCCTCCACCGCCGCCCAACATTCCACCGCTCAAGACGGAGAACAAGGACAACAAGCCGCTCACCATGCGCGACGCCATGATCCTGCACCGCGCGAGTCCGGTGTGCGCCAGTTGCCATGCCCGCATGGACCCGATCGGCTTCTCCATGGAAAACTTCGACGCGGTGGGCCGCTGGCGCGACCTGGATAACGGCGCGCCCATCGACACCTCCGGCGTGTTCCCCGACGGCACCAAGTTCAACGGCATGGCCGGATTGAAGAAGGCGCTGCTGGCGCATCCCGAACAGTTCGTCAACACCGCAACCGAAAAGCTGCTGATGTACGCCATTAGCCGCAACGTTCAGTATTACGACGCCCCCGCCGTGCGCGCCATAGTCCGCGACTCGGCTAAGAGCAACTACACTTTCGAATCGCTGGTGTTGGGCGTGGTGAAAACCCCCCAATTCCAGATGCGCAAATCGCCCCCAGCGCCGGGTGAAGCCAAACCGCCGGTTCAGACCGCAGAGTCCCCGAAATCGCAGATTGGTATCATAAGGTAGGTTATGTTTATTGCGAAAAAAGCCTTGGCCCGCCGCACTTTTCTGCGCGGCGTCGGAGCCACGCTGGCCCTTCCGCTGCTCGATTCCATGGTACCGGCGCTTTCCGCCGCGCCCAAGGCGACGCCGCGCTTGGGATTCGTTTACGTCCCTAACGGCATCATTCAGGAGCAATGGTTCCCCAAGACTCCTGGCCCGCTGCCCGCCGATCTTCCGGCCATTCTGAAGCCGCTGGCGGCGTTCCGCGACCAGATCAACGTCATGGGCAACCTGGCCCACCTGCAAGCCAATACTTTTGGCGACGGCGTGGGCGACCATCCGCGCGCCTCGGCCGTGTGGCTTTCTGGAGTCCACGCCTGGGACCGCACTCGTCCCGGCATGGAAGTGCGCCTTGGCGTCACCGCCGACCAGATTGCCGCGCGCGAAATCGGCAAGGACACCGCGCTGCCCTCCCTCGAGCTGGTGCTCGAGAACCCCACGCAGATCGCTTGCGATACCAGCGATTGCTTCTTCGTCAACACCATTTCCTGGCGCAACGAAACGACTCCCAACCCCACCGAAGCCCATCCGCGTATTGTGTTTGAGCGTCTGTTCGGAGACGGCGGCAGCAGCGCGCAGCGTCTGGCGCAGAACAAAACGTCGGGGAGCATTCTCGATTCCGTGATGCAGGAAACCGCGCGCCTGGATAAAACCTTGGGCGCCGGCGATCACGAGAAGTTGAACGAATACCTGGATTCCGTTCGAGAGATCGAAAAGCGCATTCAGCACACGGAAGCGCAGGGCCACACGGCGATGGAGCTACCGACGCGTCCCACCGACGTGCCGCCTACTTTCGACGAACACTGCAAGTTGATGTTCGACCTGGTGACGCTGGCCTATCGCGCCGACATCACGCGCGTCTTCAGCGTGATCTTTGCGCGCGAATTGAGCGGACGCACTTACGCCAACATCGGCGTGCCCGAACAGCACCACGCGGTTTCGCATCATCGCAACGATCCTGAGTTGATCGCGAAGAAAGCCAAGATCGACGTTTATCACGCGAGCCTGCTGGGCTATTTCTTGGAGAAACTGCATTCGACCAAAGACGGCGACGGCACTCTGCTGGATCAAAGCATGATCATGTACGGCGGCGGCCTGGGCAACGGCAATCTGCATGAGCACACCAAACTGCCCGTGCTGATGGCCGGCAAACTGGGCGGAAAACTAAAGACCGGTCAATACCTGAATTACCCGGAGAACACGCCGATGGCGAATCTGCTGCTCACTGTGCTCGACAAGGTCGGCGCGCCGGTGCAAAAGCTCGGCGACAGCAGCGGATTGATTCAGCCGGATTATCTCTCAGTCTGATTCGCTGCAGTCACCGGCCAGCCCGGAGCGTCCGGATTTTCCGGCGACAGATAATGCATAGCGGCGTAGATGCCGCGGATGCGTCCGTTCTCTACCACAAACAATTCCGTCAGTAGATTGCGCGGGAAAGGCGTGCCATCGCCGCGCTTCGCTCCCGGCGGACGATTGAACACCACCATCCCGAGCACCACGCCGGCTTCTTCATCGATCACCGGAAAGCGGCGGTGATCCACGGCTGCAATGGTGGCCTTGAAATTTTCCATGCGCTCTCCGCAATCGCCTTTCACCGGGAAAGCGGCGGATTCTGAAATGGGTCCGCCCGTCATCACGCCATTTTCAATGCGCACACAACCCTTTTGCCGCTGCACGATGGAACTGTCATGATGCTCGATCGCATCGAAGTAGCTCTGAGCCGCGGCCACCATGGCTTCGCGCGAGGAACGCGCTGCTTTCGCCACTGGCGCATCGGGCGGAGCGTTGGTCACCAGTGATTCGGCGTTGAACATGCCATCCACCTTCTGTCCGATCACCAGTTCGCCTTCGGTGATCTTTTTGTTGACCACGCGAATGCGCAGCGTGGCGATCCCGGCGGCGTCGCCCTGCTCGATATGCCCGAAGTAAACCGCTTGGCCGTTCACTGCATCGACATAGCGCCGCTGCACTTTGCCGAGCGCCGTCGCGGTCTTCCACAAGCCCTCGCCGGGCGCGACCACGTTCGAGTTCTCGGTGTAGCGAAACGCGGCGTCCAGCGGCGCTTTGGAGGGGTCGTGTTTCAGCACTGCATCCAAATAGGTATCGAGCGTTTTCTTGAGGCATGCGCGATCGCAATTGGCGGCGGCCGAGGCGTTCACGGCCAGCGCGGCTAATATCGAAATCAGGAGCAGATATTTTTTCATTTTGAATTTCCCGGTAGCAATAGTTTATACCTGTTAGGGTGTGTTCCCAACTCTTACTCGACGCCTACGTCCAGCGCGTGCGCCTGGTCGAACTTCCCGCTGACGCGCGGCCCGCCACGCCGCAAGAAGCCTATGAATGCCAGGCGCGCTTCGTCGACCTCCGCGGCGGCCGCACCATCGGCTACAAAATCGCCTGCACCAACGCCATTGCGCAGCGCTTCCTCAGCATGCCGGAGCCGTTCTACGGCCGTCTGCTGGCGGCATCGACCTTCGAAAGCCCCGCGCGGCTCGCGGCCGGAGACTTCTTTATGCGCATCATCGAATCCGAATTCGCGTTTCAATTTGCGCGCGACCTGCCGCCCTCCGCGCGGCCTCTCGATCGCGAGCAAATCGCCGATGCGCTCGCCGGCGTGCTGCCCGGAATCGAAATCGTGGATAGCCGTTTCACTAGTTGGACCACCGTCGGCGCCCCGTCGCTGATCGCCGATAATGCTTGCCACGGGGCCTGGGTGAAGGGCGCGCTGCTGACGGCTTGGGGTGATCTGGACCTGGCTGCCCAGACGGTCGAGCTGCGCGTGAACGGAAGCGTGGTCCAACGCGGCTCCGGCAGCGCCGTCTTGGGGCATCCGTTGAACGCACTCGAATGGTTGGTGAACCGGCTGCACGCCAAAGGGATCGGTCTAAAAGCCGGCGAGTACGTGACCACCGGCGTGACCACAGACATTTACGACGCGCAGGCGGGCGACCACCTGGTAGTGGACTTCGGCCCCGTGGGCGCCGTCGAACTTCAGTTTTAGCGGGCTTGCGCCGCGCATCGGCGTATGGTCTAAAGGATACCTATGCGGATTGTCTGTGCCGTGACGCTCGCGGCTCTTTTCGCCAATGGGCAAACCGCCCCACCCAATCTGGCCGGCGTCTATCAGGTCATCGAGCGCACCGTCACGCTCCCCGGCGGCTTGAAAAATTCGGGTTCGCCTGCGGAATTACCGCTGCTTCCGGAGGCTGCCGCGCAGGTGAAAAGCGTGGATCTCAAGCAGGACCCCGCCAAGATGTGCGTGCCCGTCGGTCCCTTCCGCATGATGGCGCGCGCGGAAAACAAAATCGAACTGGTGCCGGTGAAGGGCAAGATCGTGATGCTGTTTGAGGACCTCTCGCGCGGCGTCATGCGTACTATTTATCTGAACCGCGGACATCCGGAAAAGCGTGAGCTCACTTGGATGGGCGATTCCGTTGGGCGCTGGGATGGCGCGACGCTGGTGATCGATACGGTGGGCTTTAACGACCGCACCTGGCTGAACGACGCGGGTGCGCAGCATAGCGACGTGCTGCATCTGGTGGAACGCATCCGCCCCCTGCTCGATGGGAAATACCTGGAATACAAAGTGACCGCGGAAGATCCGAAGACCTTGGCGAAGCCGTACACCTACACGCGCTATTACGAAAAACTGAAAACGGAAATTCAGGACGACGTGTGCCAGGACGAACACTGATCATCCGCGCGCTAGCCGCTCCTCGCGGTGAGGATCGTTGATGGCGCGGCACTCGCGTCCGAAGATCATCGTGGCGCGGTCTTTGCTTGAGAACGCCGGCCAGTGTGCCAGTCCCTTGTGATTGGGATTGCCGCTACGCGCGAACGCCACCCACGCCGCGCTCATTTTATCCGCGAGCGCCTGGCGGTCCGGACCGTTGCCGATCATGTGCGCGGCGTCGTTCACGTGATCGAAGACGAAGGGCAGCTCCACGCCGTGCATCGCACGCACTTTGCCTTGATGCACCGGCGAATACCAGTCGAAGTAGTACATATACACCGGCGCTTTGGACCCGGCCAGTTTACGTTCCGCGATGGTGTATTCGGAAGTGCGCAGCGGCGATAGGTCGGATGCGAGGATCATCCACAAGTCCATGTTCGACGCTTGGGGACGGCCCTTGCGATAGACCGCGAGCACGTGATCCGCGGCCGCGGCGTCTGCTTTCAAGGCCGCTTTCACGCGCTTTTGCAGTTCGGCATTGTCAGAGTGATCAGGTTAACAATG
>CAVVZG010000235.1:0-17888 GCA_963752205.1 Bryobacterales bacterium | reverse complement strand
AGTGAGCGGGGCATCCAGTAGGGAAACTGCGCCGTAGCTACCGTACCAGCGGGCGACGCGATCATTCTTTGCGTCAATCACAAGCACCACGCCGCCAACCTCCGTCGAGGCTCGCAGACAACGCCCTCCGGCGCTGAGAAGAAGTTGCCCGCCAAGACCGTGACCTTGTACCTGTCGATCCACGGCCAAACGCGCTAGGCGGAAGCCGGGCACGTCATGGCGAGCGAGTCCGCGGCGAACGACTTCCGGTGTGCGGGCGTAGGCGACCGAAGCGGGGCTCAGGGTGTAGAAACCCAGAATGGTCTTACCGTCGTTATCGTCGATGGCGAGGAATGTTTTCGCTGCGCCGAGTTCGTGGGTCTTGCGAGCATGGCGACGCAAGAATTCGTTCAACGCTGGCTGGCCGCAGTCGAAGGCATCGCGATCGTATTTCCTGCTAATCGGTTCTTCGTGCCAAGCTGCCAAGGTTAGCGCCGTTTGGGCAAGGCTTTGGCTGCGGCTCGCAACTTGGCGTTAGGAGCGGGAGGATTTTCCAGCAGGTCGAGAACCCTGAGGCTATCCCTTGCGGAGAGCCGCACGTGGTCGGCCTCTTCGACAACGGCTTTCGCGGCACGCAAGGCGTGCCTCAGGACAAAATCGGTCAGGTCAGTGCGCTTCAGTGCGACTGCACGCAAGAGTAACGCCTTTTCCTCGGCCCTAATGCGCAGGGACATACGGCTGTTGTCTTGGACGGCTACTCTTGGCATGTTAGTTCCCTGCTGTACACATTCAAACAGTACGCTATGCAGGGGCGCGAGTCAAGGCATGGCTTCGTCGACGGGGGTGGTGGGCGGAAGGACAACATCCGTGCAGTGCGCGATCTACTGGAGGCCGCTGGGTGATAATCTTCTGCCATGCAGCCAGAAGCGATAGAGGCGCTCGTGGGTATGGGGGAGTATGGCGGAACCCAAGAAGCCTTTCTGAGCGAAAGCGCCGCGGTGGTGCAAGCCGCGCTGCGGTGCTCGCCGGAGATAGCAAATCACATTATCGAGAATTTGATGAATCACGGAGGAATTAATTTCGATATCACGCTAGGAGGAGAACTGCCGCCAACTCCAATGGGTATTCCTATGGCACGTTGGTATTGGTATATCCCTCAGGCGGCGTAACAACTCGACAGCCACCGCGATTCGTTTAGCGTTCCCGAGAGGTAGCTCAAGATGCTCGTCAGGGTAAAATGAAAACATCTTGAATAGAATCTCTTTTGCTTTCCGCAGCTTTTTCTCTATCTTGTTTTCAGGGGCGCTGGCGCCTGATATTGCTTTGGCGTTTGGGTATTCGAAGCCTATGGCGGTGAAGGCGGCGCCGCCTCCGAAGCCGCAGGCTGGGCCGGCCGATGGGGCGGTGCAGATACTTTCGCTGTTGCAACGCGATGCGCGGCTGGTGGACTTCTTGATGGAGGACATCGGCGCTTACTCGGATGAGCAGGTGGGGGCGGCGGTGCGGGATGTGCAGGCGCAAGCGCGGCAATCGCTGGAGCGGTATTTGCAGTTTCAACCGGTGATTGACGGGGTTGAGGGCACCTTCACGAAGACGGACGGCGTGGCTTTCGGGGGGATCAAGCTGATTGGCAATGTTCCGGCGAGCGGGAAGGCTCCGGGCGGGCTGCTGCGGCACAAGGGGTGGAAGGCGGACGAAGGTCGATTTGCCGGCGGCGGCCGCCGGGGATGATTCTGGCGCCGGCTGAGATCGAAGTCGAATAGTCCGAATGAATATCGGCATCGACCTCGGCACCACCAATTCCGCGCTGGCGTATATCGATTCTACGGACGGAGGCGGATTTCCCTACGATTCACGTGCTGGACGTGCCGCAGTCTGTGGCGCAGGGGCGCGTTGAGGCGCGGCGGACGCTGCCTTCGTTCCTTTATCTTGGGCGATCAGGAATATATCGGCGTTTACGCGCGCGAGCAGGGCGCGCTGGTTCCGACCAAGTCCGTCCATTCGGCGAAGAGCTGGCTGTCGAATCCGGAAGTGGATCGGACGGCGAAGATTCTGCCTTGGGACGCGCAGGAGGGCGGGCGGGTTTTGTCGCCGGTCGAAGTGTCGACGCGGATTCTGAAACATCTGGCGGACGCTTGGGAGAAGGAACAGGGGTCGACGATTGCGGAGCACAACGTCGTGCTGACGGTGCCGGCGAGTTTCGATGAAGAGGCTCGCGAGCTGACGGTGACGGCGGCGCGGGAGGCGGGGATCGAGAAGCTGACGCTGCTGGAGGAACCGGCGGCGGCGTTTTATTCGTGGATCGCGAACGATCTGGCGCGGTCGCAGAAGAGTCTGTTCGACGGGCAGATGGTGTTGGTTTGCGACGTGGGCGGCGGGACTAGCGATTTCACGCTGATTCGCGTGGCGCGCGAGGGCGATCGGGTCGATTTCACGCGCACGGCGGTGGGTAAGCATCTGCTGCTGGGCGGCGACAATCTGGATCTGACGCTGGCTTGGCTGGTGGAGGCGAAGCTCGGCAAGACGCTGTCGATCCGGCAGCGCAGCGGGCTTGCGGCGGCAGTGCGCGGCGGCGAAGGAGAGGCTGCTGTCGGATGCGAATTTGGAGAGCGTGGAGATCACGGTGCTGGGCGGCGGGTCGTCGTTGGTGGGCGGCACGCTGAAGACGGAGATTACTCGCGAGGAAGTGCTGGAGTTGGCGCTGGATGGGTTTTTGCCCATGTGCGAGTTGCGGGATCGGCCGAAGGAAGAAGAGAAGAGTCCTTTTCGCGAATTGGGGCTGCCGTATGTTTCCGATCCGGCGGTGACGCGGCATCTGGCGGCGTTTCTGGCGAGCGCGGGCGATGCGCGTGCCGGACGCGATTCTGTTCAACGGCGGATTTTTCATTCCGGAGATTCTGCGGCAGCGCGTGGCGGATGTGATGGAGCACTGGTACGGACGGCGGCCGGTGATTTTCGAGAATCGCGATCTGGATTTGGCGGTCGCGGTGGGCGCGGCGTATTATTCGTACGTTCGCATCGACAGGCGCGGGGCTGCTGGTGCGGGGAGGGTTGCCGCGGGCCTACTTCATTGGGCTGGGCGGGATGGGGAGCCGTTGCGGACGTTGTGTTTGGTGCCGCGCGGGGCGGAAGAGGGGTCGACTGTAGAGATCGATCCGGGGAATTTGCATTTGGTGGCGAACAAGCCGGTGTCGTTCCAGTTGTACAGTTCGCGGACGCGGACGGAAGATCAGGTCGGGCGATGTGGTGGAGTTTTCGCGCGGAGCCGGTGGAGGGCGAGCTGCATCTGCATGCTCCGTTGAATGCGGTGCTGCGATTCGGGAAAGCTGGGCGAGCGGCTGGTGCCGGTGAAGCTTGGGCGCGAAGCTGACGGAGGTGGGGACGCTGGAGATTTGGGCGGATTCGAAAGAGAGCGAGCATCGCTGGCGATTGCAGTTTGAATTGCGGAAGGCTGTCGCGGAGCAGGCGGTGTCGCGGCCGGCGGCGGTGATCAGCGATGAGGCTCTGGCTGCGGCGGAGAGCTGATTCCGGCGACGTTTCGTCGAGGATACGGTGGCGCCGGCGCAGTTGCCGGCGAAGCTGGAACAGGCGCTGGGGTTGGGGCGGAATTCGTGGCCGCTGTCGGCGATTCGCAAATTGGGCGACGGGATGATCGAGCTGGCGGAGGGTCGCAAGCGGAGCGCGGCGCATGAGCTGCGGTGGTTGAATCTGTGCGGATTTTGTCTGCGGCCGGGGTTTGGATTTCCGGGCGACGATTTTCGGATCGAGCAGGCGCGGCGGGTTTATGCGCGCGGGCTGACGTTTGCGAATCAGGTGCAGAACGAGATTGAGTGGTGGATTTTCTGGGGGCGCGTGGCGGGCGGGCTGAATAAGAATCAGCAGACCGACGTGTTTCAGAGACTGTCGCCTACGCTGCTGCCGCGCGCGGCGAAGAAGCCGCAGCGGGTGAATCCGAGTTTGCTGCGCGAGATGTGGCGGGCGGCGGCGAGTCTGGAATTTCTGCCGCTGCAGACGAAGACGCAGTTGGGCGATGAACTGATCGCGCGGATCGCGAAGGATGACTTTGTCGAAACGGGGCTGTGGTGTCTGGCGCGGCTGGGGGCGCGGAAACTGTTCTACGGGCCGATTAATCAAGTATTGCCGGCGGCGACGGTGTCGCGGTGGGTGGATCCGCTGTTGAAGATTCCGAAGGCCGAGGACGCGGTGGCGGCGCTGGCGCGGCTTACGGGGGATTCTACGCGGGATCTGCCGCCGCATACGCTCGAAACGGTGCGGCGGGCGTTGCCGGATCTCAATCTGGAGGCGGAGCCAACGGGCGATCTGGCGGCGATGGGCAAGATCTTTGGCGAAGAGTTACCGTCGGGCCTCGTGTTTCATGAGTGAGCTGGACATCGTCAAACGCCTGCGCGGGCTGGCTCGGGCCGGCAAAGGTGTCGTGCTCGGTATTGGCGACGATTGCGCTATTTACCGGCCGCGTGGCGGGGAAGAACTGCTGTTCACTACCGATCAATCGATCGAGGGCGTTCACTTTCTTCCTGAGCAGGCGGCGGCGATCACGGGGCATAATGCGCTGGCGCGGAGTCTGAGCGACATCGCGGCGATGGGCGGCGAGCCGCGGTTCTGTTTGGTGTCGCTGGCGGCGCGGGATGAAAAATTTATCGCAGGGTTCTATCGCGGGCTGCTGGCGCTGGCGAGGCGGACGGGGACGGTGCTCGCGGGGGGCGATCTCGCGCATAGCGATAAATTCTATTGCGACGTGATGGTGTGCGGATCGGTTCCGCGCGGGAAGGCTTTACGACGCAATGGGGCGCGGGTGGGGGATTTGCTGTTCGTTTCGGGGCACTTGGGGAAACCGTGGGGAGGGCGCATCCGGCCGCGGCTTGAGTTGGGGCGGGCGCTGCGCGGGCGGGCTACTTCCTGCATGGATTTGAGCGATGGGCTGGCGCTGGATCTGCATCGGCTGTGTCTGGAGTCGGACGTCGGTGCGGTGGTCGATCGCGCCCCAGTGGTGCGCGGGGCCACGATCGAGCGGGCGCTGCATGGCGGGGAAGATTACGAGTTGGTATTCACGCTGCCTCCGCGGAAAGCGGCGCCCGCTGGGACAACGCTGATCGGCCGGATCGTCAAGGGCCACGGAGTGGTCTTCCAAGGGCTGCCGCTGACGGCACGGGGCTACAATCATTTCGGATAAGGCGGCGCGATGCATATTCCTGACGGTTATCTCAGTCCGGCTACTTGCGCTACGCTTTACGGCGGGGCGGCGCCCTTTTGGTGGATCGCGCTGCGGCGGATGCGGCGCGGGTTGAACACGCACATGGTGCCGCTGCTGTCGGTGTTTGCGGCGTTCTCCTTCATCGTCATGATGTTTAATTTGCCGCTGCCGGGTGGGACTACGGGGCACGCGGTGGGCGTGGGCATCGCGGCGATTGTGCTGGGGCCGTGGGCTTCTATTCTGGCGATTTCGATTGCATTGGTAATCCAAGCGCTGCTATTCGGCGATGGCGGGATCACGGCGATTGGCGCGAATTGTTTTAACATGGCGATTCTCGGGTCGCTGACGGCTTATGGAATTTATCGTCTGGTGGCGGGGCGTGCTTCGATTGAATCGCCACGGCGGGTGTTGGCGGCGGGGCTTGCGGGATATCTGGCAATCAACTTCAGTGCATTGGCGGCGGCGATTGAGCTGGGCTTGCAGCCGCTGCTCTATCGCGATGCTTCGGGGGCGGCGCTGTACTGTCCGTATCCGCTGCGGATCGCGATACCGGCAATGATGGCGGGGCACCTGACGGTGGCGGGGCTGGCGGAGATGGTTTTGTCGGGGGGAGTGGTGGCGTACCTGCAACGCTTCGAGCCTGGGTTGCTGCGCGCGAACGAGCAAAGGGGACTGGCGACCAAGCCCCTGTGGGCCGCGTTGGCTTTGCTGGCGGTGCTGACTCCATTGGGGATTCTAGCGGCGGGGTCGGCATGGGGCGAATGGTCGGTGGAGGATTTTGCGCGCGCGCCGGTGGGGATGCAGAGTTTGGCGCATTTGTGGAGTGCGCCGTTCGCTAAATACGCGCCTCCTTTTTTGCAGAACGGGGCGGTGGGGTATGGCGTCTCGGCGTTGTTGGGGATCGTGGTGATCGCGGGAGTTGGACTGCTGCTGCGGCGGCGGAGTTTTATCGAGCGGACGCTCCAGAGTTTGCTGCGTGCGGCTGAGTATGCGGCGGACGCGGAACGATCCGCGGAGTCGGGCGGGGTGCTCCAGCGGGTAGATGCGAGAGTGAAAGTTGTGGGGTTGATGGTGCTGGTGGTGGTCGTCGCTGCTTCTCACCGGCTGGCCGCGATCGGCGTGATTTTCTTGCTCGCGCTCGCGTTGGCATTGCTATCGGGAATCGGACTGGGCAAACTTGCGGGGTGGGTTTGGATTCCGGTGCTGTTGTTCACTGGCGTGATTGCGCTGCCGGCGATTGTGTTGGTCCCGCAAGGGGCTCGCAGTGCGGAGTATCTGGTCTTGCGGGCGGAAACGGCGGCTACCTTGTCGGCCTTATTGGTGTTGACTACTCCGTGGCCTCTGGTGTTGAAGGCGCTGCGGGTTCTGAAGTGTCCTATCGTTGTGGTGGCGATCCTGGGGATGACTTATCGCTACATTTTTGAGATTCTGCGCGCGGCGCTGGACGTGTTTGAAGCGCGCCGGAGCCGCACCGTGGGGGAACTCGGCCCTTTTGCGAGCCGGCGCGTGGCGGCGTCCGCGGTAGGAGTGCTTTTGAGCAAGAGTTTTCAACTAAGCGGCGATGTGCATCTGGCGATGCAATCACGCGGCTTCCGCGGTGAGGTTTATGTCCTGCCGGATTTTCGTGCTCGTGCGGCGGATTGGTGCTGGCTGGGCGGATTCGTTGCTCTGGCGGCGGGCGCGCTGTGGTGGGGGCGCTGAGCGCATGGCCCCTGCGGCGGTTTTCGAGCTGAGCCATGTCTGTTACCGCTATGACGCTGTGGTGGCGCTGGCGGATGTGTCACTCACGTTTGAAGCGGGCAAGCGGATTGCTTTGCTGGGGGCCAATGGGTCCGGCAAATCGACGCTGCTGCGGTTGCTCGATGGACTGTACTTTGCGGATTCGGGCGCGGTTTCGTTTCACGGCGGCGCGCTGACGGCGGAGGCATTCGAGCGGGACGAATTCGCCTTCGATTTCCGTCGGCGCGTGGGACTGGTGTTTCAGAATCCTGAGGTGCAGCTTTTCAACCCGACTGTCTTCGATGAAGTGGCGTTCGCGCCGCTGCAGCTGCGCTGGCCTAAGGAGCAAATTGTCGAGCGAGTGTCGGCGGTGCTGGATCTGATGGAGATCGGACATTTGCGGGGCCGTCCGCCACATCGTTTATCGGGGGGCGAGAAGAAGCGGGTGGCGCTGGCTTCGGTGCTGGTGCTGGATCCGGAAGTGTTATTGCTCGATGAGCCGACGGCGGGACTCGATCCGCGCAGCGAGAGCCAGATCATCGACATGCTGATTGCCTGGGGCGATGGGGCGCGCACGGTGATCACCACCACTCACGACTTGGGATTGGTGGAAGACATCGCGGATCACTGCGTGGTGCTGCACGAAGGAAAGGTCGCGGCCGCGGGGGAACCCGCCGTGCTACTCCGCGATCAGGCGTTGCTGAGCCGGACCAATATGGTTCACGCGCATCGGCACCGGCATGCTTCGGGAGAGATTCATTCGCACCCGCATACGCATCCGCACACTCATCCGCAGGGGCACGATTAGGCGGGCAGCAAGCCGTGATTGCAGAACAGTGGATTCCAGGGGCGCACGACCCAGGACTTGAAGACGCCTTCTTTGACGAAGGGGTCGGCGGCCATCAGTGCGGCGACTTCTTCTTGGGAGGCGGCTTCGTAAACGATCAGGGCGCCGCCGCCTTCGGTGAAGGGTCCGGAGACGATGAGCTTGCCGCTGGCGAACATGTCTTTCAAATACTCGCGGTGCGGCGGACGCACGATGGGGATCTTGGGATCGTTGGGGTCGTAATCGACAATAACGGCAAATTTCATATCTCCGCCATTGTAGCTGAGTTCACGCTCTCACTTGCGCCAAAACATACGGGCCTTCGGGGACGATGGCGATGCGTGAGCCGGGGCTCAGGCCGGCGCAGAGGGCGTCGACGGCTTCCTGCGGCTGCGGGTAGGCGCGTCCCCATACTTTACTCTGATATTCCGAGGGCAGGCCGGGGACGGAATACAGCACTTCGTTTTTTTGCGTCACGAGCGCCAGCTTTTCGAGCTGCCACTGGTCGATGGTGACGGGGACGCCTTCGATGCCGCGCAGGAACGTCGCCGTCGGAGGGATAGCGGGTCATCATTTCGCTGAATTCGGGGCTGCCTACGCCTTCGGAACACGCTCCGACCATGAGGATGCGGCCGCCGCGGCGGACCATGTTTTCGGCGGCGGTGATGCCTTTGATGCACTGGTAAAAGGTCATGTCGAGGGGATGGCCGCCGCCGGTGGTGATGACGGCGTCGGCGGGTTGATCGAGATGCTGCGTGAGCGAAGTGCGGACCCATTCGACGCCCGCGCGATGGGCTCCGGCGGGCTCGCCTGCAAAGACGGCGGCGATGCGGCGGTCGTGCGAGAGGGAGACGTCGATCAGGAAATCGTGGCGGGCGAGGCGGGCGATCTCTAGTAATTCGGCGTGCAGGGGGTTGTCGTCGATGGAACCTTCGCGGGCGCGGGGGTCGCGCATGAAGCGCGAGCTGTGGAGTTCCTTAATGGTCTCCTGCGCGGCCAGGCCGGGGGCGATCAGCTTGCGGCCGCCGGAGAAGCCTAGCATCAGGTGGGGCTCAATGAAGCCTAGGCTAAGATGCAGGTCGGCGGCGAGGAAACGTTCGTCGATCCACACCGGAGTGCCGGAACGGGTGGTGCCCAAGTGGCGGTGCTGCTGGCGTTGGCGGGCGTCGTGATTGAGGATCTTATAATTCGCGGCGATTTCGGGGCTGACGATGTGGCGGATTTCGGCGTCGGTGGCGGAGCGGTGCAGGCCGGTGGCGATCAGGATGGTGATGTTCTGGCGGGGGATGCCGCCGGCTTCGAGACGCTTGAGCAAGGGCGGGAGGACGACTGGATTGGGGGCGGGGCGAGTAATGTCGCATACCGAGATTGCGGCGGATTTCTTGCCGGCGATCACGGCGGAGAGCGGCGGTCCGGCGGCGGGGGCGTCGAGGGCGGCTTCGATCGCGGCCGCCGCGTCAGTCAAAGGCGCGGCGGATTTCCAGGTGAGTACCTGGCACTGGTAATGCTCCGGAATGGTGACCGGGAGGCGCTCTTTTCCAAAGGCGAGTGTGGTTTCCACTCCCTGAGTTTACCGCCTGCTACTGAACTTGCAGGGAGGCGGTGGCGGTTTTGCTGATGGTGCCGCTGATGCCGGTAACCGTGATGGTGGTGGTGCCGGTTTTGGCACTGTTGCTGACTGTAACTTTGAGGGTCGACTTGCCGCTGGCGATGGAGCTGAACAAATAGCTCAGCCCGGTCACGGCGGGGCTGGCGGAGAGCGCCACACTTCCCGTGAAATTATTTACGGGCGCGATGGTTACGGTGTAGGTGGCCGATCCGGGGCGGTGCACGGTGTTGGAGGACGGCGAGATGCTGAGGGTGAAGCTGGGGGGCGGCGCGCTCACGACCAGGGTGGCGGTGGTGGTGCTGGTCAGACCGGCGGCGCTATCTTTGCCGGTAATGGTGAAAACATATGTGCCTGGGGCGATCGCTGTCGTGGTGGATATCTTTACTAAATCACCGGTGACGGAGGCAGCGGCGCCGCTGGGCAAACCGCCGGTGACGGTATAGGTGGGAGTCCCCGAATAGCCGTGCAGAGGCGTGGCGATCACGGTGTAGTTGCCGGTGGTTCCGCCGGGCGCGACCGACTGCGACGCGGGCGAAACCGACAGGCTGAAACCGGGCGCGGGGTTGTACGCCAGGGCGCAGGATCCGCCATTCAGATTCAGCCAGTTTCGCTGGATCAGAAAATCACGAGCTCCTAGATGCATGTTGGCCATCGAGCCGTTGCTCAGGGCCGGGTACACGGTGCCGAAGGTCCAAGCGCACTTGTCGGCGTTTTCTTCGCCGTTCGAATCGTACCAGGCATTAAGGTTGGGATCGCTGGCGGATTCTTCGAGCTCATGCGACATCACGGAGATCATGGCGTCGACGGCCGGATCGCCGTTGGGGCTGCTGGAGGTCTGCTCGGCGCAACTGCCCAGGCTGGGACCGGCGGCGTCGCCGATGAAGGCGTACTTGATGTTGGAGCCGTTATAGGTGCCATAGGTGTGCCAGCCGCAATACTGGGTGAGGAATCCGGAAGTCTCTTTGACGCCCGGCGCGGTGAGCACCATGTAGAGGCCGTTGGTGTCGACGGGCACCTGCTTAGAAGTGAGAGCGTTCGAAACGATGCTGGCGATGCTGCTGTCGGAAAGCGAAGTTCCCAGAGAACCGGAATCTAGCGCATAGCCGGCGTAGTGGATTTGTCCCGATATGTTGCCGGTGGTGTCGCCGTAGGTGGTGTTGATGTTTTCGTAGGGCGAGCCGCCGATGGTGTTCGCCCAGTCATTGATAATCGCGCTGGCTTTGGTGTATTCCGTGCCCCAATTCCCGTACCAGATGAAGTAGACGTTGACGACGCCGTGCATGACGGGACCGCCGTGGTAGTTGATGCCGTTGCCCTGCACCGCGGTTCCGGCGCTGGCGCGCCCGATTTCATTGCGCGTGCGGCCGAAGCCGAAAGTGGGCCTGTCATGACCCGAGTCGCTTACGTTGTTAAGCTCGTCCTGCGCTGTGGCGACGGGGGCGGTGAGCGCACAAAGGGCGAGTAGGCTGGCCGCGGCCAGCGAAAATCTGGATTTCATATTCCTCCGATTATTGCGGTGTCACAAGCAGTATAGGAGGCTGCGCTGGCGCATCCAATTCGTGATTCACCTTAAATGAGCTAAGTAGCGGGACAAACATAGTTCGACCGCGCCGGACACTCTGGCGCGGTCGAAGGTGGGGAGAAATAGGAGCGGGCTTAGAGGGCCAGCTTGCTGGTGCTGTCGCCGATGCTGTCGATGGGCGTTCCGGCCATCTCCATCATCGCGAGCAAGAGGTTCGCCATGGGCGTGCCTTTTTCGTTTTGGATGTGGCGGCCGGTCTTGCCTTTGAGTTGGCCGGCGGCGCCGCCGCCCAGCAGGACGGAAATGGGATCGTGGCTGTGCACGTTGCCATCGCCCATGCCGCTGCCGTAGAGGATCATGGTGTGGTCGAGCAAGGAGCCTTCGCCGTCGGGCGAGTTCTGCATCTTGTCGAGGAACTTCGCGAACAACTGGACGTGATACGTGTTGATCTTCTGGTGCTTCTCCATCTGCACCGGGTTGTACTGGTGGTGCGAGACGGAGTGGTGCTGATCGGGCACGCCGATTTGCGGATAGGTGCGGCTGTTGAGCTCGCGCGACATCATGAAGGTGGAGATGCGGGTGACGTCGGCCTGGAAGGCGACGACTTGCAGGTCAAACATCAGGCCTACGTGGTCTTCGTAAAGCTCTGGGATGTCGACGGGGGCGTTGGGGACCGAGAGCGTCATGTCGGTGTTGCGCTTTTCGACCTGGCCGATGCGGCGCTCGATCTCGCGGAGGTTGTCGAGGTAGTCGCTGATGCGGGTGCGGTCCTGCGCGCCCACTTTGCTCTGTAGCTTGGAGGCGGCCTTGGTGATGGAGTCGAGCAGGCTGCGGTCGTCCTGGATGCGGGCGTAGCGCTCGGCGGCCGAGCTGCCGTCGCCGAACATGCGCTCGAAGACGACGCGCGGATTGATTTCGGCGGGCAGCGGCGTGGTGTCAGTGCGCCACGACATGGTGTTGAGGTAAGCGCAGCTACTCGTGCCGTCGCACTGGCCGACCATGTTGGAGACGTCTTCGATGCCCAGCTCCATCGACGGGATGGGCGTATCCTGGCCGATCTTGCTGGCGATCATCTGATCGATCGTCGTGCCGGCGTGGACGTCTTCACCGGAAGTGTCCTTGCAGATGGCGCCGCTGAGCCAGGTGGCGCTGCTCGAAGCGTGGCCGGAGCCAGCCTGCCTACCTTTGTTCTCGGCAAGGTTGCTCAGGACGATGAAGCGGTCACGGAAGGCTTCGATGGGCTTCAGGATGGGCGTCATTTCGTAACCGGCGCCGGCAGTTTTGGGGACCCATTTGTCAAGGATCACACCGTGCGGCGTGTAGACGAAGGCGGCGCGGAACTGCGGCTTGGCGGCCACCTTGCTCTGGGCGCTGAGCGCGGGAATCATGGATTCGAGCAACGGCAAACCGACCGTCACTCCTGCCATTCCCTTCAAGAACGTCCGGCGGTGCAAATGCTTTTTGGTGATGATCATGGTTCCCCAGTCTCCTTTTCTATTCTAGCGGGCCGAGGCGGTTTCCGCCGCGGTCTTGATTGTCGTGTTCACGGTGGCCGCGCTTTCGTTCGGTTGAGCCTGCTTCATCCGCATCTGGAAGGGCGGGCTGTTGATAATTCCCATCACAATGGAGGAAAACTTATAGTCGTTGTGCGAGGCGTCGCGCATGATTTTGCGGACGGCGGGCATGTCGTAGTAATCGACGGCGCGGCCGAGAGCGTAGGTCATCAGCTTCTCAGTCATGGTCGAGATGAACACTTCGCGGCGGGCTACCAGGAAATTGCGCAGGCCGACGGCGCCGTCTACTTTGGTGCC
Organism: Bryobacterales bacterium; assembly: GCA_963752205.1. Lineage (GTDB taxonomy): Bacteria > Acidobacteriota > Terriglobia > Bryobacterales > Bryobacteraceae > Palsa-187. Next base: position 5,210 of record CAVVZG010000235.1, on the reverse strand, counting down.
ATCGAACATAACGTCGGCGGCGTCGATTTTGGCGTCACCGTCTTTAGCGCGCCAGCGGCCTACGGCGTCGAAGTTTTCGAGCGAGAAGCCGATGGGGTCCATCACTTTGTGACAGGTGGCGCAGAAGGGGTTGGCGCGGTGCTCGGCCATGCGTTCGCGCATCGACAGGACCTTGCCGCCTTTGTCTTCTTTGAGAGCCGGAACGTTGGGCGGAGGAGGCGGCGGGGGCGTGCCTAGGATATTCGTGAGAATCCATTTGCCGCGGGCGACGGGCGAGGTGCGGATGGCTACAGATGTGAGAGTGAGAATGCTTCCCTGCCCTAGCAAACCTTTGCGGGCGTCGTCGGTGATGGCGACGCGGCGGAAGCGGTCGCCGTTGACACCGGAGATTCCGTAGTGACGCGCGAGGCGTTCGTTGACGAAGGTGTAATCGGCGGTCAGCAGGTCGCCGACGTTGCGGTCTTCCTTCATGATGCTTTGGAACAGAAGTTCAGTTTCGCGCACGAAGGCCTGGCGCAGGTTCTCGTCGAAATCGGGGAACACTTCGGGGTCGGGGACGACTCCGCGCAGATTGCGCAGGTAGAGCCACTGGTCGGCGAAGCCGCTGATCAGGGCGTCGGACTTGGGATCGATCAGCATGCGGCGGACTTGCTGCTCCAGCACAGCGGGGTTGTGCAGTTTGCCTTGCACGGCGGCGTCGTAGAGCTGGTCGTCGGGAATGGTGCTCCACAGGAAAAACGCCAGGCGCGAGGCGAGTTCGAGATCGCTGACGCGATAGGGCGTGTTGGGAGCGGCATCGGCCGGGTCGGTTTCCATGCGGAAGACGAACTCGGGGCCGGAGATGATGCGGCGCATGGCCATCTCGATGCCTTGGTCGAAGTTGCCTTTGTTGCGGCCGCGCTGGTAGAAGCTGAGCACTTCTTCCATGTCGTTATCGTTGACGGGACGGCGATACGCACGGCGGGCTAGAGCGCTGAGAATTTTTTTGGCGCAGGCCAAATCTTCTTGGCCAGGCTGCGGACGGCAGATGAAGATGCGGCGGCGGCTGGGGGTGTCGCCGGGGCCGGTGGCTTCGAAGGGTCCAGTGATGGTGACCTTGTCGAGATGCGGCGCGCCTTTGGTCTCGTTGTTGTCGAGAGCGGTGCGCTGGAATTGCTGCCAGACTTCGGCGGTCTGCGCGGGAGGCTCACGCAGGAACGCTACGCCTACAGTGTGCGGACCGGCTTTGACGCGCAGGCGGAAGGCGAAGCGCGAGTCGATTTCATCGGCGGTCTCGGTGGCGCCGGCGCGCGAGCGGGCGTCGTCATTGTGGCCGCCGAAGTGAACCAGCTTGACGCGGGCGCCGTCTAGCGTGACTTCGAGCGCGTGCGGGTCTTCCAGGCCGTGCGCTACCGCGAGGATGGAGCGTGAGAGTTTGGGTTCGAAGGAATACTCGGCGTCGAGCGGGAAATAATGGTGCACGAGCACGCCGCCTACGGTGCCTAGAGGGAGTCCTTCGACGTGCTGGTCCTGCGAGAGATCCGCCTTGGGGCGATAGGCGGTGGTCACTACGCCGGCTGCGGGATCGCCTACGGCAAGGCGAGTTATTTTCGCGGACGCGGATAGGTAGCGCTCCAGCAGCACGGGCGAGATGGTAAGCATCTGCGCGATGTTGTCGAAACCGTCGGCGGAATCGTCGGGCGGAAGGAGCGAGGAAACATCAACATCGAGCGTGAGCAGGTCCTTGATCGCGTTGGCGTATTCGGTGCGGTTCAGGCGATGGATCAGCGTGCGTCCGGGATTGACATTGGCCGCGGCTGCGCTATCGAGCGTGGTTTCTAGGTAGCCAACCAGGCCGTCAGCCGCTGCTTTATCGGGACGCGGCAGGCCTTGCGGCGGCATTTCGCCAGCGCGCACTTTGCGGATTACCTTTTCCCAGATTTGCGCATCGGCGGGGACTTTCGAGAGATCGCGGTTTTCTAAAACCACGCCTGCGGTCTTGAGCTTCTCACTGTGGCAAGAGACGCAATACTGCTTGAGAAGCGCCACCTGTTGCGCGGGTGTGCTCTGGGCACTCGCGCCGGACACGAGGGCCAAGCTGGCGATTAATAATTTGTATGCGGTGCTACTCACCCTTGTTTTCGTCCTGTGGTTTTAGCTGGGAGAGCTTGGTGGGCTCGGGCGGGACGTAGTCGTCAGGCAGACCCATTAGTTTGCGCAACAGAGCCGCGGTGCTGGCGTGAACGGTGGGATTACGTGACACGCCGCCGCCTGCTCCGGGGGGGCCTGCGGCGACTCCGCGGGCTACATCGAACGGGGTTCGGTCACGCTTGTCTTTAGCGTCGAGCTTGGCGCCCTGGTCGGCGAGATATTGAACTATTTTATCGGCACCCTTTAGCGCGGCACCGTGGAGCGCGGTCATGCCGGTTCCGTCGGCGGCGTTGATATCGGCTCCGTGATAGAGGCAGAGCTTCACGGCGGTGAGCATGTCGTCCTCGCTCACCTGTTTTTCGTAGTCAACAGTCTGCGCGGGCTTCGCGCCCAAACCGGAAGCCACCATGAGCGGCGTGCTGCCGTCTTTCAACGCGTGAGTTGCGTCCGCGCCTCTGTCGAGCAGCAACCGCATGACTTCGAGGTCGCCGAACTTCGCGGCACGATAGAAGGCGGGGGCATCCATAGGCGCGTTGGGAGCGCCGCCCAGCGCTTTCTTGGCAGGGATGGGATCGCTCAGCACGGAATCGGGCTTCGCGCCTTTCGCCACCAGTGCCTTAATAATGTCCATGGCGCCCAGTTCGTCGGCGTGGTTGGTGGCCGCGCGCAGCACGTCGGCATTGCGGACATCCACGGCTACGGCTAACGAGCCGTCGTTCAGGTCCGCACCGTTTTGGATCAGAACGTTCGCCAGATCATAGTGGGCGTTTGAAATCGCAATCAGCAGCGCGGACATATTATTGGGGTCGCGCTTGTTGGGGTCGGCGCCACCTTTAAGGAGGGCTTGCGCGGCTTCGAGGGAGCCTTCGCGCGCGGCGGTCATCAGGGCTGTCAAGCCGCCTTTGGGAAGCTTCGATAAAACCTGGGCCGGAGCGGCTTTCATGTCCGGATAAATCAAGTGAGTGGCTTGCGAATTGGGATCGGCTCCGTGTTCGAGCAGGAGGCGGATCACTTCGGGATGGTTTTCGCCGGCGGCCCAGATCAGCGCGGTCTCACCGTGCCAGCCTTCTTTGGCATTCACTTGCGCGCCGTGATCGAGCAGGGCTTTGACGGCTTCGACTTTGCCGGTGCGCGCGGCCAGCATGAGCGCGGTGTCGCCTTCGGGCAGCGTGGTATTGGGATCGGCCCCGGCCTTGAGCAGCAGTTCGATCATGGCGGGATTGGCATTCGTGGCGGCTTCCGAGAGCGGCGAAATTCCGTAGCGATTCGCGGTCTTGGCGTTGGCACCGGCGCGGATCAGCAAGTCCGCTGTTTCAAGGTCGTCATTGTGGGCGGCCCAGCCGAGGGCAGTCATGCCGTCGATTTGCGGGGCGTTGACGTCGACGTGCAGCTTGAGGAGCGAGCGAACGGTGGTGGCGTCGCCGTTTTGTACGGCATCGGCAAGGCGCGTATCGGTGGCCGCGACACCCACCGCGGCAATCGACAGAAGAGCAAGGATCGACAACAAGTTACGACGCGAGACACGCATGGTCTGCCTCCTCATTTAACCTATCCAAGATATACTTTTCTTTCGCACGGCGCAAATGCTTTAAGGCATATAGGCGGAGGTGGTTAGGGAGCGCGGGCCTTACGAAAAAAGTGCGAGGCGCGCACGTTTTGTAGGCACAACTTTCTCAGGTGCCTTAGGCGCCGTTCTAGGCAGAAAGTCTTAGTTCGAGGTCACGGAGCGTCAGCAGGTGGCGCGGCGAAAACCAGGCACGCGACCAGCGCGAGGCGGGCGCGAGTTCAATTTCGATGAAGTAACCGAGCAGCGGAGCGTGCTTGCAGGACTTGGAAACACCGCGCAGCACGTGGTTGCGGCAGGCGATATGCACTCTGCTTTCAGGGGGAAACGGGGATTCGGTAAGAACGAGGGCGCTGCTTTCAGCGATTTCTTCGAGGTTGCCGGAGATGGATTCGGAGGCGCCGGCGCGGTTGACGCGGACGAGGGACACTAGCTCGGAACACCAATTACGCTCTAAGGATACTTGCTTAGCCATGACTTTCTGGGAGCAAGTACTAGTCCAAAAACGCGTCGGGTAAATTCTACGCCCCGGACCGCTTGCGGACGTCGATATTCAGGCGCTTGATTTTCTGGTTGAGCGTCGAGAGCGGGATGCGCAGGGCTTCGGCGGCGGCGGTTTGGCTCCAGTCAGAGGCTTCCAGTTGTTCGAGGATTTTGCGGCGCTCGAAGTCGGCTACGATTTCGAAGAGCGAGGCGTCGGAGGGAAGACGGCCGCTTTCGTCGCGGCGGATGCGGAGGCCTTTGGATTCGAGTAAGTGTTCGGGGAGGACGTCGACGGGGACGGGGGACTGGGAGGCGAGGACGACGGCGCGCTCTACTACGTTTTCTAGTTCGCGGACGTTGCCGGGCCAGGCGTGGTCCATGAGGATCTGCATGGCGTCGGGCTCGAAGGTGAGGCGGGAGCGGCCGGCTTCGTCTAGCAACTTGTCGTTTTCGCGGCAGTATTTGGTGAAGAAGTGGTCGACTAGCGCGGGGATGTCTTCCTTGCGTTCGCGTAGCGGGGGGAGCGCGAGGTTGATTACATTGAGGCGGTAGTAGAGGTCTTCGCGGAAGCGGCCTTCCTCGACCAGCTTCTTCAGGTCGGCGTTGGTGGCGGCTACGATGCGGACGTCGACGCGGATGGTTTCGGTGGAGCCCAGCGGCATGAACTCGCGTTCCTGGATCACGCGCAGGAGTTTGGTCTGGGTCTCGAGCGAAATGGTGCCGATTTCGTCGAAGAAAATCGTGCCGCGGTTGGCGGTTTCGAAATAGCCTTTGCGCGAAGCTACGGCGCCGGTGAAGGCTCCTTTGACGTGGCCGAAGAGGGCGGATTCTAGGAGATCCGGGGGCACGGAGCCGGAGTGCACGGGGACGAAAGGATGCTCGGCGCGGACGGAGTAGGCGTGGATGGCGTTGGCGATGAGTTCCTTGCCGGTGCCGGTTTCGCCGGTGATCAGGATGGTGGCGCGCGAGGCGGCGACCTGGCCGACCAGGTCGAGGATCTTGAGCATGCGCTCGCTCTTGCCGACGATGTTGG
>CAVVZG010000234.1:0-18641 GCA_963752205.1 Bryobacterales bacterium | reverse complement strand
GACCAAGGGCAAGCTCAATTCCGATATTCAAGGCTACGTGGTCCAGCTCATCAACGAAAAGCTGGGTGAGTTCTTCGACAAGAATCCGTCGGTGATGAAGAAGATCGTTCGAAGGCGATCGATGCGGCGCGCGCCCGCGAAGCGGCACGCAAAGCTCGCGATCTAACGCGGCGCAAAGGCGCTCTGGATTCCGGCGGCCTGCCCGGAAAGCTTGCCGATTGCCAGGAGCGCGATCCGGAGCGTTGTGAGTTGTTTCTGGTCGAAGGCGAATCGGCCGGCGGCACCGCCAAAGGCGGGCGCGACCGGCGCTATCAGGCGATTCTGCCGCTGCGCGGCAAAATCCTGAACGTCGAGAAAGCCCGTTACGACAAGATGCTGGGCCACGAAGAAATTCGCGCCATGATCACGGCCATCGGCAGCCGGCATCGGCAAAGACGACTTCGACCCCACCAAGATCCGCTACGGCAAGATCATCATCATGACCGACGCGGATGTGGACGGTTCGCACATCCGCACGCTGCTGCTGACGTTCTTCTTCCGCCACATGACGGAGCTGATCAAGCGCGGCAATATATTCGTCGCGCAACCGCCGCTCTACCGCATCAAGAAAGGCAAGAGCGAGAAATACATAAAGGACGACAAGGAATTCACACGCGAGATTCTGCGCCGCGCGACGGAGAACCTGAAAGTCGAAGTAGGCCCGGGCGGCAAGACAGTTCTCGAAGGCACGGAACTGCGCAATTACCTGATGTCGCTCGATGAGCTGCAATTGGCCTGGCGCCGCATGGAGCGCCGCCTACGCGACCCGCGTGTCATCGAAGTCATTGCGGACCCCGGACTGGCCATTGACACCAAAGCCGATTTCGCCGAGAAAGCGCACTTGCAGCCGGTGCATGACGCGCTGAAGGCGCTGAAGATCGAAACCGCGATCACGCACGAAGAGGAACACTCGGCCTGGATGGTGACCTTCAAGGATCCGACGAACGCCGAGCGCGCCATCAACCTGGAACTCGCCGGACAGCCGGAGTACCGACGATTGCGCTTGCTCGCCAAGCAGGCCGGCAAATACAACCAGCCACCGTTCGTTGTCGTGCGTGACAATCATCGCGAGACTTTGGCCGGGTGGCGCGAGCTGCTGGCGCACGTGAAAAACGAAGGCATGCGCGAAGTGAGTATCCAGCGCTACAAGGGGCTGGGCGAAATGAACGCCGAGCAGTTGTGGGAAACCACCATGAACATCGACACGCGCACTCTGCTGAAGGTGTCGCTCGAAGACATCGTGCAAAGCGACGAGATCTTCACGACGCTGATGGGCGAGAACGTAGAAGCGCGGCGCAAGTTCATCGAAGACAATGCGCTCGACGTGCGCAATCTGGACGTCTAGGCAGCATCTTGCAGTGCGCTGTCCCGTGCCGCCGAAACTTCTAACGCCGATCCAACCCGCGCCAACTTTAAGGCCCAGGAGCCGAGGCCCGCGAGAACTATCGTGAGGATCTGCAGCCGCATGTAATCTGCCCAAGATTGGGTGAACCACGGCACCAGCCACAAGATAAGCAGCCACACTTGCAGTCCGGCCTGTTGCCGCCTGTCTGCATCAACCAGCGATCGCGCCATCAGTGCCGCGACAGGCACCAGCAGAATGGTGTCGTAGACCGGCACGTAGATATTGATCATCATGGTCCAGGTGATCGTCGCCGCCCACAAGTAGCGTTGCACTTCATGACCTTGGTTACGCGACCGCCACCAGTTCCACGCCAGTATCAGGAAGGCCGCTGACGTCGCAGCCGTTGCGATGGCGCGCTCGAAGGAGCTTGCGCCCAGCAGCACAGTGAAGAAGGAATTGAGGTCGACGTACTTAGTGCGCCGCAGAATGGCCTCATTACTGGTGGCGTAGGCGCTGAAAACCCGCAGCCGCAGGATCCACACCCAGAAGCCGTTCACACCGGCCGTCGCGATCGACCCCAGAATCATCACCGCCGAACTGACACTCAGTCCCGCGAGTATGCGCCAACATCCACCCAGGATCATCACCACCGCCGGGATGGCAACAAGTGATGGCTTGTAGCTAGCCAACCCCAAAGCCAAGCCCGCCAAAAACGTCCAGCGCTTCTCGAAGCAGCACAGAAACAAAACTACCGCTAGAAATCCGATTACCGAAAGTTGACCACCCATCCAGGTTTCGAGAGTATACATGGGCGCCGAAAGCGCTAGCAGAAACGCGGTACGGCGGTAAGTCTGACGGAGCAGACAGCGAAATAAGAGCCACAACCCCGAGGCATAGATCGTCAGCGAAAAGAGCAGCCACGCGCAGTAGGCCCAGCGGTAAGGCAAGAGCGCAAAGGGGCGGAACAGAGTAGAAACCACCGGTGGATAACCGAACACCAGCATCTGCGTGGGAGCCATCTCGGGCACCACTTCGTGCTGCAGTTTGCTGAACTCCGGAATGTCGTAGATCACCGCCGGCTGGTGCTGGTTGAGCAACTTGCCGGCTGAGTAGAACTGCACGAAGTCGCTCCCCATGGGCCGTCCCATGAAGGTTTCCCCGCGGAAGCCGTAGAAGACGGAGAGCCCGCACGCGACCAAGCCGCCGAGAAGAGCGAATACACTGAAAGCGCGCGCTTCCCGCTGACCGGGCAGCGGTCCGATCCAACGCTGAACTATTTCCGGTATGGATCGCTCCATCTACGGACATATCGTCAGAATGCGCGGACGGGAATAGGAGACCGGATCAGTCGATATAGACGCGTTTAACGCGCGCGTGAATGCCGCACAAGACCGCGTAGGAAATGGTGCCGGCCCACTTCGCCATCTGTTGCGCGTTGATCGATGCGGCGCCTTCGGAACCCAGTAAAGTAACCGCCTCGCCAGCCTTCAGATCGGGGCAAGCGGTCACGTCGATGGTGGTCAGATCCATCGATACCGCTCCTACCACCGGAGCGAATTTTCCTTTGACGATCACTTGGCCGCGGTTCCCCAAGCGGTGCGGGATGCCGTCGGCGTACCCTGCTGCCAGCACCGCGATGCGCATGGGGTGCTGGGCACGGTGGATGCCGCCGTAGCCGATCAGGGCTCCGGCTTCTACGTCTTTTACTTCGAGGACTGTGACTTTCCAGGTGAGCGCGGGAGCAACATTCAACACCCTGGTGGGGGCCCCCCGAGCCGGCGAAACGTATCCGTAAATGGCGTGCCCCGGCCGCACCAGGTTTCCCCAGGCCTCTTTGCGGCGATAGGCAATGGGCGTAGTGGCCGACGAATGCACGTAGCTTGGCGTGATGCCGGCGCGCCGCAGGCCCGCGATTACCGCCTGGAAGCGCTCCAGTTGCTGCTCGGTTTGTTTGCTCTCATAATTTCCGGACGACGCGAAATGCGTCATCAGTCCTTCCAGCGGAACTGGCGCCGCCGCCACCGCGCGGGCGATCTCATCCGGCGCTGCGCTGGTGCCCAGACGGTTCATGCCGGTATCGATCTTCAAGTGATACGGCACGCGCACCGCAGGCAAGTCTTCGAGCGAGTGAATCACTGGAGTTAAATGATGCGTGGCTAGCATCTCGCGCTCGTCCTCAAGAAAATCGGCCATCACGATGATGCGCGCCTGCGTCCCGGTCTGTCGCAGCACACAGCCTTCTTCGACGTTCGAGACCGCGAGCCACTTCGCGCCCTCAGCTTCGAGCGCGTGCGCGACGGCGACAGCACCGTGACGATAAGCGTCCGCTTTTACGACCGGCATCACTTCGACCGACTCTCCCACGAGAGCCTGCACGGCGCGGAAGTTGGCGCGAATTTGTTGCAGCGAGATTTCTACCCAGCTCCGCATGTTGCTTTAACCCCTGGCTAGCCCCTTCAGCAGTTTCTCATAGGCATCGGTCACGGCATCCCAACTGTAGCGCGCCCGCACTCGCTCGACGGCGCGTGCCCGCCAAGCTCCACGTTCCTCTTCGCTGCAGGTCAGCACATGTTCGATGACGCGCGGCAAATCCTCCGCTGTGAACGGCAGACCGGCGCCGCCGGCGACTTCGGTGTTCTCCGGTGTATCGAGATACAGCGTAAGCGCGCCGCGCCCCATCGCTTCGATCAGCGCTGGATGCGTGCCGCCCACTTCAGTGGCATGGATGTATGCGAAGCAGTGGGAGCCCAGCTCGCGATAGCCTTGGCCGTAAATCGCGCCAGGGATCACGATGCGTGGATCGCGGGTATCGCGAACTTGCGCGATGTATTCGGCCGCATAGGGAGCGTCTCCCACCAGCGCAAGCTTCAAATCGGTGGCAACGCGTTCGAAGGCCTCCCGCACCAGCAGCCCGTTGTTCTCCGGCTCCAATCGGCTCACGTATAAGAAGTATTTCTGCGGTTCGAGTCCCAGCTTCTGCAATTCGTCGCGCGTCGCAACGGCTCCCAGTTCCGCACCATAGGGGATCATGACGGAATCGCGCCGGTAAATTTCTTGATAGTACTCAGCGATCGCCTGAGCATCTGTCACGACGATGTTTGGCATCCACGTAGCCAGCCACTCCGATATCCGGTACCAACTTTTCGCCACGGCGTTCCACTTTTTGCGATGGCGCTCCAGGCCGTCGACATTTAAAGCGACGGGCATTCCTAAGACACGGGGCATCCAGGTGAAGACGGCATTCGCCGCGTTGCAGTAGAGCAGAGCATCGTAACGCGAGCCCAATAAATGCACCGTGGAAAGGAAAGTGTGCGCGAGAGTGTCGTAGTACTTGTGGCGAATGGTCGGCAGATACTGCAGGTGAACGCCGCGATAGATCGGCCCAGCCTGCCGTTCGCGGCCATATACGGTCACCTGGTGGCCACGCTCCACCAGCCGTGTCGACAATTCCTCGGCGAAGGTTTCAAAACCGCCATAGCGCGCCGGAATCCCGCGGGTGCCAACGATTGCGAAGCGCACTAGCTGGGAGAGCCCCTACGAACGTGCGCTGCGGACCCGGAGTTTCGCGCTGGCACTCGGTTTGGGAGCTGGGCGGCTCACCGGCTGGAAGGAAAACCAACTCGCCAGATCGTCGTCCTGCACGCGGCGCCGGCTCATGATGTCGCGCCGCTTGGCCATCACGCCTCTCCAATTGCGCAATATGAAGCCGAAAGCTTTGAGCGAAGAATGCTCGTGCAGCAGGCATGCGCCGATCACCAGCAAGTCCCGCCCGGTGATCGCCAGCCAGTTCCTTTTGTAAAGATCCGGCGTCATGTTCTTCATGCGCATCAAAAAGCGGTTCTTCACCGAGTGCATGTTAATCTCAGCGGGCAGTGCGTGCCGCTTACCGGGCAGTACATTGCGGACGTGATAGCCGCAAGCGCGCGGGGTGTAGAGACAGCGCCAGCCCATCAACTGGCCGCGCCAAGCGACGTCGGCGTCCTCGCGGTACACGAAGAAATCCGAATCGAAAAACTCGCCTTTAACCGAAATGTCATCGATCATTTTACGGCGATAGAGCGCCGCGGCGGCAGTGGCTCCAAAGACATATTCGAAATTGAGGTAGTGCCCTTTGTCAGGCTCCTGGCTGCCGCGATCCAGATGCCGCAACATAGGCGTGAAATAGATGCCGGTCGAATCCACTAACTGCACTTCCGGCAAATCGAAGTTGGCGCTGATGCTCAGAAGTTTGCCGCACACCGTTCCGACTTTGCGGTCGACGTTGCCGGCCAGCACCAGCTCCTCGATGAAATCCTTGAGCAGCAGGACGTCGGGATTCAAAGCCAGCACCCACTCGCCCTGTGAAATGGCGATGGCCTGATTCTGCGCCGCCGCGAAGCCGATGTTTTCCTCGTTGTAATGAATACTGCACCTGTCTTCGAACTGGCCCAGGATATCGGCAGTGCCGTCGGTCGAGGCGTTGTCGATGACGATAACTTCCAGCTGTGGGTAGTTCTGCTCCAGCACCGATTCCAAGCATCGCCGTATGAAACTGCCGCTGTTGTAGGTCACCAAGGTGACCGAAACTAAATCTTTATTGATCATGCTATGAAGTTAGGAAAACGTAACCGCAGATTTTTTAACATGCCCAGGAGATACCAGGCACAGTCCTGCAAACCGCATGATATTGCAATAGGTTACAACCGACGACAGAGTCCGCTCCGATATCATTCCCGCGACCATCCGCGGAACCGAGCTAAGCACAACCGCAGCGCATATCCCCCGAAAAGGCCAGGGGTGGAAGTGCTTGGCAGCATATGTTAAAAGGCTAACACACCAATAGCTTGCGCGTCGTTGCGAGGAAATCCGGCTCACCGAATGCCCACCCTGGTGCCGGGCGGTCACGCTGGGAACGTAAGCAATTTGATATCCGGCTTTCACAGCCCGCTGGCAGAAATCCACATCCTCAAACCAGACCGGGTAAAACTGTTCATCGAACCCGCCCAAGGACTTCCAGACGTCTTCGCGAAACAGGAGGAAAGCGCCGGCCGGCTGCTCTACGGATCCCGATTGGTCCAAGTCGCGATCAAGGTAACGGTAGGACCGGTTGACTGGGTTCGAGGGCCACAGCCGGTTTATGCCGAGAAGTTCGAACGCCAGCGAGACTGGAGTGGGAAAACGACGGATCGTGAAGCCTAATTGCGTGTTACCAGCGGCATCCACTAGGCGCCCAGCTGCCAAGCCGCCGCGCGTGGCCGATTCGACCAGGGGGTCAATTGCAGTCTGTACCGCAGCATCGGGATTCAAGACCAGGATGAACTCGCCGCCGCCCGCCTCCCGCACGCCCTGATTGACGGCCGCCGCGAAGCCCCGGTTCTGCTGGTTGGCGATCACCTTCGCTCCGCCCCGGGCCGTCACTAGGCCGACAGTTTTGTCCTCCGAAGCGTTATCTACAACTACCGTGCTCACTTGAGGCGCCATTTTACTCAACGCCTCCAGGCAAGAAATGATTACATCTTCCGAGTTGTAGGTAACAATTACAGCCGTGACAACCAGAAGTAAGCCCTCCAATAGCCGTCAAAGCCGGTTTCCTGGGCCATTGCGAGTATGTTCGCCTCGCTCGCTTCCAGCACCCGCGCCAGGTCTTTGCTGGTGTATTCATTTGTACTTACGCGCTCCATCCGGCCGGCGTCCCGCATCCCCGCGAACTTTCCGCGAAGGTAGGCTGCACCGCACCCGTGCCGGAGGGCGATCAATCCCCAGAGCAACTGTCCGGCCACTATCGGCCAGCGCGGCTGACCCTGGAAGTGCTTGGCGGCTAACAACACTTGGTTTCTGGCGATGCGCCGGACCGTGTCTTTGCTCCACTCCCCCAGAGTTGCGCTGCCCCGGTGATAAGCCACCGCGGACGGCACATAGAATCCCTCCCTGCCCGCCAACGCGCAACGCAGCCCGAAATCGACGTCCTCCATGTAGGATCCGAAGGTTTCGTCCAGGCACCCGAGTTCCCGAAAGAGCCGACGCCGAAAAATCGCTGCCGTCATGGGAGCGATCCGGATCCGCCGCGCCTGGTTCCACACCGGCCCATCGGACTTCCCTGACCCGCACCGGCTGGCGCAGGCGCCGCGCGAGATCTCGTCAAAGGCGCCATCCACGCGACTGTGATCGCCGGCTTGCAGAATTTTGCCGGTAGCGAACCAGGAGTCTACAGGCGCCGCCAGCAATTTCTCGAGCCAGTCCGGTTCGAACGTCACATCATTATTCAGGATCGCAACCCACTCCGTTTCGGCCGCTTCGATCCCTCGATTCACGGCCGCCGCAAACCCCTTATTTTGTTCGAGGCGCAATACCTTCGCGCCCGCGCGCTCCGCGATTTCTGCCGAGTCGTCTGTAGAACCGTTATCCACCACGATGATCTCGTCGAACTTTCGAGTCTGTGCGGCCAGGCTCTCGAAGAGGTTCAGCAACAGATCGCGACGGTTCCACGTGGGAATCACTGCGGTCGGCATGCTTCACCAGAATAACCGCTGATCAAGCATATATGATGGACTCATGAAGCAATTCTTGTTAGCGGCTGTCGTACTGGGGGTTTCCCTGAGCGCCTTGGCCGCGGGCTTGGACGACGTGAAGACCGTATACGTGTTGCCGATGTCCAATGGCCTGGATCAATACCTGGCGGCGCAGCTCACCTCCGGGTCCGTCGTGCAAGTGGTGACCGATCCGCAGAAAGCCGATGCCGTCCTCACCGATCACGTCGGGCAAAGCTTCGAGGAGACTCTGGCTGACCTTTACAGCAACAAACCGGCCGCCAGCGATAAGGCCGCCGACAAAACGGATGACACCACCCCGACTTTCGCGCGTTCCGGCATGCAGGGACAGCGGGGCCGCGGGAATATTTTCCTGGTGAACCGTAAAACCCATGACGTGCTGTGGAGCTTTTATGAATCTCCGGGTGACAAAACGCCCAACGGTATGCGACGCACCGCCTCAAAGATCAGCGCCAAACTTGGGCAATCGATCAAGGGTAAGTAGCGGCTCCGCGGACCGATGCTGGACGGCAAGGCTCATATCACCCGATCGCTGCTACAACTCGTAGGCCTTACCCTTTCCGTTGCGCGGGACGCAGGCAGTATGAAGAACTTCCAGTTCGGAAACGTTGGTCCACATCCGTTCGGCAAAGGTACGATCCGCGAATTCGCACTGCATATACAGTGCTCCTGGCGTATTGTCGGCAGGGAAGGCATCGTTACGGGATCAGCGGACTACTACGAACCGGTAGAAGCAGGGGCCGAAGTCGACGTCAACGATTCAGACGCCAGGAACCTTCAGCAAGAGCGCTTGGGTGCTCTGCTTCGTTCGTATGATAAGAGCACCCGCTCATTGGTCAACAGCACCGCCCAGTTGATGGTTCAGTCTGTCCTCGTGGACGATTTTGGCGGATTTGAGCTGGAGCTCTCTGGCGGTTTCCGCCTACAAGTTCTCCCTGACGGGTCACGCGAAGAGAACTGGCGGTTCTTCGCGCCCGGCAGTGAGGACGGTCACATGGTCATCTCTGGCGGTGAGGCGAAGTAGGCCGTTTGCGAGCTACCTCTGCCCAATAACCTTCGACCAGGCGTTCCGTCATCGCGCGCATGTCGCGTTTGGTGACGACTTCTTCGCGCGCCCGCTCAGCCATGGCAGCTGCCTTTTGAGGATCGCGCAACAAGTCGAGGACATGGCGCGCGAAGTCGGCGGGTTGGTCCGCTAACGCGCAGATTTCGCCGTCGCGATCCGCCAGTCCTTCTGCGCCCAGGCGCGTCGACACCACGGGAATCCCCGCCGCGAAGGCTTCCAGCAATTTGACGCGAACGCCCGAGCCGCTCAAGATCGGACATACAAACAGCGAGTAGCGCGCCAATGGTTCGCGTACGTCTTCGACAAATCCAACCAGCTCAACCGCTTCGGCGTGGCGGAAAGAACTGAGGGGCGGCGGCTCCGAGCCGACAACAAGCACGCGCGCGCGCGGCTCCTCGGCCAGCACCAATGGCAGCACTTGTTCGACGAACCAGGTCAACGCTTCCTGATTGGGGGTGTGCCGGAAACTGCCCAGGAACAAGATGGTGAACGGCTCGCGGCCACCCGGCTGATAGCGATAGCGGGAGGTCTCGATTCCAGCGCGATAACCGGCGTCGATGCGTCCCTGCAGATTCGGCAAAAAGGACAAAAGGTAGTCCGCGTTGTCGCGGCTGCAGACCTGGATACGGTCAAGAGCCGGGAGCATGCGCAGCTCCCAACGCAAAGACCGCAAGTATTCCCAGCGGGCTGAGATTTTCTCCGTGGCGTCCGCCATGAAAGGTAACCGGCGCGCGATGGATTGGAAGTAGACGTCGTGTTCGAACAAGATACTAGGGATGCGGCGGAACTGGCCGGCATATTGTCCCAGCACCGTGTATTCGAGTTGTACAACGTCGATCTGTTTCGTATAGATCTGGCGATGGATCAGCCACGCCAGATCCGGGATGCGAAATTCGCGAACCGCGTGGGGTTCGATCGAGCCCAACTGTTTCGGTCGTCCCACTGGGCGCACCAGGTATTCCGTCGATGCGCAAATGCGATCGAGTTCTTCATGAGCCGGGCGTTCGTGCGCGAAGTCCAGCAGCACAACCAGATGCAGTTCGCACAAACGCGTGAGCTCATGCACCGTTTGATTCATGAACACGCCACCGCCGTGAATGGGAGGGCAAATCGGGTAGGGCGAAACGAACAACACCCGCAAGGGCGCTCCTGCTGTGGGAAGCGTGCCAAAGGTGTCGCGAAAATAACCACCCAACGGCCGCCGGAACGCTTCCGTGTCTGAGACGGCGGCAAGCCGGAGCGCCCGTGCTCGCGAAGCCATCGCGCCCGGCAGTTGCAGCGTCGCGCGTGCGATGCCGGCCAAACTAGATCGTTCCGGCGAATCGCCTCCGAGCCAGCTCAGCAGCGCGCTGGCCCATGACGAGAGGAAGTTCGCCAGTAAGCGCTGCCATTCGTGAATGTTCTTCCACGTGAACAATACAAAATTCTTTTTGAGGATGCCCTGAATGTAGGCTTCGCTAAAGCGGCGTCCGATAGTTCCACGATGTTCGTGATACACCACACTCGCCGGCTGATAAAGGTTCTTCCATCCGCGTTTCCACGCCATGTAACCGAGGTCAGTGTCTTCGAGGTAAAACGGCGCGAGCAGTTCGTCGAAGCCCCCCAACTCGAGAAATTTCCGCCGGTCAAACGCGCAGGAGCCGCCGCCGCCGTAAGCGCAGGGATACAACTCGTGAACGCTCGGCTCCGTGCGATGGCGAACGCGGAGGTTCCCGCGCTCCCACCAAAATTCCGTGAGCCCCGTTTCCTCGCGAAGCTTGTTGGGATCGGAAAAGAAGATTTGACAAGCGACGGAAAACACCTGTGCATCGGTGAATCCGTCGAGCAAAGGCTGCAGGAAATCGGGCTCCACGCGCATGTCGCTATTGAGCAGGACGACCACGTCGTGACGGGCGGCGCGGAATCCGGCGTTCGATCCTCCTCCGAAACCCAGATTCTTTTCCAGCGCCACCACGCGGACCTGAGGGAATCGCTCACGGATGAACCCGGCGCTGCCATCTGTGGAACCGTTGTCGACTACGATGACATCGCTCCCAGCGACGCGCTCCGCCGCGGCGACTACCGACGGCAGATACTTCTCGAGCAGATCGCGCCCATTCCAGTTAGGGATAACGATGGCTGCGGAGGACACATCGGGCCGCGTGTCCGGGTTCCATTTGCGGCGCGGGAACACACGTACAACCAGATCTGTCAGGACCAATCCCACCGCTGCGAGGAGCAGCAGTAGCGGTGAGAGGATAGCCAGCGGGAGTCCCGTGAAAATGCGCCGCAAAGCGCCGGGTCTAGCTGCCGCCACCGTTTGCATCACCCTTGGTTGGCGACTGGTCGAGATCCGGCCCCAGGTTCAGCTTGCGGCCCACCTTGATCCAGCGCGAAGATCTCCACAAGTTGAGCCGCGCTCTGAAGTCTTCCACCTGCATCCCGAGATCTTGCACTTCAGCGGCGAGCTTCTGTGCCCAGTGAGTGCGCTCGATGACCATATTTTCCGCTGCCGCCAAGCTTTCGAGTACGGTAGTCAAATCGCGGCGTGCGGCCGCGAGTTCTTCCTCAGTTCGCAGCGCCCAACGGTTCTGTTCTTCCATATGAACCGTTAATTCTTCATGTTTTCCGTGCAAAGCGGTATATTGTCCGCGCGCTTCGAGCAATTCGTGTTGGAGGCTTTCGATATGCTTCTCGCGCTCCCGCAGAACGTTGGAGCCTTGATGGACGAACAAAAATCCTGCAGACGGTGGTGGATCGCGAAGGGAGCAAACAGCCAGAAAAAAGTGCGCCTCTTGAGGAGTCCCGCGTGCCCCGTCCATGCGGCCTTCGATAGCGGAACCACCGCCGGGCTGATAGAACGCGAACGCCTCGACATGATTTTGTAGCAGGACCGTACAGTGCGGGAAAAACTCCGCCAGCAC
Source organism: Bryobacterales bacterium (assembly GCA_963752205.1). Classification (GTDB taxonomy): domain Bacteria; phylum Acidobacteriota; class Terriglobia; order Bryobacterales; family Bryobacteraceae; genus Palsa-187. The sequence goes on along the minus strand of CAVVZG010000234.1, from coordinate 6,761 downwards.
GCCACGAAATTCATCGAACTCAAACTCATGGGTATGGAATGGATTGGGCCCCGCGGAACCTCGCGATGCCGTGTAGTATTCCTTGTTGGGCGTCGAAACTAAAAAAACACCGTCGGAATGAAGCAGCCGGCGGGCTTCCGCTAACAACGTTCGCCAATCCATGAGGTGTTCGATCACCTCGAACGCAGTTACTAGTTCGAAGGAGCCGTCGCGAAAAGGCAACGCGGTGGCGGAAGCCGGGACGAAGGAAATGTTGTTCTGCGAATAGGCCGTTTTCGCATGAGCGATCGCTTCCAGCGCCAAGTCAATGCCGATTGCAAAACGCGCGCCGCGGGCGAGCTCGGCAGTGCCATAACCCGCACCGCATCCCAGATCCAAAACACGTGCGCCGGACGCGAAGCGGGTTGCGAAGGCATAGCGCGAGATGTGCTCAGCCCACAGGTCGGGATCCACTTGACCCGGAATGACGCGTTCGCCTGTGAACTCGATCACAGCGCCGCGGCTCCCGCGCCGATTCGCGAGTTCACTTCCACGCGGCAACGAAACCGGAAGTGCCCGTACATAGGACCATCGGGAGGCGTCATTTGCAGCACCACTGCGTTGTCGATCCAATCGCACACGTTGAAACGTTCCAGAGTTCCATTCGCGACCGCGGGTGAAAACGAAATCGACGTCGAGTAGAGCGTGGGAATGCTGAGGTGAAAGTCCACCGTACAAACCTCGCCCGCCATCAGGGGAGGCAAAGGATATCCTTCACTCTCCGTATTCGATCCGGCAAGGTCCACCCCACGTTGATCGCGAAACGTGATGCCGACGATAGGCCGGTCCATATTACTCTTCGCGCGAACGCTGATGCGTACGACGATCGCTGAATCTGGCGCGAGGACGCTGAGACGGCGGCCCGAATCGTCACAAACGGCGATGCCGAGGATTTCGGCGTGACCATCGCCATATCGATAGTCGATATTGGGAATGTCATCGATGATTTCCGCTGGCGCCGCGCTGGCTTGGTGCGGGTGGTGAACAATGTCGAGCGCCTGATATTTCGCGTCTTTCTCCGCCATGGCAGCGAGGTATTGGGAAACGACACGCTCCGTACTTCCCTGCGCCATGATCCGGCCGCGTTCCAGCCACAGCGCGCGGTCGCCCAACGCTTTTACTTCGCCGGTAGCGTGCGAAACGAACAAAATGGTGACGCCGCGTGAACGCAATTCATGGACCTTGCGCAGGCAGCGCTGCCGGAAATAAACATCGCCGACGGCGAGTGCCTCATCCACCAGCAAAATTTCGGGATCGACATTGATCGCGACCGCGAAGGCCAGGCGAACCACCATGCCGCTCGAATAGGTTTTGACCGGCTGGTTCATGAAATCGCCGATCTCCGCGAATTCAGCGATGTCGCCGAACTTGTGGTCCATTTGTTTCGCGGAGAACCCGAGAATGGCGGCGTTCAGATACACGTTATCGCGGCCCGAAAATTCCGGATTGAAACCAGCGCCGAGCTCGAGCAGCGCGGCGATCCGTCCATTCACCGTGACAGTGCCGGAAGTGGGCTGCAAAATTCCTGCGCAAATCTGCAGTAGCGTACTCTTGCCACAACCATTCTCACCAACGATGCAGAAAGTTTCGCCGCGGCCGACGTCGAAGGTAACGTCGCGCAACGCCCAGTAGTCCTGATGAAACTGGCGGCGCTGGAAGGTAGCGAGTTCCTTAAGACGGTCGCCCGGCGCGTTGTAGATGGAATAACTCTTCGATACGCTCGTAAATTCGACAACCGGGGCGGACACTACTTCAGATTGTAGACTAGCCTATGTGGCAAAACCTACAAAAGATATGCAGGTCCTTATATATTTATACTTGACAGTAGCTCGGCGCGCTGCCTACGCTGGTGAGTGCGCCGGTGTAGCTCAGGTGGCTAGAGCGACGGTCTCATAATCCGTAGGTCGTAGGTTCGAGTCCTACCACCGGCACCAAATCTTAGTTTCTTCCCGTGATTTGTTGAAATAGGCGGTCGAGTTCTGCTTGCGAGTAATACTCGACCTCAATCCGCCCCCGCTGCTCGCTCAACTCGACGATTCGAACGCGCGTGCCGAGCGCCCGTTCTAACTCTTCGACGGCCGCCTTTACATTCGGGTCAACGCTGGTTTCCTTCTTGTGACCCGTTCGCGGGCGGTCAGAAGTAAGATCCTGGACCAGTGCTTCGACTTGCCGTACGGAAAGCCCTTGAGCCGCAGCCTTTTCAGCAACTTCTATCTGCTGCTCCGCGGTAGGCAGGCCCAGGACAGCGCGAGCGTGCCCCATCGAAAGTCTATGCTCGGCCAGGAGTAGTTGAACCTCGGTGGGTAACTTCAAAAGCCGCAGAGCGTTGGTAATCGAGGTTCGATCCTTACCGGTGCGGCGGCCGATTTCCTCTTGCGATAACCCCAGCTCGCGGCCTAAGCGCTCATAGGCGTGCGCGGTCTCGATGGCGTTCAGGTCCTCGCGCTGGATGTTTTCGATCAAGGCCAACTCGAGCAGTAAAGGATCGGCCACCTCTTGAATCACCACCGGTACGTCCTTCAGTCCCGCAAGCTTCGAGGCTCTCCAGCGCCGCTCACCCGCAATGAGCTGGTATTGCCCTTGATGGTGGCGGACAATCAGTGGTTGGATGATCCCGTTAGCTCGAATGGACGCGGCCAGCTCTTCAAGACGGTCCGGTTGAAACACGACACGGGGCTGCATCGGATTGGGATGGATGGCGTCGATTGGCAGCGTGGTGGGTGGCGTCCCCGCGCTGGGAGCAGTCACCGCTACTGCGGCCGCCGCAGCGACTTGGGCCGATCCCCTGCCCGGTAGCAGCGCAGATAATCCCTTACCCAGCGCTTTGCGTTGCTTCTCGACTGCTTCGTTCATTTTCCAGGATCTCCTTGGCAAGTCTGATGTAGCTTTCCGCCCCCTTCGAGCGCGGATCGTACATCAGGATGGGTTTTCCATAACTGGGAGCTTCGGCGAGGCGAATGCTGCGCGGGATTACGGTGGTAAGTACCTCATTCCCAAAGAAATCCTTGAGATCATCGGCCACTTGGCGCGCCAGGTTGGTTCGATCGTCGTACATCGTCAGCAGAATCCCCTCAAGTTTGAGCGGCCGCGAATAGGTCTCTCGAACTCGCTCCACCGTATCGATTAACTGCGAGATGCCTTCCAGGGCGAAGAACTCACATTGGATCGGAACCAACACGGAATCGGAGGCCACTAAGGCGTTTAAAGTCAGTAGATCGAGGGCGGGCGGGCAGTCAATCAGAATGTAGCGATAGCGGTCGCGTACCGACTCTAAAACCTTCATGAGCCGGAACTCGCGACGTGGATCGTCCACCAAATCCAAATTTGCGGCAACCAGATTCTTGTCAGCTGGCACCAGATCCAGGCCTTCGCACTGTGTTTTCACAATCACTTCCTCCAAGGACGCCCCTTGAAGTAGTGCGTTGTAGAGGGTGAGGTTCTCAGGCAGCTTTTCAATGCCGAGGCCCGTGGTAGTGTTTCCCTGCGGGTCGCAGTCAACAAGCAAGACTGGCAAGTCATTGGCAGCTAAGGACGCGGCGAGATTTATTGCGGTTGTGGTCTTGCCAACGCCGCCTTTTTGGTTACTGATTGCGATGATCTTTCCCACGGTTCAGATCATAACATGGTCGTGTTTCACGTGGAACGACGTTGATGTTTCACGTGGAACAATGCCCGTGATTCGCCCCATGGAAGCTTCTCACCTTCGGAGCCCAGAACAGCAACATTCGGCGCGAGCTTGAGTTTCAGGACATCGTCCGGCCGGACGGCCCTTGAGACCATCCAATCGTAAGTTTCAGTCACATCCTCGGAGCGAACCGCCAAAACTCCCGCATTCGGTAAATTGCGAGTAGCCTCACTCAGGAAAACGGCCTTTCGTTGATGCGACTCTACCAGATGAATTTCACAATCAGGGCGGTAAATCGCTATCGGAATACCAGGAAACCCAGCACCGGACCCAATATCGACGATTCGGAGGGCATCTTTGGGGAGGCTGCGCGCGAGGAAGAGCGACTCGCAGTAGTGATAACGGACGGCGTCATGAATGCTCGTGATCCGCGTTAGGTTTATCTTCCGGTTCCAGTGCAACAGAAGTCTATAATGCTGCTCTAAAAGGGCTAGTTGGTCGCTGGTGAGCGCTCCGAAAGGGGAGAACTCCAGCTCCAGCAGCGACTTAAAGTCTTCCATTTTGGCGGTCAACGCTCAAGTAGACATCCAAAACAGCTACAGCCGCCGGCGTGACTCCAGGAATCTTGCCGGCCTGGCCAAGTGTTTGGGGGCGAACTCGTTCCAGCTTCTCGCGAACTTCGCTGGATAGGCCGGGTATATCGGAATATACGAAAGCATCCGGTATCCCACGGCGCTCGGCATCACGCAACTGGCGAACCTGGCGATCCTGTTGAGCGATATATCCTGCGTATTTGATTTCCGTCTCGACTGTCGTCAACGCATCCCGCCCGAATTCACCATTCAGGTCCAGCTCCTGAATCTTGGACTCCGGCCGACGCAACCAAACGGCGTGATGCGGCTTTGCATGGAAAAAATCACGCAGGATTTGCTTTTGAGTCTCTTTTTTCTGATAGAGGCCCCATCGCTCATCCGAGACCAACCCTATCTTGCGCCCGACCGGCGTAAGGCGTTCGTCAGCATTATCAATCCGCAAGTGCAGCCTGAACTCTGCGCGGGAAGTGAACATACGATAGGGCTCATCGGCACCTTGCAACACCAAGTCACTGATCAAAATGCCGGTGTAGCCTTCGGTTCGTCCGACGACGAGCGGCTCCCGACCCCCCACATAACAGGCAGCGTTTACGCCGGCGATCAGCCCTTGGCAAGCGGCTTCCTCATACCCGGACGTCCCGTTAATCTGACCCGCCAGAAATAGCCCGGAGAACGATTTAACCTGCAAAGAATGAGTAAGTTCGCGAGGATCAATCGCATCGTATTCGATGGCGTAGCCGGGCCGCACCATCTCGGCGTTTTCCAGCCCAGGGATGGACGCTAGAACGCGCGACTGAACATCGATTGGCATACTGGTCGACATCCCATTCACGTAAATCTCGTTGGTGTCCAACCCCTCTGGCTCCAGAAAAATCTGATGGCGATCCTTATCGGGAAATTTGACGATTTTGTCTTCAATCGAAGGGCAGTACCGTGGTCCGATCCCCTCGATCTGACCGCTATAGAGCGGTGAGCGCGCGATGTTATCGCGAATCACTTGGTGGGACTCGGGCGTAGTGTGGGTGATATAGCAGGGCACCTGCTCCCTCTCTATCTTATTGGTCAAGAACGAGAAAGGTGTTGGAACCGCATCTCCATATTGCGGTTCAAACTGGGACCACTCGATGGTTCGGCCGTCCAGACGCGGCGGAGTGCCGGTTTTGAGCCGCTTCCATTCAAGCCCGAGCGTGCGAAGCTGATCGCCCAAGAGATTTGATGAAGCCTCGCCACTGCGACCGCAGCTATAAGTTTGCTCGCCGACGTGAGCCAGCCCGTTCAAAAAGGTGCCGGTAGTGACTATGACTGCGCCACTATCGATCTGTCGCCCGTCCCGCAACAGAACTCCGTGGACTCGATTATCGGAAATCAAGAGTTGAGCCACCTCCGCCTGTAAGATTCGGAGATTCGGCTCTTTTTCTAACAATTCGCGCATCTTGACGCGGTATTGCTTTTTATCGCACTGCGCCCGCGGCGACCAAACCGCAGGACCGCGGCTGGTATTGAGCAACCGGAACTGGATGCCGACGGCATCCGTGACTTCACCCATCACGCCACCGAGCGCATCGATTTCGCGCACCAGATGACCCTTGGCGATGCCGCCGATCGCCGGATTGCACGACATCTGCGCAATCAAATCCAGGTTCATCGTAATCATCGCGGTCTTCAAGCCCAGCCGCGCGCAGGCCCGCGCCGCTTCGCAGCCGGCATGTCCGGCTCCGACGACAATCACATCATATTGAGTAGCCACTGCCTCTCCATTCTAACGGAACGCGCTAAACTAGCACTTCACCGTGAAAATTCTAGTGATCGGCAGCGGCGGCCGCGAACATGCCATCGCCTGGCGCCTCTCCCGTGAAGGACATCAGATCTTCTCCGCGCCCGGCAACCCCGGCATCGCCCAGGTAGCTACCATTCTCCCATCGACGGAATACCTGAGTGTCGCGGAATCGGTTGCACCCGATCTCACTGTAGTGGGCCCAGAAATCCCGTTGGTTGCTGGCATCGTTGATCAATTCCGTGCCTGCGGCCTGACCATTTTTGGACCGACGCAAGAGAACGCGCGGCTCGAAGGCAGCAAAATTTACGCTAAGGAATTCATGCAGCGCGTGGGCATTCCCACCGCCCGCTTCGTCCGCACGGAGTCAGCGGAAGCCGCCATCCAAGCGCTGACACGATTTGATTACCCAGTCGCTGTGAAGGCCGATGGACTCGCCGCCGGTAAAGGCGTCATCATCGCCCACAGCCGTGAGGAAGCCGAGGCCGCCGTTCAATCGCTCGGTCCGCGCCTAGTGATTGAAGAATTCCTGCGCGGCGAAGAAGTCAGCTTCATCGTCGTCAGCGACGGCCGCAGCGTGGTGCCGCTCGAAGCCACGCAGGATCACAAAACCGTTTTCGACGGTGACACCGGCCCCAACACCGGCGGCATGGGAGCCTACTGCGACGGCCGCATCGTCTCCGCCGCCGATACCCAGCGAATCCTTGACACCATCATCGAACCCGCCGTC
>CAVVZG010000233.1:0-13609 GCA_963752205.1 Bryobacterales bacterium | reverse complement strand
GCTCCGAAATGCGGCGGCGCCGCTTTGGCCCAACCCACTCTGAGGACACCATCTTCCGCTGCAAAAATTGCGGCTCCGTATACACGGACGACGCCGATGTTGACCGTTCGCGTTGCGCCCACTGCGGCAAAATGAACGAGCCGATTGTATTCTGAGCGTGAGCCCGCCGTCGTCCCGGCCCCCCAGCCTGCGCGTGTTTGGGCCTTTGCGATAAAGTTGATCGAGAAGATCTACGAACTGCAGCTCAATGCCGAGGAGAAGGCGATGCTTGCGAAGAGCGCCTCGTCGGTGCAGGAACTGGTGGACGTGCTGAAGCCGAAGATGACGGGCGCGGCTGCCTAGTTCGTGCCTAGGTTGTGACGGGGCTGCGGTGGGTGGTGGGATTACTGGTGGTGTTTAGTCTGCTGGTAATCCTGATCCGCAAGCGGCGCTGAGTTCATTCAATTCCCATTTGAGTCAGGCGGTAGCGCAGGGCGTTGCGGGTTAGGCCCAGCAGGCGCGCTGCCTGGCTCTTATTTCCGTTAGCGCGCTTCAGGGCTTCGCGGATGATGGACTGCTCGTATTGATCTAGCGTCATGCCTTCGGGCAGGAACGCATCCGTGGTGAAGGCGGGTTTGGCGCGGCCGATTCCGGATTCGATCTTCATGTCGTCGGCTTCGACCATGGGGCCTTTCGCTAAGAGGACGCTGCGCTCGATCACGTTTTCGAGCTCGCGGACGTTGCCGGGCCAGTGGTAGCTGACCAAGCGCTCCATCGCGCCTTCGCTGATTTCTCCATTGAATTTTTTGGCGAAGTGTTCGACCAAGTAGGGGATGTCATCTTTGCGTTCGCGTAACGGCGGGATGTTCATGGGCACTACGTTCAGGCGGTAGTAAAGATCTTCGCGGAAGGTGCCTTGTTCGAGAGCGGCGCGCAGGTCGACGTTCGTCGCGGCGATTACGCGGACGTCGGTTTGTTGGGTCTTGTTGCTGCCCAGGCGTTCGAACTCGCGTTCTTGCAGGATGCGCAGGAGTTTCACTTGCACGGAGGCGGGGACGTCGCCGATTTCGTCCAACATTACGGTGCCGGTGTTAGCTTGTTCGAACTTGCCGGGTTTGGAGATGTTGGCTCCGGTGAAGGCTCCTTTTTCGTAGCCGAAGAGTTCGCTTTCCATCAGGTTTTCGGGGATCGCGGTGCAGTTGATCTTGACGAAGGGGCGGTCTTTGCGCGGGGAGTGCTGGTGGATGGCGCGGGCGATCATGTCCTTGCCTACGCCGCTTTCGCCGGCTAGCAGAACCGTGGCGCGGGTGGGGGCTACGCGCATGATGGTGGCGAAAATTTCCTGCATCGCGGGGCTGCTGCCGATGATGTTTTCGAACTGGTAGCGCTGGCCTAACGCCTCGCGCAGTTCGCGATTTTCACTGCGAAGATTGCTCACTTCGAGTGCTTTTTCGACCACTACGCTGAGGTGATCTAGAGAGAAGGGCTTGGGCAGGAAATCGACGGCGCCGCGCTTCATGGCTTCTACGGCGTTTTCTACGGTGCTGAAGGCGGACATGACGACCACTGGTGTATGGGAATTTTGGGCTTTTAGTTTTTCTAGTAATTCCAGGCCGTCCATGCCGGGGAGTTTCAGGTCGGTCAGGATCAGATCGACGTCGCCGGCCAGCTTCCAGCCTTCTTCGGCGGTGCCGGCGCCTTTTACTTCGTAATCGGCGGCGGCCAGGTGCAGGCCGACGACGCGGCGCTGTTTTTCTTCGTCTTCGATTACCAGGATGGTGGGTTTGGCCATGAAATTCCTATTGTCGCTTGAGTGGTAGGAAGACGCGGAATACGCTGCCTTCGCCCAGCGTGCTTTCGACCGTGATGCGTCCGCCGTGTTCGTCGAGGATCTTCGAAATGATGGCCAGGCCGAAGCCGATGCCGTCGGTTTTCGTGGTGAAGAACGGATTGAAGATGTTTTCGATGTTCTTGGGGTCGATGCCGGAGCCGCGGTCGATTACGGCCACTTCTACTTCGCTTTCGTCGGACTGGGTCTTCACGGTCACGATGCCGCCGGGTGGGCTGGCTTGGGCGGCGTTGACTAGCAAGTTGGAGATGACGCGCTCCATCAGTTCGGGGTCGTAGCGAACGGGCGGGACGTCGGGCGAATAGTTTTTGAAGATCGTCACGGACGTGCCGATGTTTTTCTGCTCGCGTTCGAAGCGGGAGATGGCGGTGTCGAGCAGAGTGGTGATGTCGGCGGTTTCGAACTTCAGGTGTTGGGGGCGCGCGAAGTCGAGGAAACGGGTGATCAGGGAATTGGTGCGGTCGACTTCAGAGGTGATGAATCCGGCCATCTCCTGGGCTAGCTCGTTTTCTTTGGAGACTTGTTTGGAGAGGAGCTGGGCGGAGGTTTTCATGGTGCCTAACGGGTTGCGCAGCTCGTGGGCCAGGCCGGCGGTGAGTTGGCCTAGGGCGGCCAGGCGTTCGGCGCGGCGCACTTCGGCTTGGGCTTCTTTGAGGCTGCGGTTAGCGCTCGCCAGGTCTTCTACGGCTTGCTGGGCTTTGTGTTTCTCTTCTTGATTCGCTTGCGCTAGTTGGTAGGTCAGGTAGCCTACTACGGGGAGGAAGAGCGTGCGCAGAACGAGTTCGGGGATTTGGTCTTCGGGGATGAATTCGTTTTCTCCCAGGAAGACTAAAAAGGACAGGTAGACGGCGCAGGCTCCTAGCGAGGTGATGGCGGTGCCGAGCAATCCGAAGTTGGTCGCGCCGGTGATCACGGGGAGGAACAGGATCAGATAGAAGCTGCTGGAGACGCCATAAGTGAAGCCGATTAGAAGATAGCAGAGGGCTAGTTTTAGAACCACCGAGATGCGCGTGCCGATGCGGGGTTCCAACACTTGTACGATTGCTAGTGCTATTAGGGCGGCGATGGTGCGCGGGCTGCGGCCGGGGCCGAAGACGGCTAGCGCGGAAAAGAAGAGCAGCCAGACGAAATCCTGCGGGCGGACGTAACGGCGCCAAGTGGACGGCACTGAGGATATTCTAACGTCGCCGGGGGCGGTGCGTCGTCAAATGTGACACAATATGAAAAACGTAGTTTTCTCGCATGCCCCTATCAAACACACCTGATTCGCCTGAGGTGACTCCGGTCGATACCTCTTTTGCGGACATCCTTAACGAGTTCGAACAAGCCCACCATGCCCGGGGCGAGACCCTGGAGGGCACCGTTGTGACGGTCACGGCGGATTCTGTCTTTGTCGATATCGGGCGCAAGACGGACGGCGTGTTGCCGGTGGATCCGAAAGTTCCGCTGCAGCCGGGGCAGAAGCTGATTGTTTCCATTCGCGGGCGCGATGAAGAAGGCAACTATCAGTTGTCGACCATTCGCGTGGAGACTCCCAAGGACTGGAGCGGGCTCGAAAAAGCGTTCGCGGACAAGAGTGTGATTTCGGGTCACGTGACGGAAGTGGTGAAGGGCGGATTGCGCGTGGATGTGGGCGTTCGCGCCTTCATGCCGGCGTCGCGCAGCGGGGTGCGCGAGATTGCCGATCTTGAAAAGCTGGTGGGGCAGGATATCGAATGCCGCATCACGAAGCTCGACACCGCTAGCGAAGATGTTGTCGTCGACCGGCGCGTGGTCTTGGAAGAGCGCGAACGGCAGACTAAGCAGGAAGCGTTCGGGAAGCTGCAAGCGGGGGATGTGGTGCACGGAACCGTGCGCACGTTGACCGACTTCGGGGCGTTTGTGGATCTGGGCGGCGTGGACGGGCTGCTGCATGTGTCCGATATGACCTACGCGCGCGGCGTGAAGCCATCCGACGTGGTTTCGCAGGATCAGCAGATCGACGTTAAGATTCTGAAGATCAATCGCGAGACGCGCAAGATTTCGCTGGGGCTGAAGCAACTGGCGCCGGACCCGTGGACGGTGGCGGCGGAGAAGTATCAGGTAGGCGAGCGCATTCGCGGCAAGGTTTCGCGGGTGGCGGATTTTGGGGCGTTCGTCGAGCTGGAGCCGGGGATTGAAGGGCTGATTCACGTTTCCGAGATGTCGTGGACGCGCAAGAACGTGAAGGCCGCCGATGTGGTGAAGCCGGGCGATATGGTCGAGGTGGTGGTTCTCGGCGTCAACGGGGCGGACAAGCGCATTGCGCTCGGTCTGAAGCAGGCGCTGGGCGATCCTTGGGAAGAGGCGCTGAAGAAGTATCCGGTGGGCGCGCAGGTGGAAGCTCCCGTGACCAGCTTGGCGAAGTTCGGCGCGTTTGTGGATTTGGGCGATGGGATCGAGGGCATGATCCACATCGGCGATATCAGCCACGAGAAACGGCTGAATCATCCTAGCGACGAGCTCAAAATCGGCCAAGTCGTTAAGGCACAAGTCCTGGAGGCGGATCGCGAGCGGCGGCGGCTGCGGTTGGGGATCAAGCAACTGGTGCCAACTTCGATCGACGAATATATTGCCGAGCACAAGGCCGGGGACAGCGTCAGCGGGCGGGTGGTGGACGTTTCTGCTACGCGCGCCAAGGTGGAGCTGGGCGAGGGCGTGATGGCGCAGTGCAAGCTGGCCGAGGCGAAGAGCGCTGAGGCGTCCGCAAGCTCTTCAAAAGCCGACATTTCTTCGCTTTCAGCGATGCTGGCGCAGAAGTGGAAGTCGGGGCCTAGTGTTTCTTCCAGCCCCAGCGCGGTTAAGGCCGGCGAGGTCCGGTCTTTCAAGATCACCAACTTGGACGCTTCCCAGAAGCGCATCGATCTCGAGCTAGCTTAAAGAGGCCTCGAACTGGCTTAAAGAGCCGTTACTTTTCACCTTTTAGATCGTCCAATGAAGTGGTGCAACCATCCTTAAAGCGATGGGGCGTGCGCAGAGAAGGGGCGGCCGTGGACGAAACGGAGCTCATTCGTGCGGCGCAGGCGGGCGACTCGTCTGCGTTTGAGGAATTGGTGCGTACCTACGACCAGAGCGTGCTGCGGCTGGCTCTGAGCATGTTACGATCTCCGGAAGATGCCAGGGACGTGTACCAGGAAACCTTCCTGCGGGTGTATCGCAACCTCAATCAGTTCCGCTTCGATTGCAGTTTCCACACCTGGCTCTACCGGATCGCTACCAATTTGTGCCTGGATCAGTTGCGGCGGCGCAAAGTGCGGCGGGAAGAGCCGACGGTGATGACGACTCCGGAGGGGACGCTCGATCGCATGGATGCGGCGCCGGAGACGCGGGTGGAAGGCGATCCGCAGAGGAATTTGTTTAGCGGGCAGATCCGCAAACGTGTGAAAGAGGCGCTGGCGCAATTGACGCCGCGCGAGCGCATGGTGTTTGAGTTGAGGCATTACGACGGGCTGCGGCTGCGCAAGATCGGCGAGGTGCTGGGCACCTCCGAGGAAGCGGCCAAAAACTGTTTATTCCGGGCGACGCAAAAAATGCGGACGGCGTTGGGAGAATTTGTATGAGCGAACAAAACTGCAAAAATATTCGGGAACAATTTGCGCTGCTGCTGTATGGCGAGCTGAGCTTCGACGAGGAAGAGCGCATCGATTCGCATCTGGACGGCTGCGCTGAGTGCCGCGATGCGCTGGCGCGTCAAAAAGTGCTGCATGAGGCGGTGGACGCGGCGGCTGTGACTCCGTCGCCGGCGCTGCTCAATCGCTGCCGTGAGGATTTGGCGGAGATGCTGCCGCGCGAGAGACCGGCGTCGGGCCGGGAGAGCTGGTGGAGCCAGATCGCGGGCAATTGGAAGATTCAATTTTTACGTCCCGTGGGCGCGATGGCGCTGTTGGCGATTGGGTTCTTTGCGGCTAAAGTTACGCCGGGATTCGGCGGGATTACGTCCATGGGGCTAGGAGATTTTGGCGGGGCGCAGGTGCGCAACGTGGCGGCGCAGCCGGACGGCACTTTGCGGATTGTGTTCGATGAAAAGCGCGAGCGGACGATTTCCGGGAGCCGTGATGACCAGCGGATACGGCAGTTATTGATGGCGGCTACCAAGGAAGCGACGGATCCGGGGCTGCGGGCGCAGACGGTGACGATTCTGGTGGGGGAAGCGAACGAGTCCGATGTGCGCGAGGCACTGGCGTTCGCGATGGCCAACGATGAGAGTACGAACGTGCGGTTGAAAGCAATGGAAGGCCTGGAGCGCTACGCCAACGACCCGATGGTACAGAATGCGCTGGCCCACGTCTTATTGAATGACCCGAATACCGGGATGCGGACGAGGGTGATTGACGCACTGACCGGGCATGATGCCCAGGGGCTGGACCCGCAGATGGTGGGCGCTTTGCAAGAATTGATGAGCCGCGAAGATGATAGCGATGTTCGCGAGCGTGCCCGGCAAATGCTGCACTCAATCAAGGCGTCCGCCGAGACTTACTAAGAGGTTTTATTTATGCGAAGTGCAATTTTGATGACGGTGCTGGTGGCGCTGCCCTGGGGGGCGATGGGGCAGCAGGCTCCCGCGCCTCCGCAACCGCCTGCGCCGCCGGCCATATCGTCGCGGTTCTTGGTGACGCCGCCGGGTGGGTACCTGGGCGTGGGGATTCAGGAGATCGCGGGAGATCGGGCTAAGGCTCTGAAGCTGCCGTCGGACACGGGAGTGGAGATTACGCGGGTGGCTCCGGACAGTCCGGCGGAGAAGGCGGGGCTGAAGAGTGGCGACGTGATTTTGCAGATTAACGGGAACAAAGTGGAAAGCCTGGAGCAGGCATCGAAGTTAGTGCGGGAGACGCCGGTGGGGCGCGATGTGAAGTTGGAAGTTTTCCGCGGCGGCGCTTCGCAGACGATCATCGCGAAAGTCGGCGAGCATCCACAGGTTCCGGGGATACCAGATGGAATCGGCTTCCGCATGCCGGACGTGCCGCGGGTTATTGTGGGGCTGCGCAGTCCCATGCTGGGCGTGGAAGCGGAATCGATTGACGGGCAACTAGCGCAGTATTTCGGCGTGAGCGACGGCGTGCTGGTGCGCACCGTGATGAAGGGCTCGGCGGCGGAGAAGGCCGGAGTCAAGGCTGGCGACGTGATTTACAAGGTGGACGATGTGAAGGTGGCGACGCCGGCGGAGATTTCCACGCGGCTGCGGGCGGCTCACGGGAAACCCATCCCGGTGGCGGTGATGCGGGAGCGCAAGGAGATGACTCTGACGGTGGAAGCTCCGGAAGCGCCGCGGCTGGGACGCGCCGAACCGGCTCACGTGGATCAGCAATAGGGGCTCTAAACCCCGCGCGGCTTGGGCCAGCGTTTTTCCATGTAGGCGCGCAGGCGCAGGATGGCCTGGGATTTCAGTTGCGAGATGCGGGATTCGTGCAGGCGCAGGATTTTCGAGATCTCACGCAGCGTCAGCTCTTCGTGATAGTAGAGGTTGAGGACGGTTTTCTCTACTTCCGGCATTTTGGTGATAGCCATGGCGAGCAGCTTTTTGAGCTCGCTGCGTTCGAGCAGGCGCGAAGGCCAGTCTTCTTCATCGTCGGAGATGAAGTTCAGCAGATCGCGGCTGTCCTCGTCCTCTGACGCGCTTTCAAAACTCCCTAAATTCAGGCCGCGGATTTCCACGAGCCATTCGTGATATTCCTCCAGATCGAGGCCAAGTTCGGCGGCGATTTCCTCCTCGCTGGGCGAGCGTTTCAGGCGATGCTCGGCGGAGAGAATGGCGGCTTCGATTTGCTTGGAGCGGCGGCGCTGTTGGCGCGGGGCCCAGTCGAGTCCGCGCAGGCCGTCGAGGATGGCGCCGCGAATTTTGTACTCGGCATAGGTCTTGAGCTTCACGTTATGCGAGGCGTCGAAGCGGTCGATGGCGGCGATCAGGCCGACGACGCCGGTCGAGACCAAGTCGTCCAGGCTCACGCTCTCCGGCAAGCGCTGATGGATGCGGCGGGCGATCAGGCGCACTTGGGGGAGATGCTCCAGGATGAGCTGTTCGCGCACTTCGGCGGAAAGCGGCGCTGGGTGCCGCTGTCCGCCGGACTTCGCGCTCGCCGGCGCAGTCTCTCGCTCCGCTGACGGCTTCATGCTGCTGCCCCTTCTTGCTGAAGTCGTCCCAGTTTGACAACCATTACGGGATCGTGTCTTATCGGCACGATTGCGAGCAGCGATGAAGTTTTTCGCCTGTGTTCCTTGTATTGGCGGGGGAGTACGAGGGAAATCGTAGACCTTACGGGTACCGAAAGAGGATGGATTTGCTCAGAATTTGCCATGTCGCACGCAATAGGTGCACACGGTCAGCCAATGATGGCGGATAAGAGGGAGGATCTTTCTGGCAGGCCGGCTTACAAGAAAAAAAGCGGCCCGCGCGGAGGAGGTACGCGGGCCGCTGGTGGGGGAGTTACTTTTCGGCGCGGAGATTGTTGGTCACCGAAAAGACTCCGGACACGCGATTGGCGGCCATGAAGGCGAACTGACGATCGGCGTTATTGAGCACGACGCCGTCGAGGGTCACGTGGCCGTCCTTCACGATGATGCGGATGGAGGGCTGCACGCCCTGAAAGTATTTATCGAGCGGGGCGGTACGCAGCATGGTGTGCAGCGTGCGCACGCGGATCTGGTCGTCGAAGTTAGAGAGCGGCAGCACTTCGATGTTGTTCTCGACGCGGGTGACGCCTTCGACGCCTTTTACGGCCTGCTCCAGATTGTGTTTGTCCACGGGCTGCGTCACTTCACCGGAGAGCGTTACCACGCCGTTGTCGATTTCCCAGGAGGGATTGTCGAACACTCCGATATAAGGGACGGACAAGATTTCATGCCGCACCTGATCCTCAATCGTGCGGGGGTGCGACGTTGGTCCGGCGAACAGGGCGGCGCTCAGCAGCGTGAGGCCGGCGACGCCTACGGTAAATTTCTTGATTATTTTTTTTGGTGTCTTCATGGCTGTCTCCTTCACACCTCATTGGACGCTGCGGTGGGGCCAAAGTTGCAAGAGTTGGAGCGCAAGAACGCGGCAACTTTCAGGCGGAATCGCACGTCCAAACAAAGTGCTGGACGAATGGCATTGACGCGGGCGCGTCTTTGTGTATAATTCTTCCATGCGCTTACTCGTTGTGTCACTTGCGTTAGTGTTGTCTTTGACTCTCTCCGCCCAGGAAGAGAAGAAAAAGGGACCGAGCCCGTTCGCGAATCCCAAGAATCTGAAAGTGCTCCCGACGGAAGGTTTGCAGCCGACCATGGCGGCGTTCCGCGTGGGTTTAGGAGTGATGTGCTCCTACTGCCACGTGATGGGAGATTTCGCGAGCGATGACAATCCCAAGAAGAACATCGCGCGCGCGATGATCCGCATGGCCGCCGATATCAATTCGAAGTTCCCGGATGGCAAGGCTCACGTGAGCTGCTACACCTGCCATCGCGGCGCTGAAGAGCCGATCATGGCTCCTCCGGCGCAGTAGGGATTCTCCGCGTAATTTCTCTCGCGACCGGTGTCACTGCACCGGTCGCGTTTGTGCGTCTGTGCTTCTATCCAAGTGCTTCGTTGTTTCCCTCCTCTTTGCTAAGCTGATCCCATGCCATTCGACGGGTTGCGCGTGCTGGCGCTCGAAAGCCGCCGCGCCACCGAGATCGAAACACTGATTCGACTGCAGGGCGGCGTTCCTTTGGTGGCTCCGTCGATGCGGGAAGTGCCTTTGACCCAGAACCCGGCGGCTCTCAGGTTCGCCGAGGACCTGTTTCAAGGCAAGTTCGACATGCTGATTCTGCTCACAGGGGTGGGGACTCGTTTGTTGAACCAGGTGATTGAGACGCGCTGGCCGGCGGGGGCGTTTGCGGAGGCGCTGCGGGGGATTACAGTTGTGGCGCGGGGGCCGAAGCCGATGGCGGTGATGCGGGAGTGGGGCGTGCCAGTGGCCGTTGTTGTTCCGGAGCCGAACACCTGGCGGGAGATTCTGACGGCTACGGAAGGGCGGGCGGAGAAGCGTGTGGCGGTGCAGGAGTATGGGCGTCCGAGCCAGGAGCTGATCGACGGGTTGCGGGCGCGTGGGGCTGATGTGACGTCAGTCCAGGTCTATCAATGGGACTTGCCGGAGGACTTGGGGCCGCTGCAGGACGCGGCGCGGCGCCTGGCGGCGGGGGAGATTGATCTGCTGCTAGTGACGTCGTCGGCGCAGGTGGAGCATTTGCTGAAAGTCGCTGCGGAGTTGGGTCTTGAAGGCGATGTGCGGCGGGCTTGCGGGCGCGTCGTGATGGCGTCGATCGGTCCCACTACTAGCGAGACGCTGGCGGAGCTGGGGTTCCCTGCGGACTTCGAGCCTAGTCATCCTAAGATGGGGCTGCTGGTGAACGAGAGCGCGCGCGAAGCCCGGCGGCTTCTACAATCGAAGCAGTGAGAATGAAACGGCCGGATAACTTCATGGCGGCGGCGGCGCGCTACACGGCTATAGCGATGACTTTGCCGGCGGCGACGTTTGCCGGTTACGCGATGGGCTACGGGCTGGATCTGTGGCTACACACCACCTATCTGAAGATCGTATTCTTGATCCTGGGGATTCTCGGCGGTTTCGTGCAGTTAATCGGCCAGCTGATGCGCGATATGGGCTCTAAGCCGAAATGATTGAACTCTCTATTGATAGGATCACTCGCATCGCGATTGTGCTGGGGGTGGTTGGGGTGGCGGTGGCGTTGGGATTGCGCGGGTGGCGTGACGCGGTGGGGTTCCTGGTGGGCGCGGGGCTGTCGCTGATCACGGTGCGGTCGTGGTTCAAACTGGCGGATGCGATCGGGGCTTCGGGGAAGCTTCCGGCGGCTGGATCGGTGGTGTTTTTGGTGCTGCGCTACCTGCTGATCGCGGGGGCCGTGTATGCTACCATATACGTTTTACGAAGCAGTCCGGCGGTCCTGATTATGGGGTTGCTGGTTTCTTTCTTCGCGGTGGTGCTCGAACTTCTGTTTGGGCTCAGCGTCTCCAAGTAAGACAAAATTCATATGGAAAACGAGCTGGGGCTGACAGCCCTGTTCAATCAATACCTTGCTGGCCCGGGGAACGCCTTGCGGCACCTGATTGGGTTGTCGGGACCAACGGAGCGGCCGTGGGACAACTCAGTTGTCATGGAAATTCTGGTGGTGGCGCTGCTGGTGGTTACGGTGGCGATTCTGCGGTCGCAACTGTCCGTCGATAAGCCCGGGAAACTGCAGCACATTTTCGAAATGCTGCATGAGTTCTTCACGACTACGGTTCACGAAGTCGGCATTCATCATGGCGAGAAGTACATTCCGTTTATCGGAATGCTCTTCATTTTTGTGTTGAGCTTGAATCTGATCGGCATCGTGCCGGCGTTCGAGTCGCCCACAATGTCGCCGTGGGTTCCGGCGGGTTTGGCCCTGGTCACTTTCGTGTATTTCAACGCGATGGGTTTTGCGGCGCAAGGGATCAAGTATGTGGCGCACTTTGCCGGTCCAGTGCGGTTTCCGAATCCGGTGGCGAATATTGCCATTATTCTTTTCATGCTGCCGATTGAAACCGTCAGCGTCTTTATCCGTCCACTTTCGCTCACCGTTCGTCTTTACGGGAACATGTTTGCGGGCGAGCAGGTGACCAACGTTTTCTTGAGTCTGACCAAGATTGTGATCCCCGTGATCTTCATGGGGCTCCACGTGTTTGTGGCCCTGGTGCAGGCTTATGTGTTCTTTTTGCTGGCGACGATTTATATCGCTGGCGCTACCGCCCACGAAGAAGAGGCGGCGGCCGATACCATTTAATTCGGCATTTTCACCCGTCAAGTGTGAGCCACCGACCCCCCAGGGCGGACCGGAACCACCTCCTTGGCGGAATTTCATAGAAGGAGTTACACCATGAGCACTTTGAAAGTATTGGGATTGATGGCACTGTTTCTATTAGTTGCTGCCAGTCCGGTTTTTGCTCAGGGCACCGGCGGGTCGGGTGTCGGAACGGGCGAGCTGCGGTTTGTGGGCGCGGCGCTGGGCATGGGCATCGCTTCGGGATTGTGCGGGCTTGGCCAGGGTAAAGCGGTTTCGGGCGCGGCGGAAGCCGTGGCGCGGAATCCAGGAGCTCGCGCGGGCATTCAGACGCTGCTGGTTCTGGGTCTGGCGTTTATCGAATCGCTGGCGATTTTCACGTTGTTGATCATTTTCGTAAAGTAGTCATTTTCCCTGTACGGGCGGGTTTTCGGACCCGCCCCGCAGCGGTCCTCTCCATGTTTAAGCTGCAAGGCATTCTCCCTCCTATCGCTACTCCGTTCGACCATCGTGGTGAGCTTTACAAAGTTAAGGTCCAGCACAACGTCGAGAAATGGAATCGCACCGGGCTCACTGGCTACGTGGTCTGCGGGTCGACCGGCGGACATTCCTGTGGCTGAACACCGGCCAGACCGAGCGCATGAAAGACGGGATCGCTCCGTTCCGGCAAGCCAGCGAAGAACTGGGCCTGTCGCGCAGTGGCTGGTCGTGGGACTGCCGGCTGGCGGATTTGAACAACGACGGCGTCCTCGAGGCGATTCAGGCGAATGGCTTCATCAAGGGGCAAATCAACAAGTGGCCCGAACTGCAAAGCCTTGGCACCAGCAACAACCAACTCTTGCACAACCCGAAGTTCTGGCCGAACCTCCAGCCTGGCGACGACGTCAGCGGCCATGACACCTTCGCCTTCTTCGTCAGGGCCAGGGACGGCCGCTATTACGACGTGGCCCCCAAACTGAAGTTGCAGGACGGTCAGTCGATGTCCGAGGCGATGGTGACGCGCGGCATCTCCCTGGCCGACGTGGACGGCGACGGCCGGCTCGATTTCGCCCTTGCGAATCAATGGCAGCCGTCTTACTTTTACCACAATGAGTGTCCCAAGCCCGGCAACTTCATGGGGCTGCACCTGTTGCTCCCTCTGGAAAAGGGAAAGGCAACGCTCGTCGAGCCGGGTATCGGTCATCCAGTCGACGAAATTCCGGGCCGGCCGGCCATCGGCGCCGCGGTGGCCATCCAGTTGCCGGACGGGCGTAAGCGGGTGGCCCAGGTCGACGGCGGAAGCGGCTATGCCGGAAAACGTGCCCCGGATGTTCACCTGGGTCTCGATACAATCGCCGAAGCTCCCGTCGAGATTCGCTGGCGGGACCCGGACGGCAATCCCCATGAGGAAACGTTTCAATTGAAGGCGGGTTGGCACACCATCCGACTCGGTTGGCCGGCAGATAGGAAGGGAGAGCTTTGATGACGACAACAGCCGACGCGATCACGACGCTGCAGTTTTACCCCAAGCGCAGCGCCCTGCGTCGATATTTCGCCCTGTGGTACTTCACCATTTTGCTCATTGTCTGGAACCTCGTCGGCCATCTGTTTCTCGGCTTCGAGCAGTCGCACATCCAACCGCTCGTCGGGCTGGCGACGGCCATCGGCCTCCAATTCCTGCTGGAGTGGATCGACGCGCGAGCCAGCGACCGCAAGCCGCGGTTCGCCGGCTCGTGGGCGGACCTTATCAACTTTCTGCCGCCTGCCATCATCCCGGGCCTGGCTGTCACGATGCTTCTGTATCCCAACGAGAGGCTGATGCCGGTGATCTTCGGCGTCGGCGTCGCCATCTGCTCGAAGGTGATTTTCCGCGCACCCGTGGGTGACGGCAAAACGCAGCACATCTTCAACCCGTCAAACCTGGGGATTGTCGCCACGCTGCTCTTATTCCCCTCGATCGGAGTGGCACCCCCGTATCACTTCACGGAGAACCTGACCGGGATGTGGCAC
>CAVVZG010000232.1:0-13161 GCA_963752205.1 Bryobacterales bacterium | reverse complement strand
TGTAGCTAAAGCTAAGCCCGGGCCCACGCCGCGAACTGCCGACGGCAAAGTGGATTTCTCCGGCATCTGGAGCGCCGATCCCCATTTCATTTCCGATCTCAACGACGCGCTGAAACCGGGCGAGAGTATTCCGCTGCAACCGTGGGCGGCGAAGCTGGTTAAGGAGCGGTTATCGAAAGACGACCCGACGGCGGTGTGCCTGCCGGCTGGCGTTCCGCGCCAAGTTCCGCATCCTTGGCGCATTGTGCAAACGCCCACCCACACCTTCATTCTTTTCGAGGGCAACACCCATAGCTACCGCCAGATTTTCACCGACGGGCGTCCGCATCCGGAAGATCCCGATCCCACCTGGTACGGGCACTCCGTCGGCAAAATGGAAGGCGACACCTTCGTGGTGGATTCGGTCGCCTTCAACGAAGTGTTCTGGTTCGATTTCGCGGGCCATCCGCACACCGAGAAATTACATATTGTCGAGCGCTTCCGGCGGCCGGATTTTGACCATCTGGATTACGATGTCACCATCGATGACCCGGGCGCGTATACCAAACCGTTTACCTTGTACGGGCACTCCAAGTACATGTATGGCACGGAGCTGTTTGAGTACGTGTGCAATGAGAACAACCAGGACGTCGAACATCTGGTGGGCAAGGATTCGCGGAACAAGTATTCCAAGCAGTGAAACAGCCTGAGGAGGCGGAACATGAAGGCAGCTGCACTGGTGATTTTCTCTCTCGCACTGACGGCTCCGGTGAAAGCGCAGTGGTTGAACTATCCCACGCCCGGCATTCCGCGCACGGCTGACGGCAAGCCCAACGTCTCGGCCCCCACGCCGCGCACAGCCGACGGTAAGCCCGACCTCACGGGAGTGTGGAACCGAGTCTCGCCGAAGTATGGCGCCAATATCGCGGCGGATCTGAAGCCCGGAGACGTACAGCCGTGGGCACAAACTCTGGTCGAGCAGCGCAAGGAGAATTTGGGTAGGGATCACATGACCGTGCACTGTTTGCCGCTGGGTCCGGGATACAGCACGGCGCAACGGTATGTGAAGATCGTGCAGACTCCCACTCTCATCGTCATGCTCGACGAGGACCTCACCTATCGGCAGATTTACCTCGACGGCCGCCCGCTGGAGAAAGATCCGCAACCGGCTTGGATGGGTTATTCAGTGGGGCACTGGGAGGGCGACACGCTGGTGGTCGACAGCGCCGGATTTAATGACCGGACGTGGCTCGACACCGACGGGCATCCGCACACGGAAGCTCTGCGCACGACGGAGCGCTACCGGCGCACCGACTTCGGACACCTGGAAATGGAATCGACCATTCAGGACTCCAAGGTGTATGCCAAACCATTCAAGGTCACCATCAGTTCGCTACTCGCTCCCGACACCGAATTGCTCGAAGCCGTCTGCAACGAGAACAACAAGAATCTGGATCACTGGGTGGGCAAGGCTTCCGACGATGAGAAGTCGGAAATAAAGGTTGCGCGGGAAACACTGGCGAAATACGCTGGCACCTACGTGGAACAGCCCAAGCTATGGCGCACCGTCGCGCGGACCATCGTGATCAGTGTCGACGGCGATGCGCTCTACGGCGACCTCGACGGCCGGGGGAAAACGCAACTCCGGGCGACGTCGGTAAGCAATTTTGTCGGCATACAGGGCGGAATCGAGTTTGTTGTCAAAGACCCGCAGACCGCCCCGACGGATCTTTTCGTAAAGCATGTGTCCGGGAATTACAGATTTGCGCGCACGAAAGAATGAGAACGCTTATCATCGTAATGGTTTTGGTAACGCCGCTGGCGGCGCAGTGGATTAATCATCCCACTCCCGGCATCCCGCGAACCAAGGATGGCAAAGCGAACTTGTCGGCGCCCGCCCCCCGGACGCGCGACGGTCATCCGGATTTTTCAGGAACGTGGTCAGCACCGGGGTTCAGTACCAAATATCTGGAGAATCTGGCCGCCGACGGAGTCGAGGTGCCCATGCTCCCGTGGGCCGCGGCGCTCTACAAGGAGAGGCTGGCGGATTCCGGCAAGAATCGGCCGTCCACGCGCTGCCTGCCGCACAGCGTGACCGATTTCGATGCTCATCACATGCCCAAGAAAGTCATACAGACCAGCGGAGAGATCGCCATGTTATTTGAGAGCTATCATTCTTTCCGTGAAATTTTCATCGATGGCCGTGAACTCCCCAAGGATCTCGACCCGGCTTGGTTCGGATACTCGGTGGGTAAGTGGGAAGGCGACACGCTGGTCGTCAATACGGTCGGCATCAACCCCGATACCTGGCTCGATGACGGCGGCCACCCTCATACGGACGCTCTGCATGTCACCGAACGCTTCCGCCGCCCCGATTTCGGGCACATCGAAGTGCAATTGACGATTGACGATCCGAAAGCTTACAGCAAACCGTGGACCGTCAAGATCCCATGGCAATTTTTGCCCGACACCGAACTACTCGACTGGGTTTGCGAGAACGAGAAGGACGCGCAACACCTAGTGGGCAAATAGATCGTGTTTCCAGGAGTCCCAGGAACGCTCGTAATCGATCACTGCTTTTTTCGATTCTTCCGCGTCGAGATAGTTCACCTTGCCGCCCAGTTGCAGCGCTTGCATCTGTAATCGCGCATTGAGATTCAGATAGTAAGATCTCCCTACTACGATATGCAGCGAAGGAGCCACAATCGCAGCGCCGTGTCCGCGCATAAGAGCGGCGGATTTGTCCGCGAGCGTCTGCGCCAGCGCCCGGCCCAGCGCGGGCGTGCGGATCAGCATGTCGGTCTCGCCGCCGGCACTGCGAATCTCAAACACCGGCACGCCCGCGCCGATGAATGATCCCATGTGATGCATGGGCTGCAGCGGCACCGAAGTGTTGGCGAACGGAATGACTTCGGAACAATGGCAGTGCACTACCGCCATGACGTCGGGGCGCGCTTTATAGATCTCACCGTGGATGAAGCGCTCGGTATATCCGGTGGCGGACGCGTTGGTCACGGGCTTGCTGTCGAGGTCGTACTCCGTGATGTCGGCGGCGGTCACCAATGACGGAGCCCCGGCCTTCGCCAAAAAATAGTGATTGGGGTTCGCGGGATCGCGGACGCTCACATGCCCGTAGCCGTCGAGCACACCTTCATTCGCCAGGATATGGTTCGCCAACACCAGTTCATCAATGACGTTCTTGGTTTGCGGAAAGGCCGGCGCGGCGACGGCCAGAAGAAGCCAGAGTTTGATGCGCATGCGGTACCCATGTTAGCATTCGGCCTTAAAATCGCGTCTATTTATGATAATATTCCCGATTATGAACCAGCCTCTCCTGTTATCCCGAAGAAACTTGCTGGCGGCGGCTGGATTTTCCCTGGCGATTCCATCCAGCGTTCGCGCCATCGATTCCCAGGTCAAGTTCAAGGCGAGATCCATGGACGGCCAGGATTTCAGCACGGAATCGCTGCAGGGAAAAGTGGTGCTAGTGCAGTTTTGGGCGACTTGGTGCCCGTATTGTAGGCGCGACGCGCCGGCGCTGGATGCCATCCAGGAAGAGTTCCAGGATCAAGGTTTGCTGGTGCTGGCGGTGGATATCGCGGAGTCCAAGAAAACTGTGACCAAGTATCTGGCGGAGTCGCCGCGAAACTGCAAAATTGTTTTAATGAGCGACACCAATTTGGCGGCATGGTACGCGCCCAAGACCTTCCCGCACTATGCTGTGATTGATCGCACGGGACACGAAGCCGGCGAACAAAAGGGCGCCGGCGGAGAGCGCTCACTCAGACATTTGCTCCGCAAAGCCGGCCTGCGCGCGGACGATTCCGGCGATCCCGGCGAATTACAGTCTTCCCCGCGACACGCCTGATTATTGATTCCCAACTGGGTGTACACTTGCTGGTCGGGAGTCAACAATGATCAATCGCGTTGTTGTCATGTGTATCGCGATCAGCGGGTCGCTGGGGGCGCAGTGGTTGAACTATCCCACTCCTGGAGTTCCGCGAACGGCCGACGGCAAGCCGAATCTCTCCGCGCCCGTGCCCCGAACCGCGGACGGTAAGCCGGACTTGTCGGGCATCTGGCAAGCCGATGATGGAAGGTTCTTGAAGCCGGAATCCCGCCCAGCGCGGTCACCGTTCCCGCAAGCCGCCTCCTTGCGCTGGATCGATTTCGGTTGGGGACTTCCGGACGGACTCCCGTATCAAGCGTGGGCCGCCGAGGCCGTGAAGCAGCGCAAGGCGCAGAACGGCAAGGACGATCCCACTTCGGCGGCGTGCCTGCCGCTGGGAGTGCCGCGCCTGCTGGTGGATCCTGAATACCGTAAGGTTGTACAGGTGCCGGGGCTGCTGCTCATCCTCAACGAACGTAACGCCGGCTACCGGCAAATCTTCACCGACGGACGTCCGCTGCCGGAAGACCCACAGCCCACCTGGAATGGCTACTCTTCAGGTAAGTGGGAAGGCGACACGTTGGTGGTGCACACCAACGGTTTGCGCGACAGCATGTGGCTTGACCGCGCGGGCAGCCCCATGACCGATGCCGCCAAGCTGACCGAGCGCTTCCGGCGCGTGAACTACGGCACGCTGGAAATCGAAATTACCGTGGACGACCCCAAGGCGTACACTAAACCGTGGACCGTCAAGGTTAACGAATTCATCGCGCTCAATACCGAGCTCATGGATTACATTTGCCTCGAAAACGAAAAAGACGCGTCGCACTTGCTGGGTAAATAGATCGTTCGAGGAGTTTGTCATGTTACGTTTCTGTCTAGGATTTGCAATCGCGTTCGCCCTGTTCGCATCGCTCGGCGGGGCTCAGCAGACTCCCGCTGCTGGACCCTATAAAGTGCTGAAGACCGCCAAGGTCGGCGGCGACGGCGGTTACGATTACGTGAGCCTAGACGTCGAAGCACGCCGCTTGTACATCGCGCGCACGGGGCCCACTCCACGGCTGGCGGTCTATGATCTGGATACGCTCGAAGCGGTGGGCGAAATCCCCACCACCAACGCGCACGGCGCGGCTATCGATGCCAAGGCCGGACACGGCTTCGCCACCAGCAAGCCGATCACGATGTTCGATACCAAGACGATGAAGGTGATCAAGACCATCGACGTCATGGGCAACCCTGACGGCCATCTCTTCGATCCCTCCACCCAGCGAGTTTATGTGCTCAGTCATGTCGCGCCGCACGTGACAGTGATCGACGCGAAGGACGGTTCCGTGGTTGGCACGGTCGATATCGGAGGCATGCCAGAGCAGGCTGTCAGCGACGGCAAGGGACATCTCTATATTGACGTGGAAGACAAAGAAAACATCGCCGTGGTGGATAGTAAGGCGCTGATGGTGACTGGTCACTACGATGTCACAGGCAAGGGCGGCACGTGCGCCGGGCTAGCACTCGACAACAAAAATCACATTCTGTTTGCCACTTGCCGCAATCCGGCGAACATGGTGATGCTTAACGTTGAGGACGGCAAAATCATCACCACTCTGCCGATCGGCAACGGCTCGGACGGAGCGTCGTTCAATCCGCGCACCATGGAGGCGTTCAGCTCGCAGGTCGACGGTACGCTGACTATCGTTAAGGAGAACAGCCCAACCAGCTTTGAAGTGGAGCAGACGTTGCCGACGATGACGGGAGCTCGGACGAGCGCGCTCGACACCAAGACCGGCCACCTGATTCTGATCGGCGCCGAGTTTGGTCCGCCCACTCCTCCGGCACAACCGGGTGGACGCGGGGGACGAGGCCAGCTACTGCCGGGATCTTTTACGATTCTGATGGTGGGCAAGTAAGCTGTCCGCACGGTAGTAAGTGCCGGGTTAAGTAGATTTTCTTTCCGCAAAGATCTGTTTCATCACACCTTCGAAGCCGATTTGATCTGGTACCGGCAGTCACTTCGGAGGAACGCAAATAAATGCGGATGAAGCAGGAAATCCTTAGGCTCGTTCTGTACGCGGCAGCCCTGCTTGCGCCGTGCGCGCTACAGGCGCAGTCGATTGTGATCAGCCCTGGGTACACCACGATTGGAGTGAATCAGGCGGTACAGTACACAGCGAAAGTGACTGGACTCGCCAACACTGCGGTGACGTGGTCGGTGAATGGCATCAAGGGTGGGAATAAAACTTACGGAACGATTACCAGCGGAGGCCTTTACACCGCGCCTGCCGTGATCCCGGCCAATGGGATCACCGTGAGTGCGCTGGGTTCGGACAATAAAACTTCTGCGATTGTGTACGTGGCCGTCGAACCCGCCGGCCCGTCGATATCGTCGATCTCCCCGAGTCCGATTCCGACTGGCTCGTATACCGTGACCATCACGGGCACCAATTTTCAAAAGGGCGCGCAGGTCACAACCTTAGGTGTAAATCTCTCCACCACTTTTGTAAGTGTGACCACTCTCAAAGCAGCCGGTTACCAAGGCAAGGCGCAGAGCGCGACGTTTCAGGTGATGAATCCGGGAACGCTGTGGGGTCCCGCATTTGCCGTGCAGTTTGTTGCCAGCGGACCTCCTCCGAAGCAGACGATTTCGCCGGCATCGGCGACTGTCAAACTCGGCGCGACGCAGCAGTTCACGTCTTCGGGAGCCACTGGTTGGACGGCCACCGCCGGCAGCATCAGCGCCAACGGTTTGTATACAGCACCGGCAGTGATGCCATCTTCGAGCTCGGTGGTCGTGACGGTGACGGGCCCCGGCGGATCGGCCTCGGCTGCGGTGACGTTGCAGGTTCTGAATCCGCAGACCATCGCACCGGTAACGGTCTCCTTGAATCTCGGTGCGGCGCAACAATTCACGTCGGCGGGCGCGACGGGCTTCGCCGCGACTTATGGGACAGTCACTCCGGCCGGATTGTACACGGCTCCCACGGCCATGTCTTCAACGGGAACCGATGCCGTGACCGCCACGGGACCTAACGGAACCGCCACTGCTACGGTGACTCTGATCCCGCCTACGCCGGTGATCACTAGTGTCGGCTCTAACGGTCAACTGCCGTTGGGAATCTTTACGACCACCATCAACGGCAGCGGCTTTACATCCAAGTCGGCGGCGCTACTGAATGGCACGGCTCTGGGCGCGGTGTTCTCGAATGGCGTCTTGACTGCGACGGGATTTTCCAGCGTGTCCGGTGCGGGGACGATCGTCGTAAGCAACGGCTCGGTGAACTCGGCGCCCTTCCCGGTGCAGATCGGCGTACCCAACGCGCAAGTCTCGGCCGCCGCTGCGCGCCGTTTCCTCGAGCAGGCAGCGTTTGGCCCGACGCCCACGGACGCCGCGCATGTGCAGACCATCGGCTATCAGGCGTGGCTGAACGAGCAATTCAGCATGCCGCCGGTGTCGAACTTCAACACGATCGTGTCAAGCCAGGGCGGAATGCCGGCCCACTTCCTGACCAACGCCGTCACCAATCCAGATCAACTGCGCCAGAGAGTGGCGTTCGCTCTCAGCCAGATCTTCGTCACGTCGATCCAAAAGCTGATCTGGAACGACAACATGGTCCTGTTTCAGAACATGCTGCTGAACGATGCGTTCTCGAACTATCGCCAGATCATGGCCGACGTGACGCTGAGCCCTGCCATGGGCCAGTATCTCGACATGGCCAACAACGCGAAGGCGAATCCCGCGACCGGCGCCGTGGCCAATGAAAACTATGCGCGCGAGCTGATGCAGCTCTTCACCATCGGCACGCAGATGCTGAATCCGGACGGCTCCCTGCAACTGGACGCCAACCATTTGCCGATCCCCACCTATTCGCAGTCGACGATCACGGAATTCGCGCGGGTCTACACAGGCTGGACTTACGCGCCCGCTGCCGGGCCAGCCAGTCGAATGGGACTCCTACATCAGCAGCAACGGGCCCATGGTGCCGTACGCCGCCGGAGCATGACTCGGGCTCCAAACAATTGCTGAACGGGTATGTCGCGCCGGCGGGCGTCACCCCGCAGCAGGATCTGAACAACGCGCTCGACAACGTGTTCAACCATCCCAACGTGGGACCGTTCGTCGGGAAGCAGTTGATCCAGCACTTGGTGAAGAGCAATCCCAGCCCCGCTTACATCGCGCGCGTGGCGGCGGCATTCAACAATAACGGCCAAGGCGTGCGCGGCGACATGCATGGCCACCGTCGCCGCCGTGCTGCTCGATCCCGAAGCCCGCGCCAACGATATTGGCGGCAACGACCAGGTTTACCGACGGCCATCTGCAGGAGCCCGCGCTCTTTATCGCCGCCATGGTGCGCGCATTCGGCGGCCAGATGAACGATCAGAACTACTACGCGTCCGACCTGGCCAGCGATGGGCCAGGACATCTTCAGCTCACCCAGCGTGTTCAATTACTATTCGCCCAACTACGGCGTGCCCGGCACCGCACTGCTGGGCGGCGAGTTCGAAATCCACACGCCCAACGCTGCGCTCCTCCGCGCCAATGTGGTGCAGAACCTTTTCAGCCAGTGGTCGAACCCGGTGCAGAGCTACGGCCCGGGTACCACCGTCGACCTGACGGCCTTTCTTCCGCTGGCGGCGACGCCCGCAACACTCGTGAATGCGCTCGATCTGACGCTGACTCACGGCACGATGCCTGCCGGCATGAAAGCCGCGCTGGTAAGTGCCGTGACCGCCGACCAACTAGGCTCGCTGCACCGTGTCGAAGCCGCTAGCTATCTGATTCTGACGTCGAGTTATTACAACGTCTGGCACTAAATCCCAAGGAGACTTCCATGTTCATTCGATCCAGACGTGAATTCCTGAAGGACACGCTGCGTTCTGCAACCGCATTGGGAGCCGCTGGGCGGTATGGCAAAATTCGGCGAGATGAACGCGCTGGCGGCGGGTTCCGGTTATCAAGCGCTGGTATGCGTCTTCTTGCTGGGCGGCAATGACGGCCACAATACCGTGATCCCCATCACTACCGCGCAGCAGAACTACAACCTGTATCAGCAGAATCGCGGCGGGCTGGCGATTCCGCAAGCTTCGCTGTTGCCGATCGCGAACGGCAGCGATACCTACGGCCTGCATCCCAGTCTGCCGGAAATTCAGACCCTCTATAACCAGGGCCACGCCGCGGTGCTCGCCAACGTCGGCATGCTGGTCGAGCCGATCACGCGTGCCGCTTATCTCAGCAATAACAGCGCCTTGGTGCCGTCGGCGCTCTTCTCGCACTCCGATCAGAGCAGCCAGTGGCAGACCGGGATTCCCTCCGGTACCGGCAGCTCCGGCTGGGGAGGACGCATCTCCGATCTCATGCAAGGGCAGAATTCAGCGGCGATTTTTCCGCCGGTGACGGCCACCTACGGGTGCCAGCTGTTTTGCACCGGAGTGCAAACATTCCCCGCCGCGGTGCCGCCACCCTATAACGGTTCGAGCGCGCCCACCGGCATGGCGACGCTCAATGGGCTCCAGAACTCGCCCTCCACCGCTTCGGGAATGCAGCAACTATTGAGCTTCGATAATGGAGTGCAACTGGTGCAGGCCGCCAACGGCATTATGACGCGCGGCAATACCTACGCCAACACGCTGACCGCGTTGCTGGCCAATGTAAATCTGCAGACGCAGTTCCCGGCGAACAATCCGTTGGCGGCGCAGTTGCGGACGGTGGCCAACGTCATGGCTGTCCGCAATCAACTTGGACTGACGCGGCAGATTTTCTTTTGCCTGCTGGATGGTTTCGACACGCACAGCGCGCAGACAGAGACCCAAGGCCCGCTGCTCCAGCAACTGAGCCAGGCGATCGCGGCGTTCTATCAGGCCACGCAGGAGCTCGCCATCGATGGAGCCGTCACCACCTTTACCGCATCCGAGTTCGGCCGCACTCTCACGCCCAGCGGCAGCGACGGCAGCGATCACGCCTGGGGCAATCATCACTTCATCGTCGGTAGCGGCGTTAAGGGCGGCAAGTTTTATGGCAACTTCCCGTTGCTCTCGCCCGGCGGCAGCAACGACGCTAACACCCGCGGAGTATTGATTCCCACCACCGCCGTCGATCAGTACGGCGCCACCCTGGCGCAATGGTTCGGCGTCGCTCCTGGCAGCCTCCCCACGGTCTTCCCGAACATCGCAAACTTCGGGACGACTCCGCTCGGATTCCTCGGCTGACGTCCTCGCGGGAGCAACAGCTCCGCGACCGATATGGTATTTTCAGTATCGATGCAGGCTAAAGTCATGTGCGTGTTGCTCCTGCTTGCGCCAGGCGCATTTGCGCAGGAGCCGGCGACCATGAAGCAGTTGATGGTGGACCTGATCCACCCCGCCTCGAACGACATATTGTTATTTGTCAATCGCGGTTCCACCAACGACGAAAGAGAGTGGGCCGCTGTGCGGCGCAGCGCCGTGACCCTCGCGGAGACCGCAAACTTGCTGATGGTTCGCGGCCGCGCCCGCGATCAAGGCGACTGGTTGAAGGACGCACAAGCGCTCGCCGACGTTGGCGCCGCAGCCTACAAAGCCGCGCAAGCGAAAGACGCCAAGGCACTGGCTGTGCTCGCGGAACCGTTGGACGCATCCTGCACTGCCTGCCACAAACAATACCGGCCCAACGTGTTTCCCCATGACGGAGGCTCGAAATGAGCTATTCGCGCAGAAACTTCTTGCAAGCTGCTGGATCGGGCATTGTACTTACCGCGGTGGGCGGTGACGCCATCTTCGCCGCGCCTACTTCCCCGTATGCGCTCCCCACGCCGATGGTCAAGGAGAAAGCTACCTTCCTGATTAACGGCAGACCCCTTGCCGCGGAATACGAAGCGCGCACAACGTTGTGGGAAGTGATTTCGATGAAGCTCGGCCTTACCGGAACCAACCGGAGCTGCAACCGCGCCAGTTGCGGCGCGTGCAGCGTGCTAGTCGACGGCGTCCCCGTGTACTCGTGCCATACTCTCGCGACTGAAGCCGCAGGCAAGAAAATTCTCACCATCGAAGGAATCGGCGACGAAAAAAATCTGCATCCCTTGCAGCGCATCGGACACGCGCATGTAGCCGCCGATTGCGGTTTCTGCACCGCTGGCTGGGTGGTAACAGCAAAGGCGCTGCTCGACAAGAATCTCGATCCTTCCGCGGATCAGGTGAAAGCCGCCCTGGCCGGACACATCTGCCGCTGCTCGGCCTACCCGGCGATCATCCGTACCGTGATCGATTCCGCCTCCGTTCTGCGCGGCAGCAAGACGCCCCTCGAAACCGGACCTGCGTCCATTGTCCAGATCAAACTGCCCATGGTGCGCGATTTCTCCACCCACGGGGGACACACATCCGGCAGCGAGTTGATCGAGGGCCCGCAGCACACCGTGACTAAGAAGTGGCAAGGCTACGCTCCCGAGAATCTGAATGTTGTCGGCAAGCCTATGCCCGCGCTGCCTGAAGTGTCTATTCCGCGCTTCACCGGCAAAGCCCAGTATGCCAGCCGCGTATGGTTCCGCGATCTCTTGTATGCGCGCTTCCTTACCTGCCCGCATCCGCACGCGCGCATCAAGGATCTCGATACAGCGGCTGCCGAGAAGATGCCAGGTGTCGCTTATGTTCTCACCTATAAAAACGCGCCCAAGCCCGGCGGCCCCGTTCCCGGCGGATTCCGCGCCGTGCCCGCAGCGCTTCCTCAGGAACTAAATCTGCAAGGCGAAGTGGTCGCCATCGTCGTCGCCGAGACCGAAGATCTGGCGCAAGACGCGGCGGATGCAATCAGGGTCGAATACGATGTCCTGCCCTTCGCATCCATGCTCAAGGAAGCCATGGCGTCCGGCGCGCCCGACTTGGGCCACGGAAAAGGCAACCTCCTGCGCACAGCCAATTCCCCCAAGAACTATCCGCAAGCCACCTGGGCGGATCAGCAAGGCGACCTTGAAAAAGGATTCGCCGAGGCCGACGTCATCAAAGAGTTCACTTACAGCTTTGCCGGAGCCGTCTCCGTTCCCATGCAGCCCAGCGGCAGCGTCGCCAAATGGGACGGCGACCATCTGACGTTCTGGGGCATGGGGCAGGGAATTTACCCGGTACGGGAAGTTCTAGCCGCGGCGCTCAATATGGATGCGGCGAAGATCCGCTTCATCAATAAGTACAACGGATCCACGTTCGGCTCCGCCCGCCTGGCCGCGGAACGCTTCTACCCATCCATCGCGTATCTCGCGAAAGTGACCAATCGCCCGGTCAAGGTGATGCTGCCCAAGGATCAGGAACTCGCGCAACTGCAGATCAAACCCGAGACGATCACGAAATTCAAAGTGGGTGCCAAACGCGACGGCCGCATTACTGCCATCGATCACGAAGTTTTCGTGAGCTGCGGCGATCTCGAATTCGGCGGGCACGCGTCGAGCCCCGGGACGGCGACCAACCAGATGGAACTGTACACGTCCTTGGTTCCCAACTGGCGATCGCTATGGTGCGCCTACCGCACCAACGCCCCGCGCCCCGGCCCTTCGCGCAGCTATTATCAGCAGGAAACCAAGTGGTCCTGGGAAAGCATGATGGACGAAATGGCGAATGAGTTGAACGTCGACCCAGTTCAGTTCCGCCTCATGCACATTACCCGTCCTAAGGCGAGCGATCCGCGCTATCCCTACGATTCGTTCCCCTCCGTCGAGGTTTTGGAAGAAGGTGCCAAGGCCTTCGGATGGGACAAGCGCACTCCGCCGAACGCGACTCCCGGAAGATTCAAGCGCGGTTTCGGCGTAGGCATGTCGCAGCATCACGGCGGCCTGATGGGTTACCACGAAGGTGAAGAGGCGTTCGCGAAATTGGCGGCGGCCAAAGGCGCGGCAGTATTCGGGACGGAACTGGAGTTAGGTTCCGACGGCTACGTGACGATGCGCGTCGCTCTGCCCGATAGCGGCTCGAACGCTGCCACCGCACTCGCTCATCTAGTTGCCGAGATGCTCGGATTCACCACGCGCGACCGCATCCACCTGCAGTGGGGCGACACCGATATTTCGCCATCGAGCGACGAATGGTTCGGTGGCCGGACGATCACGCTGCAAGGCGCGGCCATTTGCAACGCTGCCGACAAACTCCGCAAGAATTTGCTAGATCGTGCCGCCGCCGTCCTTAAAGTAGATGCGGCAAAGCTGACTATTCGCGACGGCGTGATTTCTTCAACCGACGATCCAGTAAAGACCACTACCTTCGCCGCCTTGGTTAAATCCAACAACGGCATCATTCGCCAAACCGGTCGTGGAGTCGCCGGCGGGCCCCGAGGCGGATCGAACAAG
>CAVVZG010000231.1:0-9866 GCA_963752205.1 Bryobacterales bacterium | reverse complement strand
AGTAATTCCCCACGCCACCACCAACACCACCACGCACCCGATCAAGTTGTACCAAAGGTAAGCAATCGGAGTGAACCGCGCCACCGCGAAAGTAGTCGCCTGACCCGCCAGCACTCCCCAAAACGCCGCCGTCCCCCCCGCGCGTTTCATGAAGAACGCCACCACGAACACCCCCAACATGCTCCCGTAGAACAACGACCCCACCTGATTCACCGCCTCAATCAACGCCCCAAACCCCTGCGCGAAATTGGCGAACGCAACCGCATAGAGTCCCCAGAACACCGTTGCCACCCGCGACGCCATCAAAAAATGCCGATCCGACCCCTGCCTATGAAAGTGCCGCTGATAAACGTCAATCATGCTGACCGTCGCCAGCGAATTGATCTCTCCCGAGCTAGCCGACATCGCCGCCGTGAAAATCACGCCCAGAATCAGCCCCACCAACCCTCGCGGCAAATAGCGCGTGACGAACGACAGAAAGATATAGTTCGTATCGCTGTCCGAACTCAACTTCCCAGCCTCATCGCGCACCGCATTCACCTTCTGCTGCGCCGCGCGAAACTCCTCGCCCGACCCGCCGTCCTTCACCTTGCGCGCCGCCACCTCCCGCTCATCGAGCGCCTGCCTGTACCGCCCCTCCAGCCCCCGGAACTCCGCCGACTGCTCCAACCGCTTCAACTCCACCGGCTGAAACAACAGCGGCGGCCGCTCGAAAACGAAAAACACAAACACCATCGCGCCGATGAACAAAATGAAAAACTGCACCGGCACCTTAGCCATCGCGTTCAGCAGCAACCCCAGCCGGCTCTGCCCAATCGATTTCCCCGTCAAATACCGCTGCACCTGACTCTGATCCGTCCCAAAATACGCCAGCATCAAGAAGGTGCTGCCGATCAAACCGCTCCACAAGTTGTAGCGGCTGTTCCAATCGAAATGCGTATCGACCGCATTCAGCCGCCCCGCCGCCCCCGCGATCCGCACCGCGTCGAGGAACGAAACATCGTGCGGCAGCTTCCAAATCGCGATCACCAGCGCGAGAATCAGCGCCCCCATGATCATCATCATCTGCTGCACGTCCGCGTAAGTGACGGCCTTAATGCCACCCAGAGTTGTATACAGAATGATCAGCCCGCCCATCACGAGCGTAGTCACGTAATACGGCCACCCCAGCACCACCGACATCACGATCGACGGCGCCGCCAGCGCAATCCCCGCACCCAGCCCGCGCCCAATCAGAAAAATGATCGTCACCAGCGACCGCGTCTTCGCGTCGAAGCGCTGCTCCAGATATTCGTAAGCCGTGTAAACTTTAGCCCGATGAAAAATCGGCACCGCCGTAGCCGACAAAATCACCATCGCGACCGGCAGCCCAAAATAAAACTGCACGAAGCGCATCCCGTCGACGTAAGCCTGCCCGGTAGTCGAAATGAAAGTGATCGCGCTAGCCTGCGTAGCCATGATCGACAGACCCATGGCGTACCACGGCATCGTCTTTCCAGCCAGCAAAAATTGATTGACGCTGTTCGATCCCCGCCCGCGCCACAGCCCGTAAGAAACCAGGAATGCCAGCCACCCGAACAGGACGATCCAGTCAAGCGTGGTCATCGGTCAGGCGGGAGGAGCGTAATGTTTCGTGAACACCCAGGCGAGAAATATCACCACCGCGAGAAACGCCAGCACGAAGCGGTAAACCCGTCCCCAAGTCCCCAAGAACGGCGGCGGTTCATCCAGAATCACCTTCTCCGGAAGCGGCTCCGCCATCACTGAACTTTCGCCGCGCTCAGCATGTTGGCGAACAAACGGTAAGCCCCCGGCACCCCCGCCGGCAGCTCGCGGAACCAGTCGTACGAAGTGAAAATGTAAGCGCCCTTGCCATAGCGCGTATACAACTCGCCGCCCAACAATTCCTTCTCCCCAGGATCGTGCGATTCGAAAACACTCTGATACCGCTTATCCCACTCCGAAGCAAAATTCAACCCGCGCTCCTGCACCCACCCCTCGAAATCCTTCGCCGTGATTTCGTTCGGATAATGCAGCAGCACGCTATTCGGATTCGGGAACGTCACCGGAGCTTCCTCAATCGTCACCCGGTCGCGCCCCGTCTTAATCGGATAAGGACCCACATGCGCCAGCGTCGAAGTCTCCGCCGCCTGCGCCGATCCCGGCGGCCCGCCGCCATCCGGAGTATTGTATTGCACCACCAGCGTCCCGCCGTCTTCCGCGTACTTAAACAGCCGCGAATAATTCAATCGCAAATCGGGACGCGTGTTAAACGCCCGCACTCCCGTGACAATCGCGTCGTACTTGTTCAAATCCCCGCGCGCCAGATCCTCGGGAGACAGCAGCGTCACCTCGCACCCCATCTGCCGCAGCGCATCGGGAACTTCATCGCCCGCGCCAGTAATGTACCCGACGTTGTGCGCCAGAGTCTTGATATCGCTCCGCACTAGCCGTGCATCCGAAGCAGGGAACAACGTCTGCGCCGGAAAATGCGGATAATCGATCACGCGCGTGCTGCTCGCAATCACACGATCCCCCACCGTAGCCACCGCACGCATCGACGCATCCGAATCCCCAGCCGGAGGCGACAAATTGAACGCCGCCATAGTCTGCTCGTCCGCCCCAGCTAAATCGAACTTCTGCGAAGCCGGTTCCACCCTCCACCCCGCCGGCACTTCCAGATGAATTTCGCCCGACGCCTTCCCGGTAGTCGACTTCACCGGAATCTCCACCCGCCGAGCCTTGTTATCCGGAAACACCAACGCCTCGCCACCAAACTCCACGCTCACCGGAGGCACAATCGCCAGCGGACGCGTCAACTCGCCGTAAACTTTATCCACATAGCGCCGCTCTACCGCACGCTTCAAAGTGATCTCCGTCCCACCCACCTGCACCTGGAATTCCGCCGTCAGCACCGCAGGACTTTCCGGATCTCCAACCAGTTCCTGCCGGGCCACCGAATACATCGCGTTGTCCTTCGGCAATTCCAACCAATAAGGCTGCGAATAAGGCTGCGCCTCGGGCACTTTTATGGTGACGGGAAACTCGGCAGGCTTGTTGAAAACCAAAACCGTCGACGCCACCGTAGGCTGCGCCACCCCTGCCATCCCCGACAACTTCACGCCGCGCAGCGTCACCTCGCCCGGATTCCGCGCGAGCGCCATCAACGTAACTTTGAACGATCCTCCCGGCGTAACCGCAGGTTTGTCGGATTGCGCCTCCACCGATACGCCGCCCGCCAACGCAATCGCCTCGTCCAACTCCGCTAACTTGTCCCCGGCCAGCGCATTGTTGCTCGACGCGACCAGCGTCGCCATCGCAGACCGCGCTTTCGACAGCACCGGCAGCAGCGCCTCCGGATGCGCCGGCACAAACGCCGCCTCAGCTTGCTTCAGCAGCGCATCCACCTCCGCGCCGCCCTCCAGACGCGACCATCCAATATTGATGTTCTCGAAAATGTCCTTAGTAGCTTTATCGCCGCGATCGGTCACGAAGTAGTTGATGACCGCGCCCTTGCGCTCCGCCGTGCCCATGCCCTGGCTGCGATGCTGGCTGCGGCTCATCCCCGCGATCTCGTTATACGAGTACCCCAGCTCCGGCGAATAAGCCCCCAGATCCAATTCCAATTTTTCCGGCAGCTTCTCGGCCTCTTTCTGCTGCTCCGCATTGAAAGCCGCCAGGTTCGTCATCAACCGCTGCGCCTGCCAGGTCTTGACGTACTTCAACTGTTCCGGAAACCGCGCCGGATCCGCCGCCGCCCCAAACGCTTCTTTGCCCAAAATCGCCGACGCCTGATGCTGCCCATGCCCATCCCGCGGCGTTCCCGTAAAGCGCAGAATAATCACGTCGGGCCGAAACCGCCGGATGGCCCACACCACATCCCCCAGCACCTTTTCGCGAGGCCACTTGTTCCCCAACGTTTCATCCACGGTCTTGGTAAATCCAAAATCGATCGCGCGCGTGAAATATTGCTCGGCTCCATCGATGCGCCGCGCCGCCAGCAATCTCCTCGGTGCGGACGATCCCCAACTCATCCCCCTGCTCACTGCCGATCAGATTCTGCCCGCCCTCGCCGCGCGTCAGCGAAAGGTAAGCCGTGCGCACATGCCGCCCCCGCGCCAAATAAGCCAGCAGTGCGGTGTTTTCGTCGTCTGGATGCGCCGCAATCATCATGACGCTGCCGAGATTATCCAGCTCGTCCAGCATCAGCCGCATCCGCGTTTCGCCGGATAAATCTTTCTGCGCAAGCGCCGGCGCGGAAGCGAGCAAAATCGCGAAAGCAATAGTGAACAGGGATCTCACGGCGTTTTCTCTTAAAGCTATCTTAGCAGCGCCGGAAAGGAGGGAAGGGAATTGAGGATCTGAGGTCTAAGTCTCAGCCCACTCGCGTTCCAACATGCGCGAATATTCACCCGACGCGAAAATTTCCAGTTCAAACCCCAGCTCGGAAATATCGGTGAATACAGCCTCGCCCTGCCGTATCTGATACAACTGATCGGCATAGCGATAGTAGTGGCGAATAAACTCGTCCGTCAGCGTCTCGCGCTGCGGAACCTCGCCGAACACCGCACTCAACCCCAGCGCACGAGAGAAAATTGCCCGGTAATCCGCCACGCCCCACTTCTTGAGCTTCGCTTGCACCGCTTCCGGCGTGTGACCCACCAAAAACGCCGCAAAGCTCTGGTACTTGATACCGGTGCCGGAGAACTCCGGAGTCCGCTCCACCAGTTCCAGACATTGATCGACCCAACGCAGCAGATCCTTGCCGACGTAAAACAACATGCGGATTTCGCAGTACCGTCCCTCCAGCAGCGTGCGCTCGACGTCCTGCGTATTGCGATCGCCCGCCGGCAGCAGCCCCTGCAACACTAAACTTGCGCGCGAACTCTCGACCAGCTTTTCCGGGCCGCCAGCGTCAGCGAAAGGATGCAGAATCAGTGGGGGTAATTTGCGAGCGTTCATTTGTCTCCAGCTTGTCTCTGACAGACTCAGTATGACAAATTACCTTCGCTCCGTGAGCAGTACTTTCGCATCAATTGTCTGGTCCCCGCGCAGTACCTTCACTAGTACTAAGTCCCCGGCTTTGCTATCGCGCAAAGCGTAAGTGAAGTCGTACAGGTTGCCAATCTGCTTGCCCGCGAACTCGATCATGATGTCGCCCGGCTTCAGCCCCGCCTTCGCCGCCGGACTGCCTTCGCGAATATCCGCAAAGCGCACGCCCTTGGGAGGCTCATTGAAATCCGGAATGCTTCCGAAATCCGGACCGTACCCGGACGCTCCGCTGCCCCCGCCCGACACTGGAGCCGGCGGCCGCGCCACGCGCACAAACGCTGGGCGATCCGCATCGTCCGCCAGATGCGTAGCGATATCGGCTACGTAATCCAGCAGCTTCGCCGCATCGACGGCGTCGATCTTGTCGGCGGTATCGCTGGGCTTGTGATAATCCGCATGCAGCCCCGAGAAGAAAAACAGCACCGGAATCTGTTTCGATGCGAACGACGCGTGATCGCTGGCATCGCTCATATTCGTGCCCGAGTTCTTCCCCGACTCGTCAATCCGCAACGGCGCCGGCAATTTTACTTCTTCGAGGATCTTCGCGAATGTTGTTCCGGTCTGCGCCCCGCTCACGAAAACCTTGCCGCCCTGGACCCGCCCGATCATATCCAGGTTCAACATTGCCACCGCGTTCTCCTCCGGCAGCGCCGGATGATTCACGTACCAGTTGCTGCCCAGCAGCCCCAATTCCTCGCCCGCGAACGTCATGAACAAGATCCCACGTTGCGGTTGCGGCTGCTTTGAAAACCAGCGCGCCAGTTCGATCACGCCCGCGGTGCCCGAAGCATTATCGTCCGCGCCCGGATGCACCACGCCCATCTGATTCGGAGCCAGCGAATGCTCATCGCCCAACCCTAGATGATCGTAATGCGCGCCGATAATCACGTACTCCGCCGTCTTCCCCGGCAAATACGCGGCCACGTTATGAACCGTCTTGGTTTCGTGAATCAAATCCACCGACAGATCCACATCCACTTTCGCCAGCGCGAACGACCGCGGCTTCAAATCACCGTCGATGTCCTTCTCGATCTGCCGCAGATCCCGGCCCTCGGCGCGCAGCCATCCGTCAGCCGTAGCCGCCTTCACCTGGATAAAGAAAATCCCTGCATCGCGCGGCCCGCCGTTCGATCCAAATTTCTCCAGCTTGTCATCAACCGTCGGATGCGCCGCCACGTCATTGATCAAAATCACGCCGCGAGCCCCATGCATCTTGGCGTTCACCATCTTCGCAATGAACGTCGCGTGCTCGGTCAGCCTCTTCCCCCCGAAAACGCTCCGGTCATCGCTTTCCTGCGGTTCGTGACGCAGAATCAGGACCAGCTTGTCCTTCACGTCGATCCCCGCGTAATCGTCGTAATTGTATTCCTTGGCCGTGATCCCGTAGCCCGCAAAGACCACCGCTCCGTTGAATTTTCCGTTGGTAGAAAAGTTGAACGGAACGAAATCCTGGCCTTCCTTCAAGCTTTGCCGGGCATCCGGATCTTTAAAAGAAAACTCATTTTCCGCCCCCAGCTTCGCGCCCAGCTCCGCCGGAAAAGGCAGCTCATAACTCTTCCCGCTAATCGGTTTCAGCCCGAAGGATTGGAACTGCCCCGCAATATAAGTCGCGGCTTTCTCAAGTTCCGGACTCCCCGTCGCCCGCCCCTTCAACTCCGGCGACGCCAGATACTTGATGTGCGCCAGATAAGCGTCCGGATTCACATCCGCCGCCAGCAGCGCCAGCGGCGAGAGCAGCAAAATCCACTGGGCTGTTTTCCGCATCAAGTTATTTCTTCGCCCCGACCTTAGGAATCTCGACGGTGCAGCAGCTATCGTCCTTCTTCGCACCCCCAGCCGCCGCCATCGTCTTCGCCTCCGCCGTCTTGTGGTCGATCTCAATCTGCAACAACTGCTGCAACACATTCCAGTCCAAGCCGCCATCCAGCTTTCGCCCATTGATGAAAATCGTGGGCGTGGCGCTCACCGCCAGCTTGTGCCCCAGCTCCATGTTCTTTTCCACTTCAGCGGCCGACGTCTTATCGTCCATGCAGCGCCCGAGCTGCAACGCATCCAGGCCTTTGTTCTTCGCGAACTCCTGGAACTTGTTGTCGAAATTCTCCAGCGTAATGTCTTTCTGATTTTCGTAAACCCAATCGTGATAATCCCAGAACGCGGCCGGGCTCGTCCGATACGCACACCGCCCCGCAATCGACCCCTTCATCGCCCAGGGATGAATCTGCGTCAGCGGGAAATCGACAAACGTCACGCGCACCTTATCGCCGAAGGCCATGGGAATGTTCTTGCGCAGTTCCTGCTCTTCCTTCTGGCAGAAAGGACACTGGAAGTCGC
Organism: Bryobacterales bacterium; assembly: GCA_963752205.1. Taxonomy (GTDB): domain Bacteria; phylum Acidobacteriota; class Terriglobia; order Bryobacterales; family Bryobacteraceae; genus Palsa-187. The sequence continues at coordinate 2,483 of CAVVZG010000231.1, read as the reverse complement.
TAAACGCCACCAGGTCCACAAGCGCGGTCGCACCCGCACCGTAGCTCGGCTGCTGATCCACCTTGAGCAACTCCAGATTGCTCGCGAACGGACTCCGCGTGATGTTATAAGTCTGCCCCTTGATCACGTTCTTGCCGTCCTTCGAGACGTAATAGAACTCGTCTTTAGTCGCCCCGTTGTAAACCAAGTGCACGTTAACGTCGTAATAGCCATCGAGCGCTGTCGAAGGTTTCGGATCGTCGATATTTACCGTGACTTGCGGAATCCACAACTCCGCGTAACGCAGATACGCTTCGAGCGTCGGCTTGTCGAGTGCGGACTTGGCAGTGTTCTGGCCCTGGCCCAGCAGCGCGAAGCTGGCCAGCAGGAAACTCGCGACAATTTTCATTCTCAATCCCTCTGACGCGCCAGTCCTCAGGATGTTACGAGCGCGTCGCTTCATTATACTGAAGACTTGTCGCGTAGCTGGCTCATAGTCCCCCTGCTGCTGTTGTACGTTTTGCACTTGGGCGGAGTTGGCTTCCTAGGCCCTGACGAGCCCCGCTACGCCGCAATCGGCCGCGACATGGCCGCTACCGGCGACTGGATCACTCCACGTCTCAACTCCCAGCCTTGGTTCGAAAAACCCCCGTTGACATACTGGCTGACCGCCCTGGGCCATCTCGTGCGCTTGCCGGATGAGTGGGCCGCGCGCCTGCCCGAAGCCCTGATCAGCGTGGCGTTTCTGATCTTCTTTTATGTGACCCTAGCGAGAGAGTTCACCCCGCGCCTGGCGTTAGCCGCGACGTCCATCCTGGCCACCTCCGCCGGCTGGATGGCCTACAGTTTCGCCGCCCTGACTGACCTGCCGATGTCCGCCGCCCTAGGCGCCGCCATCCTCATTGCAGTCTTCGACGATCGCCGCGCGCTCCTGGCGGGCGCCATTCTCGGCGTGTCGATCCTAGGGAAAGGTTTCGTCCCCGTAGTCCTGTTCGCGCCCGTGCTGCTCGTCACCCGCAAACGTTTTCACATCCTAGCCGCCGCTGTGATCGTAGCCGCGCCTTGGTTCATCCTCTGCTGGCTCCGCAACGGCCCCGCCTTCTGGGACGACTTCTTCTGGAAACAACACGTAGCCCGCTTCTTGACGCCGTCTCTAGAACACGTCCAGCCCTTTTGGTATTACCTCCCGGTTCTCTTAGCCGGACTCTTCCCCTGGACCCCGCTCGCCGCGCTCGTGACGAACCGCCGACTCTACACCGACCGCCGTCTTCTCCTTCTAGGAGCGTGGCTCCTCTACGGCCTGCTGTTCTTCTCGATAGCAAGGAACAAACTCCCCGGCTACCTGCTCCCGCTCCTACCCGGCCTGGCAATCCTACTAGCCGCCGCCTGGGAATCCGCCCGCTCGAAAACCATGTGGCTAACCGCCAGCGCCGTCCTACTGATCGCCCTCCCGACCATAACCGCTATCCTCCCCGACGCCCTGCTATCCGGCCTATCCCGCACACAAGTGACGTTCGCCCCCCTCGGCCTGCTTTTCCTGATCCCCGTCGCAGCCGTCTGGACCCTGCGCAAGAAACCCGAATTCGCGCTGTTAGCCGTAGCCCTAGCCGCCGCGCTAGGCGTCGTGTACCTGAAATACACCACCTTCCCAGAGCTAGACACAAAGGTGTCGGTCCGCGCCTTCTGGCAATCGCACCAAGACGAAATCCCGACAGCCTGTGTCGGTAACGTCAACCGCACCTGGCAATACGGCCTAAATTATTACGCCGCCCGCGAACTCCTGCCATGCACGGACGATGCCCACAGTCCGCGCATCGACACGCAAGACCACCACTTGGCAATGCACTAACTCACTTCAATTCACGCCAACTTTTCTCCTTAACATCCACCCCATGTTTCTTGGCAGCCGCCTGAATCCGCTTCCAAGCCGCATCCCGCTCCTCATCGCTCACACCCTGCACCTGATTAAACCGAGCCACGGCATTCCGCACGTGAGCCGCATCATGAATCGGTTCCTTCTTTTCCTTAGGAAAAGCAAAATTTGCATCCGCGATATGCTCGCGCGAAGCCCTCAGTGATTTTAGCCATGCCCCTGACCCAGCAAGCCGTCTTACCAAAGTCAGAATCTAAACCGTATCCCGCCCCACACCCCGATCGGCGCCCCCGGCGCTAAAAATGTCGTAGTGCGAATCGGGAAACTCCCGTCCACCGCTGCAAACGGCCGCGCCACAAAATTCCCCGCGTTGTCAAAAGGCGATGGCCCCAACTGCGCCGCCGTGTAGTAATGATGGTTCAGCAAATTGTTCATCTGCACGAACACCTGCACCCGCTTCTGCACCTGATAATGAGCCCCCACATTCACCACCCCATAACCCGGCGAATATCCCTGCCCCAGGTAATACACTCCATCCGGCTGATCCAGATTATTCTCGTTGCCCCGTGCAAACGACCGCCCCACGGCATCGAAGTCCAGATCAATCGAAAGCTTCGGCGTCGCCTGATAC
>CAVVZG010000230.1:0-9122 GCA_963752205.1 Bryobacterales bacterium | reverse complement strand
CCGTGATCAGGTTGATCCGTGATCACGTTGATCGCGACGATGTTGATCCGTGATCACATTTGACCGGTTTCTCCCCGCGATGCTAGGGAAAGTCTGCGGCGCTGTGCAGCGCGCCAGCGCCCGAGCATCGGATGAAACTCCCTGCCTTCGAATATGCCTGCCCGTCGACGCTTCGCGAGGCGGTGGCGCTGCTCGCGTCGGGCGAGGGCGATGCCAAGGTGATCGCCGGCGGCCAGAGCCTGGTGCCGATGCTCAACTTCCGCGTCGCGTCGCCCGCGCTCGTCGTCGATCTGCGCGGTTGCCGAGCTGCGGGGATCTACGTTGCCGATGCCGGTGTGCGGCTCGGCGCGATGGTGCGCTGGCGCGCATCGGGACGACGCACGTCGCCCCGCCGCATCCGCTCGTCAGAGCCGCGATCCGCGAGGTCGCGCACTTCGGATCCGCAATCGCGGCACCATCGGCGGCAGCATCGCGCATGCCGATCCGGCGGCGGAGTTGCCGGGCATTGCGGTGACCTGCGACGCCGAGATCGCAGTGGTCGGGCGCGCCGGCGAGCGCGCATCATCCGCGCCGCCGACATGTTCATCGCGCCGCTCACCACCGCACTCGCCGTCGACGAGATCATCGTCGAGATCCAGCTTCATCGGTTAGGTTGATAACGGTCAGCGTGACGCCGGGTACTGCCGCTCCGGCCGTATCCTGCACGGTCCCAATAATGCTGCTCCCGAACGTCGACTGGGCGGAGGCATTCGGCACGCCTTGAAATAAAGTCAGCGCCATGATAGCGCAAATTTCAAGAACGCGCCGGGCCGAACCGCACGTCACATGGTCAATCATATTCTCTCCCGCAGTAAAGTTTAGGTGGCTCGTCGTACGCCAGATTGATTTTGCAGCCGTGCGTGTGAGTAAGTCATAAAGGCCTCTTCTGGACGCTGGGACGCGACACTACGGATACTCGCCAAATCCTATTGAAATCAGTCAACTGCATTGTTTGGTAAATCCTTCTTATCGACGCGACAAAAACATTTGATGACTTGCCTGCTGATTTCACTCCGCGTTGGCTGGCAAGAAAACGAATATTGCGGTGGCGAGAGGCCGAAGATAAATAAATAAAGCATAAAGACAATCCGCCGACGGATCTTTCCTAATTGTTGTGGCGGTCCGACGGACTCTGCAGGCGGTACCCAAACGAGCGTTCGGTCACGAGGTACTCAGGGTGGTTGGGATCATCCTCAATTTTTTTTCGCAGCAGTTTACAGTATGTCCGCAAACACTCCAATTCGTTGCCGTATTTGGGCCCCCACACGGCCAGCAGGATATTTGTGTAGTTCAGTGAAACGTCGTGATTCTGCATGAAATACGCTAGCAACCGGAATTCCGTCAAAGAAAGACGGACTTCGTAGCCGGCCTTTTTGAGCGTGCGGAGTCTCGTATCCAATTCCAGCCGGCCAACGCGGAGAATCTCTGTCCACGCAGGCGTCCCCGCGCGGATGCGCCGCTCCACGGCCCGCATACGAGCCACCAATTCGCCGAAACGAAACGGCTTGGAAATGTAATCGTCCGCACCGGCCTCGAGCCCTGCCACGATGAATTCTTCTCCATCTCGTGCTGTGAGCATAAGAATCCCCGTGCCCGGCCGAATGTTCCGAATAGACTCGCAAGCCCCCACGCCTCCGAGTCCCGGCATGTTGGCATCCAAAAGCACCAGATCGATGGCTCGTTGAGTGACCTTGCGAATGCCTTCTTCTCCGTTCTCAGCTTCATCTACCATGTATCCGCAGGCGCTCAGAGAAATACGCAGGGCGTGGCGCAAAACACTGTCATCGTCGATTAGCAATACGCTAACCGGATGAGAGTATGTGCTCGAATCTATCTCCCGCAAGTGAAGCCTCGTGCAACGTGTCACGGCGTCGCCGAATTGACGGTGCTCTCACGCAGTCTAAAGCGAAACGTATTCGAAGAACATAAACGAAGTATGAAAGGTCTGTAGAAACCAGAAAAGAAGTAGTGAAGATTGAGACCCCTCCACGCCCTAACGAAATACTCACACCTTTTTTATGGCGGCCTTTCACCTAAATTTTCGCCGCAATTTTGTTGGAAGAATCCTACCGAGGGTGTTTATACTAAAGTATGACAAGACGTGATGTCATCAGGATTGTTTTGAGCCTGCCCAGCGTCGTAGCGCTTCCCGCCTCGGCCTCTTCTTCCAAGGCGTTTTGGAATGACAAGCCGTCGTCGGACTGGACCAAAGATGAAATCCAAGATCTTTTGAACCGGTCGCCCTGGGCGAAAGAAATCAACGTTTCTGACAGCGGCCCCGGTATCGACTATGGAAAGGGCGTTGGGAACGGTGGCAATGGCAACGGAGCTCCCAGGTTGGGCGGTGATTTGCCGGGACTCCCCAGCGGACCTCCCATGGGCAAACCGTTCGCGCCCCAAGCAAGTCTAGGGCGCTACAGGGCCGTCGTTCGCTGGGATTCGGCATCGCCAGTCCGGGAGGCAATGCATGTGAAGCCCACCAAGGACTCCGAACAGTACTACATCATCGCGGTAACGGGAGACCTGCCCGACGTGGGCCGGAGCGCGGGCGCCGAAGATGACACCCTGGACGGGCAGCGCCTCGAGAGCCTCAGACAGTACACCAGGCTCGACCGAAAGGGCGCCCCCATCGTTCTTTCCCGTATGGTGTCGACCCCCAACACCTACCCGTCTGGCGGCGGGACGCTGTTCTACTTCGAGCGCGCCGATTTGTCGGAAGAGAAGCAAGTCACGTTCGTCACCAGGGTGGGTACCTTTGAAGTCAAAGCAAGATTTAACTTAAAAGAGATGGTGTACCACGGAAAGCTGGACCTCTAACCATCCGCCGTGTTCCGTTAAGCTACGCAGTCTCCTGGCCGCGCGCTTCCGTTACGATGTTGGTGTACCGCCGCGCCAATTCGCGAATCCAAGACGCATTGCGATGTTTGATCGCATCCTGGTGTATCAAATCGGTCCCGATGCCCAACGCAACCGCTCCGGCGCGAATGTAATCCGCCGCGGTTTGCTGGTTCACGCCACCGGACGCAATCAGAGGGATTTGTGGGAAGGACGCTTTGAGCGCGCGAATGTAAGTGGGCCCTCCGACCTCCGCGCAAGGAAAAATCTTAACAAAATCGCACCCGGCCTTGAAGGCCGCCATGGCTTCGGTGGCCGTTAAGACGCCTGGGAAAACCACTGTATCGCGCCCTAACGCAAGGTTGACGATATCCAGATCGAAGCCGGTGGTGGTTATAAATCTTGCTCCCGCGTCCAGGCAGCGGCGCGCGGAATCTTCGTAAAACAGTGTTCCAGCTCCCACGATGATGTCAGGGCTCTGCCGCGCCAGTTCGCGAATCACATCCACTGCGCCTGGCACCGTGGTGGTCACTTCGACGATAGGAATCCCTGCGCCGCAGATCGCCTCCGCGGCAAACAGCGCGTCGGCGGCGGAGTATAAGCGGACCGCGGGAATGATGCCGATCTCGGCGATGCGCGCACGAATCTCTTCTCTGGTCATCGAAGCCGTTTATTCCTGTTCCATGAAGTCGGCATCCGGCGTGGGTAATTTGTCGCTATCCCGCGCGATCCACACGTAAAGCGTCGGCAGAAGGAAGATGCTCATCATCAACGCGGCCATGAGGCCGCCGACGATCACGATCGCGAACGGGCGTTGTGAGTCCGATCCGATCCCGTGCGACGTAGCGGCCGGCAACAACCCCAGCGTCGCCACCAGCATGGTCATCATGATCGGCCGCAAACGAAGGATGGCTCCGTCCCGGGCGGCGTCGAAAACCGTATGTCCGCGGGCACGCAGTTGGTTGATGTATTCCACCATGATGACGCCAGTCTGCACCGAGACCCCGAAAAGCGCCAGGAAGCCAACGCCCGAAGATACACTGAAGTTCGTTCCGGTGAGGTACAAAGCGATAATCCCTCCAATCGGAGCCAACGCGACATTCGCGAAGATCAGTCCGGCCCACTTCATTGATCCGAACATGGAGTAGAGGATCATGAAGATCAAAAGCAAGGTGATGGGGATAATGATCATCAGACGCCGCTGGGCCCGTTGTTGGCTTTCGTACTCGCCGGCCCAATCGATGTGGTACCCCGAGGGCAATTTCACCCGTTGGTCCACTTTCTTAATGGCCTCTTGAACAGCGCTACCCAGATCCCGGCCGCGGACACTGTATTTAATCGCGATGTAGCGCTGATTTCCTTCACGATAGATTTCAGATGCACCGTCCGCTACTTCCACTTTGCAGAGTTGCGCCAAGGAGACACGCTCGCCGGAAGGCGATAGCATCCGGATGCTTTCGATCGCCTCCCTGGTGTTCCGGAACTTGGGCTGGTAACGCATCACCAGATCGTAGCGCTGCTCGCCCTGCAGAACTTGCGTGAGCGCATTCCCGCCGACGGCGGTTTGAATGGCGTCTTGTACATCCGCCACATTCATCTGGTAGCGGGCGGCCGCTTTGCGATCCACCGTAAGATTCAGATTAGGCTGCCCCAACACCCGAAATACGCCTAGGTCCTGAATCCCGCTAATCGTGCGCATGACGCCGACAATCTGGTCGCCCTTTTCTTCGAGCGTCTTCAAATCGTCACCGTAAACCTTAATGGCCAACTCACCTTTGACACCACTAACGGCTTCTTCCATGTTGTCCGAGATAGGCTGCGAAAAGTTCCAGATAACCCCCGGGATCTTGACCAGTTCCCGATTCATGGCGGCGATAAGTTCATCCTTGTCTTGTTGAAAGACAGCGCGCCATTGCTCCTTCGGCTTCAAGTCAACGAAATACTCGGTATTGAAAAAACCAGTAGTGTCCGTTCCATCGTCGGGGCGGCCCACCTGGCTGGTTGTCGTAGTGACTTCCGGGAAGGCGGCTAGTATCACTCGCGCTTGGTTAGCTAGGCGGATGCCTTCAGTAGGGCCAGTACTCGGCGCCAGCGTGCCGCGCACCCAGATGGCGCCCTCGTCCAAGTGCGGAAGGAACTCGGAACCAATCATCTGGCTCAATCCGTACGCCCCCATGATCGTCAATACGGCCGCGCTGACGGTTAACCAGCGCCAGCGGATAGCGAAGGCTAGTAGCTTGGTATAGCCCCGCGTGAGCAACGTCATCAGCGGATTGTGCCATTCCTTGGTGCCTCTGGGAAATAGAAAACTAGCCAGCACCGGAGCCAGAACCATGGAAAAGATCAGCGCACCCAATAAGGCAAACGCCACCGTCCAGGCCATGGGCTTGAATAGCCGCCCCTCCACTCGCTGCAGCGTAAAGATCGGAGTGTAGGCGGTGATGATAATGCCGATCGCATAGAACACCGGGCGCTGTACCTCGTGCGCCGCCTCCCGGATCTGCTGCATCGACGTTTTGCCACTCTTGGCGCCGTGCCCCAGATGGCGCACGATATTCTCCACCATTACGACCGCCCCGTCCACCACCATGCCGAAGTCGAGCGCTCCTAACGACAGTAGGTTGGCCGGGATCTTTCTCAGATCCAAACAGATCGATGCGAACAGCAAGGAAAACGGAATCGTCAGCGCGACAATCAGAGCGCCGCGGAGGTTTCCCAAAAATAGGAACAGAATGATCGCCACCAGCAAAATGCCCTCGGCGAGGTTGTGCTCTACCGTATGTGTGGTGTAATGCACCAAATCGCTGCGGTCTAGGAACGGAACCACAGTGACTCCGGGAGGCAACAGCCCTGCGTTGAGTTCCTTCACCTTGGCATGGATTCCTTCGAGAGTGGAATCGGAGTCGGCGCCCTTGCGCAACAACACGATCCCGGAAACCACGTCATCGTTATCGATGATTTTTCCGTCGGCGCGGTGAGTGGCCCGGGCGAACTGCCCGAGGCGGATCTTCGGCCCTTGTTGTACCATGGCGACGTCGCGCACGCGCAACGCCGTGCCGCTCCTGGTGGTGATGACGGTGTCCTGGATATCGGGCACTCTTTTTACCAGGCCGACTGCCCGCACATTGATCTGCTGGAGCCCGGCCTCGATAAAACTGCCGCCGCCGTTGGCATTGTTGTTGGTAAGTTGCTGCTCTACCTGTCCCAGGTTCAAGCCGTAAGCCACCAGCTTTTCGGGATTCACACGAACCTGATACTCCCGCGTGGGCCCGCCAAAGCTGGCGACGTCGACAACATTCGGTACCGATTTGAACTGTTTCTCAATCACCCAGTCTTCGAGCGCTTTCAGTTCCATCACGTCAAACTGCGGATTGGTGCTGTGCAGTGTGAAGAAGTAGATCTGGCCCACCGGGCTCCAGTCCGTGCCGATCTGCGGCTGCACGCCCGTCGGGAGCGTCACTTCAGAGATTCGCTCCAACACTTTTTCACGATTCCAGTCATTTTCCGATTCGTCGTCGAAAATCAGATTCACGCTGGAGATCCCGAATAGCGATGCCGAGCGCAAGTGCTCCAGATGCGGGATGCCATTCAGGACGATTTCGAGGGGAATCGTGACTTGCTGCTCGATTTGCTCAGCCGAGATCCCGGGCCACTGCGTAATCACCTGAACGTAGTTGTTTGCCACATCCGGGTAAGCTTCGACGGGAAGACTCCGGAAGGAGATCACGCCCCAAATGAACAGGAGGACCGCGACCGCCAGCACCAGAATGCGATTATTCAGAGCAAAATCGACGATGCCGCGAATCATTACTGCTCCACCGTGTTCTGCATCACCAGAGCGTTGGAGACCACCTTCTCCCCCGGTTTGATTCCGGAATCGATCTCCTGAAAGCCTCCGGGGAGCATGCTTCCGCCCTGGACCTCGACGCGCCGGAAACGGCCGTCGCTCGTCGGCGTGTAAACCCAGTCGCGATCATGTAGGTGCAGGACGGCGGTTGCCGGCACCGCTGCGTGCATCTCTTGCACCTCTCCATGGAACGTGGCCGTCACGAACATTCCGATGCGCATCAGTCCCGGGTTTTCCACTTCCAAACGAACCTTCGCGGTGCGGAGATTGGGATCCATGATGGATCCGATGTTACTGATGCGTCCCTTGAGAGCCCGGTTCGGATACGCATTCAGGTGAATTTCGGCGAACTCCCCCATGTGCACTGAGGGTAAATCGTTCTCATATACATCGCATACGATCCATACCTTGGACAAATCTGAGATCGTGAAGGGGTTGGGCGCGGAAAGCGCCTGGATCCCGGCGCCGCCCGCCACTTGCTGATCGGTGATGATGCCCGATACGGGTGCGGGTACTTCGACGATGCCCGAAGGATGTTCGGGATTGGAACCCAGCAACTTCAATCGCTCCGCGGTTGTTTCCAGATCGACTTTCGCACTCTCCATCGCGGTTACGGAACTCACTTCCGCCAACTCCGCAGTTTCCATCTGGCTTTTGGGGATCGCTCCGCGTTCAAACAGGAGTTTGGCGCGGTCCAACTGAATCTTGGTTAACTGTTCGTTCTTCGCCGCCAGCTGCTGGTTCATCACGGCTTTGCGATAGTCGGAAAACGAGCCTGCGATGTCGGAGCTTTGGACTTTGAACAGGATCTGCCCTTTCTTAACTTCGTCGCCTAGCCGTGCGTTGATTTCGACGACTCGTCCGGTAGCCAGCGACGGTACGGGCACGTTGCGGGAGACATCCGGATTGACCACGCCTGTAACGTTCAATTCCGGAGCGGAGGCGTGCGGAATCGCTGTCACCACCGGAAACTGCTCGGGGTGGTCTACTTTTACCAGATTGGCGTCGAGCTCCTGTTCTACCTTCGCGGCGGGAGGAGCTTCGGAATTGGCGTCTGCTTTGACCTTCTCGCCGCATCCGGCGAGCAGAGTGGCTAGAGCAACACACGATAGGGAGGCGAATATTATGGCTCGGTTCATGGAATTACCTCGCGGCCCGCTGCAAGATTCAGTTGACTCGCTGCGGTCAAGTAGGAACCAATCAGGTTCAAATAGCTCAGACGAATGTCCCGGTAAGCTTTCTGGGCATCCAAAAAGTCCAACAATGATGCTGCGCCGTTCTGGTAGGAGAAGGCCACCGTATCGCGAACGCTTTCGGCTTGCGGAAGATAGTTGGCCTTATAAGGCCGCAGCAAGTTCAGTGCTCCCATCAGAGCCACGTAAGCCGAATCGACATCGCTGAAAACTTGCGCCTGTGCGGCATCCCGCAGCTTTTCGTTGCGCCCGATGTCCAACTGAGTGCGCGCCTTCTCGCCCTGGTTGCGATCGAAGACGCGGAGAGGAATATTCACGCTGCCGCCCATGGTTTCGTTGGCAAACGGGTTGCTGAACGAAGGATTGTGCGAGTACCACAGGGAAAACGTCGGATCGGTCGAACCGTTGGCGACCGCGAGCGCGTGATCTGTTTTAGCCTTTTCGATCGACTGCATGGCGGACATCAAGTCCGGACGTGTCGCCAGTGCAATATTCCGGACCTCCTCAAGAGGCGATACCTGCTCCCTGAATTCATAGGACCCCGTGACATCCAGCATGTCGACCGGTGTTCGGCTATTGAGCAATTGCAATAACTGGATCTTCGCCGTCCGCAGACTGATCAGCGCGGTTTCCCGGTCTGACTCGTACTGCACCCGCTGCAATTCCAAGCGGTTCAGATCCACCTTGGACATGTCGCCCGCGTTGAAACGATCCCGGCTGAGAGAAATTTCTCGATCCCAATAGACCAGGTTCTCCTCGGCATTTTGCAGCACGGCCTTTGCCTGGAGGGTTTGTACGAAGGCATTGCGCAGATTGAAGATCAGATTCCGCTGTATGTCGGCCAGGCTGAGATCGGCCAGGCCGGTGGCCTTTTTGGCGCTGTCCAGCCGCAGCTCGCGTTTATGATCCCGCTCGTGCAGATAGCTGACGCCGGGTGTCTCGACGACGCCGCTCAGAGGGCGCCAGACTCCAAAATTCCGAGACACCTGAGCCCCATCCGCCGACAGGCTAAAGTCCGGATTCGGCCGCAGGTGGGCGGTAACTTCACTCGCCCTTGACTCGTCGATCAAAACACTATTGGCGGCCAGAGTCGGATTGTTCGCCAAGAATTGGGCGCGGGCCTGCTCCCAAGTGAGTGGCGTTTGACCTAGTGCAACCCGGCTTAAGCAAGATACCGCCACCACCGCAATGACCAGTGACCGCAACCC
>CAVVZG010000229.1:0-15676 GCA_963752205.1 Bryobacterales bacterium | reverse complement strand
ACTTCCAGGCGGAGTAGATGGGTTTGCTCACCACGAACGCCTGGTTGGCACCCGCACGGGGTTTGAATTTTTGGACGCGGCCGCTGTCTACTTCGGCGGTGTAGAAGTTGCCTTCCTGGTCTACGCTGAAGCCGTGGACGCCCCAGAAGCCGCCGGGGCCGTCGCCCCAGATGCCCCAGGAGTAGAGAAAGTGGCCTTCGAGGTCGTATTTCAACATCTTAGAAGTGCCGCGGTCGTAGGCCCAGAGGGTGCGGTCTGCTCCTATATATATAAGGTGGATGTCGGAGGGCTCTTCGCCGAAGTTCCATTCATATAGATATTTGCCGTTGTCGTCGAAGACTTGGACGCGGTGGTTGGCGCGGTCGTTGACGAAGACGCGGCGGGTTTGGGGGTCGACGGCGATGCCATGGACGTTGTTCATGTAGCCGGGGCGCTTGTCATTGGGGGGCGTGCCTTTCTGGCCCCAGGCCATTAGGAATTTGCCGTCCTTGTCGAACTTGGCGACGCGGGTGCCATTGTAGCCGTCGGCTACGAACAGGGTGCTGTCGGGGAGCCAGGCGAGGAACGTGGGGCGATTGAAATGGGTGCCGTCGGCGCCTTTGACGGTGGGGGTGCCGATGGTTTGCACCAACTCCTTGCCGTCGTGGGTGAATTTATAGATGGCGTGCATGTGATCGTCGACTACCCACACGTGCTTGTCGGGATCGTAGGGGTTGATGGTGACGTAGTGGGGGCGCTTGAAGATTTTGTCCCACTGGGTCCAGGTCTCGGTGATGTTGCCGTTGGCGTCGACCACGGTCAGGCAATGTTCCCACTTGGCGTCGACACCGACGGTGCCTTTCCAAAGTTTCGGCCCGTCATCGGGGTCTTGGCCGGTGCCGCCGGCGCCGGGGAGGGCGGAGACGGTGGCGTCGCGCCAGGGCAGGCGGCCGATGGGGAACTGGATGCTGGGGCCGAAGTCGGGGAGCGATTTCGTGGCGGGGCGTTTGATGTTGGGGAGCTCGCCGCGGAAGAGCAGGAACACGCGGTTGGGATTTTCGGCGTAGATGCTTTGGCCGGCGCCCCAGGTCCAGCCTTGATTGCCGGGGAGGGTGCTGATGTCTTTGGGCCAATCCTTCACGGGTTCGTAGGCGCCGAAGGTGTCCTGGCCGCCAACGGTTCCGGGGATGGCGGCGAAGCCTGTGCCGGGCTTGCCTTGGGCTTCGACGGAGGGCACGCGGGGGGAGAGTAGAGCCAGTGCGAGAGCGAGGACGATTACGATCGCCGACAAGATCGCGAGAGTTTTACGCATTTTCGTTTTTCAATACTACTAGAAAATAAACTTCAGGCCCAACTGGATGGCGCGCGGGCCGCCGGAGCCGAGCACGGCGTTGGAGCTGACCACGTCGGGAGTGGAATTCACGAAGCCGAAACCCGCGCCGCCGGTGCCGCTGGGATCTGTAAAGCCGGCCTCGAATCCGCCGGGGCCGCCGGCTGGGTTGGCGAAGTTTACGTGGTTAAACACGTTAAAGAATTCGGCGCGGAACTGGGCGGTGGCGCGTTCCTTGATGCGGAAGACTTTGGTAATCGACATATCGACGTTGTAGTACGGCATGCCGCGGAAGATGTTGTTCCCCGTAGTACCGTAGCTACCGAAGGCGGGCGGAATCAGGAACGAGGTGCCGTTGACATAGCAACCGAGGTTGGCGAGAGCGGCGACGGCCAGAGGACCGTTCTTGGTGGCTTGCGCCATGCACGTTGAGTTGCTGGTTCCCGGAAAATACGGAATGCCGGTGGCCCCGCCGTTGGTGTTGTTGAAGGAAGCGCGGGTCTGGAAGTCACTCGGGTTGCCGTAGAAATTCCACTGCTCGCCATTGGAGCCGATGGGCTCGTTGATTTCGTTGGTTCCGCTGAAGTCCGTGGTGAGGTCGTTGATTCCCCAGGGCGCACCGCTTTGCATCAGCACGATGGCGTTGATCGACCAGCCATCGATGAGCTGGCTGCGGGTTTTCTTTCCCGGAATCAGGTAGGTGACGGAAGCCGTGAAGTGGTGGCGGATGTCAAACAAGCTGTCGCCATAGATGGATTTTTGATTTTGGCTGTTGATGGGAACTACGAAGCTCCAGTTGTCGTAATTTTCAGAGAGCGAGTGGGAATAGGTGTAGCCCAACACGTAAGAGAGGCCGTGATAGGCACGCTGCGTCAACGAGACCTGGAGAGCGTTGTAGTTGGAGGTGTTGCTGTTCTGCAGGAAATCGATGTAGTTCAGGTAGGGGAACTTCGCATTGTAAGGCTGGGCAGCGGTTTCCGCGCCGCCGTCCGGGTTACAGTTGCCATAGCCAGAGGACGCGCTGGCCAGACATTGTCCGGCGGGGCTGTTGGGATTTGCGGGATTGCCCCAACCGGGGCTGAAGCCGCCCACCAGCTGAGGCTGATTCAAATTGGTAACTCCGTATAACCGGGCGGCGTGGTTGCCGACATAGGTGGCTTCGAGCGAAAGGGTATTGGAGAGCGCGCGCTGAATGCCCAGGTTATAGGTGACGACGTAGGGGGTTTTGAGATTCGGATCGACCCCGAGAATGGAACACGGCTGGGGAGTAAAGCCGGTGGAGAGCGTGACGGAACCGTCGCCGCAAGCGGAACTGAGCGAATAGAGCGGAGTGGTCGCGCTGTTATGAGCCCAGCCGTAGGCGATGCTTCCGGGAGTGCTGGCGGAACCCAGCGAGGAACCGGAGTAGACGATGCTGGCGACGTTGATGGTGCCACCGGCGGTGGTGGGCGTCGAATTGCCGTTCGCGTAGAGTGGCACGCCAGTGGGGATGGTTCGCAGACCATAGAGGTTAGCGACGGCCATGAAGGTGTCGAAGCTGGCCTGCGAGTAGTACATGCCGGCGCCACCGCGGACCACGGTCCTGCCGTTACCGCCCACATCCCAGGCGAAGCCGACGCGAGGGGCAAAGTCTTTGTGATCGCCATTCATGACATTGGCGAGCTGCGTCGAGCCGACCTGGAACATGCCTTGGCCGGGAATGAAATTTCCAAGGAGATTGTTGTCGGCCGTGGGCACGGTGGTGAGCTCGTAGCGCAAACCCAAATTCAGCGTCAGTCTGGGGATGACGCGCCAATCGTCCTGAACGAATAAGGCATAGCCGTTGTCACTCAAGCTACGAGCGGTATTGCCGCTGGTGATGTGGGCGCTCTTAAGCGTGCCGCTGAAAAAGTTTTCGAGGCTTCTAAAGGCCACCGGGCCTTTGTTATTGCTGGTGACGTTGTCGTCGCTGCGGTTCAAGAGAACTTCTCCACCGAATTTGATGGAGTGGGTGCCCTTCTGCCAGGAGACCGAATCGGAGAACTGATAGACGCTATCGGGACCTACGCTTTTGGGCCAACTGGCAGGGCCGCCTAATTGAAAGCTAGGGAACCCGCTGATTTGGATGCGCGGGAAGCCGCCGAAAGTGGGGTCGTTCTGCCCGGTGTAAAAGTTGTAAGTGGCGCCGTTGTAGAGATAGCTGGCGGGATTCTCGCCGACGTCGGGAGTTCCGAAGATCTGGTGGTAGCGGGACACGCCGACGCGCAACGAATTCACCATGGTGGGACTGGCGACGTAGATCCAATTTCCAGAGATGACTTGGGAGCGCGCATATTGGGTGGTCAACCACTGGGGCGCGATTTCGGTAAAGGCGTTGTCAACGAAAGTGCCGGTGCCGGGGCTCATGAAGAACATGCCGTTAATCGAATTCTTGTCGTTGATGCGGTAATCCAACTTGCCGACTCCCGAAAAAATTGAATTCGTACTGGCCAGGGACGTCGCGAAGTTTCCATCGGAGCTGACCGGAAATAGACCGGGGTAGTTCGCGAGCGGGGTGCAACCGGTGCTCAGTCCCGCGAGTTGGGCGCTGAGGGGAGCGATGGTTTTGCCCGCGGTACGGTCGGCATTGCAAGCGCCTACTAGACTCCCCACGGGGTCAGTGGCGCCGGGTGTCGTGATCGGAACACTGTGGACAAAGGGGCTGCCGACGTTATACTGCTGGGCTTCAAAATTACCGAAGAAGAAAAGCTTGTCACGGATGATGCGGCCGCCGACGCTGCCGCCGTACTGTTCGAGAGAGAGCGGCGCCAGTGGCTGGCCGACTTCGTTGCTGAAGAAATTATTAGCGTCCCAGGAATCGGTGCGGCCGTAGGCGTAGGCGGTTCCATGGAAGGCGTTGGTGCCGGACTTGATGCCGACGTTCACGACGGCGCCGGGCTTCCAACCGTATTCGGCGCGGGGATTTTGATTGGTTTTGAATTCATCGATGGCATCGATGGGCAGCATGGTGCCGGCGTCACCGGCGGCCATGACGGCGTTCATCATGCTCTGCGCCATCCAGGGATCGTTGCTATTGATGCCATCGACCATGAAGAAATTGTCGTGAGGGCGGAGGCCGTTGGTGGCCTGGGTCCAGCCGGCGTTGCCGGGATATTTCACGACGCCGGGGCGCAGGTCGAGCAAGTTTTCAAAGTTGCGCCCGTTCAAGGGCAGATCGTTGATGACCTGATTGCTGAGGGCTCCGCCGACTTCGGCGCTGGTGGTGTTGAGAACGGCGGCCTCACCGGTGACGGTGACCGTTTCGGATTGATTGCCGGGTTCGAGGGTAACGTCGACGCGAATGTCCTGACTGACTTCGAGCTGAATATTATTGCGGTCAGTGGTTCTAAATCCCTGGAATTCGACTTTGACCGAGTAGCGCCCGGGGTTGAGGTTAGGAGCGGCATAGGCGCCGGCGGCGTCGGTGGTCACGCTACGAGTGGCGCCTCTTTGCAAGTCAGTGATGGTCACCTTGGCGCCGGGGACAGAGGCGCCGCTGGGATCGGTGACAGTCCCCGCGATGCTGCCGGCCGCGCCCTGCGCGAGTAGTGACGCGCTCAACAAAAACATTGCGGCCACTAAACCGAAAATCTGCGAGGTCCGGCGACTACAAACGGGCGCCGTGAAAATAGTTCTTGTAAGCGCGAGACTCATTTAAACCTCCCAAGGCAAAACTAGGGCTCAGGGTAAAAACGTTCGACATCTAACCAAGAAGCTATGGAATCCTATCACCCGGTCGAATAGCTGTCAACGAAAATTGATGTCGAAAGGCGCGCTGTATATATCAAATTCGCGGCAAAGTTTTCGTGCTAAGAATTCTTCAGGAAGACCTCAGGCGGCCCTCAGTAAATCCTCAGATTTCCGTGATTTTGTTAGCGATTAATTGCGGGTGAGCGCGCTGGGCTTGGCAACTTGCGCGAGATCGGGATGGGGATCGCGTGACGGAAAAATCACGGTGAAGCTGGAACCGGCTCCTTCGACGCTGTGCACATCGATCTTCGCGCGGTGTGCGATAGCGATGCTCTCGGCGAGCGGCAGGCCTAGTCCGTGGCCGCTGCCGGTGCGCGAGCGATCGGCGCGGTAGAAACGTTCGAAGATATGCGGGAGATCGGCTTCGTTGATGCCGGCGCCGAAATCCTGAATGGTGACGGAGACGCGGGTATCGTGGCGTTCAACGGTCACGATCACTTCGCCGGCGGGATGAGAATACTTGAGAGCGTTGTCGAGCAAGCCAACGAACAGACGATGAAGCGCGGGGCGGTTGCCGGCGATGATGGCGGGGGCATCGCCGAGCGTAGCCTGGATGTGAATTTGACGAGTCTGCGCGAGACTGTTCATTTCAGCGGTGACGGCTTGCAGGATGTCACGCAGATCGATAGGAGCGCGCGGCATTTCTACGATCTGCGCGTCGCTGCGCGCGAGGATCAGAAGATCTTCGACCAGCTGAGTCATGCGCTGGGCTTCGGAGACCACGTCTTCGAGCGATTCGCGATAGGACTCGGGCGAGCGGCCGCGGCGCAGCGCGAGTTCGGCGGTGGTGCGGATCACGGCCAGCGG
Source organism: Bryobacterales bacterium (assembly GCA_963752205.1). GTDB lineage: Bacteria > Acidobacteriota > Terriglobia > Bryobacterales > Bryobacteraceae > Palsa-187. Next base: position 9,792 of record CAVVZG010000229.1, on the reverse strand, counting down.
CGTGCGCAATTCATGCGAAGCGTCGGCGACAAATTGCGAGAGCGTTTTGACGGCGGATTCGAGGCGCGCGAGCATGGAGTTCAGCACTTCGGCGAGGCGCGCGATTTCGTCGCCGGTGGCGGGGACGGGAACGCGCTCGGATAGGTTTTCAATGCTGATCAAAAGCGCGGCAGCGGTGACGTCCTGCACGGGGCGGAGAGCGCGGCGGCTGAGCCACACGCCGCCCAGGCAGGCGATGACGATCATGACGGGGATTAAGCTCCACAGCAGGACGCGCAGTTCATTGAGGACGTAAACCACGTTGGTGGTGGGGGAGCCGACGTCCAAATCGAAAGTGGCGCCATTCACGGTGAAGCGGCGCTGCAGCATGCGCGCCGAGGCGGCGGCGGCCGGGGCATTTTCGGGATAGGCGAAGTTAAAGCCATCGGAGCCGCGCAGCATCACGTAGCTGGTGGGCGGCAAGGCCTGGCAAAATTCCTCGAGCTCGGCGCGCAGGTGGGGGACGCGCTCGTTGGACTCGTTGCGGAAATAGCTTTCGAAGCGGCTGGCGCGGCCGTCGAGTTCCTCGTCAATATCGGCCAGCAACTGGTGACGGAGGGAGACCCACAACAAGATGCCGAACAGCGCCAAGCCGGCGGTGAGAACGACGGCGTACCACACGGTCAAACGGAAGCGAATGGAGTGGCTGCGCATGCTTTCAAGGCTCCCGCATGATGTAGCCGAAGCCGCGCAGGGTGTGGATCAGCTTGGGCTCATGGGTGTCGACTTTGTGGCGCAGCTGGCGCACGAACACTTCGAGATTATTCTGGCTTACTTCGTGGTCGAAGCCCCACACCGATTCGAGAATGGCATCGCGGCTGACGGCGCGGCCGCGGTTGCGCATCAGCAATTCGAGAAGTTTGTATTCGCGGGGCGTCAAGTTAACGACTTCGCCGGCGCACGTAACGCTGCGGCTGGCGGGGTCTAACTTGACGGCTCCGATTTCGAGGCAGGCGGCGCGGGGCGCGTCACCGCGGCGGCTGATAGCGCGCAGGCGGGCGAGCAGGACTTCGAGCGGGAAGGGTTTGGCAAGGTAATCATCGGCCCCGGAATCGAGACCGCTAACGATATCGGCGGAGGCATCGCGGGCGGTCAACATCAGCACCGGCGTCTGATTGCGGCTTTCGCGTAACTTGCGGACTACGGTGAAGCCGTCCATTCCGGGGAGCATGACGTCGAGCACGATGACATCGAAGCGGGAGGAGAGGGCGATGGCGAGGCCTTCGCGGCCGTTGCCGGAGACGACGGCCTGGTGGCCTTCTTCCTGGAGCGAGCGCGCGAGCAGATCGGCCATGCGCTGTTCGTCCTCGACGACCAGGATTTGCATGCCTACGAGAGTAACAAAGTTTATTGGCGGCAATTTGCGCTTGACAGGTTCTGGCGGCGTTGTTAAAGTCCCACTGGGAGGTACTTATGAAACACAAAAGCGCAATCATGCTGGCCGTAATCGCCAGTTTTGTTTTGATTCCGGGTCTGGCGCTGGCGCATCACGGGCAGGCTTCTTACAACTTAAAGGAGTCCGTTACGGTGACGGGAACGGTGACGGATTTTCAATTACTCAATCCGCATTCGATCGTTTATCTGGATGTAAAAGCGGCGAATGGCGAGCTGCAACATTGGCAGGGCGAGATGACGAGCCCCAATCGTTTGATCCGCGGCGGCTGGAATAAAAAAACCTTGAAGCCGGGGGATCAGATCACGTTGACGGGCTGGGGCTCCGCTAGCGGAGCGCATTCGCTGTGGATTACGAAGTGCGTTACGGCGAACGGCGAGGAATTGAAGCTGGGAGCCGGGGACTGATATGCGATCTGGTTTCGTGAAGTGCCTTTTGGTTTTTGCGGGTGTGGCTGCGCTGGCGGCGGCGCAACAGAAGCCGGACCTTTCCGGAGTTTGGACGGCAAAGGCCATGCCGGGCGCGCGCTATCGCGGATGGGGCTTCATGGCGGAAGAGCCGCCGATGACGCCGTGGGCGCTGGAGAAGTTCAAGCTGACGAAGCCGTCGTTTGGGCCGCGGTCGTTTAAGGATTCAAACGATCCGGTGAATCCGACTACGGTGAATGCCACGGGGTGTTTTCCACCGGGGGTGCCGCGAATTTATTTGCAGCCGTTTCCGATGGAGATTATTCAGCAGCCGAATCGCGTGCTGATTATTTATGAGTTCGATCATCTTATCCGGCAAGTCTGGATGGATGGACGGGCGCATCTCAAGGATCTGCCGGGGACCTGGATGGGGGATTCGATTGGAAAGTGGGACGGCGATACGTTGGTTATCGACAGCAGCGGGTTCAACGATAAGAGCTGGCTGGATCGCGCCGGGCATCCGCATAGCGAGGATCTGCATGTGGTGGAGCGGCTGAAGAAGACGGACGCCAAGACCTTGCAGATCGAGATTTCGATCGACGATCCGATGGCTTATACGAAGCCTTGGGGCGGGCAGTTGCTTTACACGCTACGGCCGGATTGGAATATTTCTGAACTGATTTGCGTGGATAATGTGAACTTCGACCAGTTCTTGAAGAATGAAGAAGGGCCACCGAAATAAAGTGCTCTTAGTATTCATAAAGGCGCGCGGGGTTATCTACTAGAATCTTTTTACGGGTGGCGTCGTCGGGGGCCCACGCGGGGAGCAGATTCAGCAGGCGGCCGTCGTCGATTTGATAAACCGGATTCAATTCCGTGGCGGCGCGGCCGGGGGGCGGATTGGAATTGGGATGCGGCCAATCGGTGCCCCACACAATGCGATCGGCGTTCGCGGCTATAAGGGCTTTCGCGAAAGGAGTCAAGTCCGGATAGTCTGGACTCTGTATCGACGCGCGATAGGCTCCGGAAATTTTCACGTAGGCTTTGCCAGAGCGGACCAACTCGATGAGATCGGGGAAACCGGATTGCTTTAGACCGTGGGAGGTGTTGATGCCTCCGAAATGATCGAACACTACGGGGACGGGCGAGGCCATGACGAGATCTTTGATGGCGGCGATCACGGCGGGGCCAACGTACATCTGAATGTGCCAGCGGCGGCTCTTCACGCGTTCGACGGCGGCTTGAAACCGAACGCGGGCGAGGGCGGCGTTATCCTGGCCGACGGTGGTGAGGTTGATGCGGATGCCTTTGAATCCCGCGCGGACCATGCTGTCGAGATCGGCTTCGGAAGTTTTGTCGCCGATGACAGCGACGCCGCGGGCTCCTGCACCGTAGGCTTTCATACCGTAGATAGTGGCGGAATTATCGGTGCCGTAGATGCTGGGCGTGACGATCACGACGCGCTGCAGATGGAGGGCGCGATGGAGCGCGGCCATTTCGTCGGGCAGGGCAGGTTCCGGCGTATAGACGCGGCCGGAGAATAATGGAAACTTAGCGGGGTCGCCGAAGATGTGAGTGTGAGTGTCGCAGGCGTTCGCGGGTACGGCGAAATTCACGGCGGTAGATGGCTGCGACGCTTTCGCGAAGGCCGTGCGGGTCAGGGCCAGGGCACTAGTGCCGATTAGGATTTGGCGTCTTGTGGTTTGGCTCATGGCTTCGTACGTTCGAGATTGGCGCGATCCCACTGGGCGAGCTTTGCGCCGGCTTCGTAGGCGCTTTGGCAGAAGTCGAGAATGGCTTGTTCGGGTTGCGGCGCTATGCGGGCATCTTCGTATTTGAGGATGAATTCGCCTAGTTGACGATCCCAATAGGTTTCTGCGGGGCGCACTGGCGCGGCGTCCAAACCGGCGGGGACTGGGGCGCTGTAGGCGTAAAACGCGGCTTGCGGGAAGGCGCGGTTGCCGGGCCACCATCCGCAACTGGTTACTTCATGCGAGTAGGCTTCACGCTGCATCGCGTCGACGCCTTCCTTTTGCGGGGCCCGGCGGCCGGAGAAACGCGTCACAGCTAAATCGAATGAGCCCCAGAAGAAATGCACGGGGCTGCACTTGCCCAGGAAGCGTGTGCGGAATTGTTTGAAGACGCGATCGCTGTGGACCAAGATGCGGCGGAAGCGTTCGATGTATTCGGTGTCGTAGGACGCGTGGTGGTGGTCTTGATCGAAGGGCGTGGTGTCGTCAAACTCGACGGGCACCTTGTGAATTTTGACTTCGACTCCTAGCATTCGTAGCGCGGCCATGTATTCGGCGTAGAAATCGGCGACGGAACGCGGGTAAAGGCGCATGGAGTGGAGGCAGCCCGAGCTGGCTCGCATCCACAATTGGTGCGCTATTAGATCGAACTCGATTTCTAGCGTGCCGGAGCCGCAGGGGATGGAGGAGGTGGTCAAGCCGCGCGGGGTTACGTAGAACGGGACATTCCACCAGTGGTTTTCGAGCGGGGCTAGCTTGAGGCGTGTTTTGCCTACGATCTGCGTCCACATGTGGAGCGTGTCGCAGGTTTTTTCCCACTCGGCGAAGGGTAAGGCGGGCCAGTCAGCTTGGAGCATTCATTAACTCGGCCATCAACTCGGCTCAAGCATGACTTCGTCGATATAGCACCAGGCCCAGTCTTCGCCGGGCTCGAAGGATTTTACGATGGGGTGCTTGGTCGCGTGAAAGTGCTTAGTGGCGTGCTTGTTCTTCGAAGAATCGCAGCAGCCGACGTGGCCGCAGGAAAGGCACAGGCGCAAGTGGACCCAGATGTCGCCCATCTTTAAACATTCTTCGCAACCTTTGGAATGGGGTTTAACGTCGTGGATCTGGTTGAGATGCGAACAAGCCGGCACGGATGACTCCTACGCTTTGATCTTCAGCAATTTGGCTGCGTTTTCACCTAGGATCGCACGCTTGTCGGCGTCGCTGAGGCCGGGAGTCTTGAGGATGTCGTCGACGATGGTGTTGCTCCAGGGGAATGGATAGTCGGTGCCGATCATGAGCTGGCTGGCGCCGCACTCGGCTACCAGGTGACGGACACCTTCGGTAGTGAACACCATGGTGTCGAAATACAGTTGGCGTAGATATTCAGAGGCGTGTTTCTTGGACTTGCACTGCTCCGGGAAGCGGTTGCAGCCGTAGTCGGAGCGGCCGGCGTAGGAAGGGAGATAGCCGCCGGCGTGGGCGGAGCAGATTTTGAGTGCGGGAAATTTGTCGAGGGTGCCGTCGAAGATCAGGTGCGACAGGAAGATGGTGGTTTCGAGTGGATTGCCGATTACGTTGGTGAGTCCGCCAGCGCCTGCGAGGCGCTTGTTCATTTCGGGGATGCCTTGCGGATGCATGAAGACCAGGCAGCCGAGTTCTTCGGCTTTCTTCCAGAAGGGATCGAATTTGGCGGCGGAGAGTTCGTCACCGTTGACATGGCCCCCGATGGCGGCGCCGCGCAGGTTGTATTTCTTGACGCCTTCTTCGAGCTGTTCGGCGGCCAGGTCGGGATATTGCAGGGCTACGGAGGCGAAGGCAACGAAGCGGTCAGGGTACTTCGCGCAGAGTTCCGCTAGCTTTTCGTTTTGCAGCTTGATGACTTGGGTGACGACGTCACGCTCGGCGGAATACCAGTTGGGGTTGATGCTGAGGGCTTGCATGTCGGTGCCCCATTCGTCCATGCGGGCGAAGCGTTCGGTAGCCATGGTACCGTCCACGATGGACGCATCGTCGGCGCCGGTTTTGCGGCCGAGCAGGGCGGTGGCTTCGGGTACGATGACGTGGGCGTGGATGTCGATGGTGCGGATGCGGCGTCCGCCGACCATGACCCGGCGCTTCTTGGGCGCTGCCGGTTGGGCGTGCAGGTGATCCTGCATGAGGTGACAGCCGGTGAAAACAACTCCCGCGTTTTTCAGAAACTGGCGGCGATTGGTCATGGTGAATCCTTCCCCGTGCAGTGTATCAGTCGCTGTATTGTTCGGCAATGTAGGTTAGATTATAGATTCGGTCAACTCATGAATTCTTTAGTCAAGCTGGAACAACTGGGGCGGGTGGCGGTGGTCACTATCGATAATCCGCCGGTGAATGCGATTGCGGCGGGGGTGCCGGAGGGGTTGGAGTCGGCGCTAGAGGCGGTGCAGGCGGATGCGGGCGTGGACGCGATCGTGGTGATCGGCGCGGGGAAAACGTTCATCGCGGGGGCGGATCTTGCCGAGTTTGCGAAGACGGGGAAGGGTCCGGATCTGCATCGGCTTTTGGTGATGTTAGAGGACAGTCCTAAGCCGACCGTGGTGGCGGTACATGGAACCGCACTCGGCGGGGGCGTGGAAATTGCGATGGCTGCGAACTACCGGGTGGCGGCGGTGGACGCGCAACTGGGGATGCCGGAGGTCACGATCGGCGTAGTGCCGGGGGCGGAGGGCACGCAACGTTTGCCGCGGCTGGTGGGAATCGCGAAGGCGGTCGACCTGTTGATGACGGCGGCTCCGGTGAAGGCTGCGGAGGCGCTGGCGATTGGGTTGGTGGACCGCGTGGTCGAGGGCGACTTGTTGAGTGGGGCGGTGGCGTTCGCGGGCGAGATGGCGGCTAAGGGCGGTCCGCATCCGAAGACCCGGGAGAAGAGCGTTGAGGCGCAGGACAGTGCTGCGATTTTTGCGGCGGGGCGGGAGTTGGCGCGGAAGATCCGGCGGAATCAGACGGCGCCGCTGGCTGTTCTTGAGGCGCTGGAGGCGGCTACTACTTTAACGTTCGAGGCCGGGTGCAAAAAAGAGCGCGAGTTGTCCGAGGCTAGTTTGCGGTCGCCACAGGCGCAGGCTCTGATCCACGCCTTTTTTGCGGAGCGGGCGGTGGGCAAGGTGCCGGGGGTTTCGAAAGACACGCCAGTGTATACGATTCGGCAGGCGGCGATTATCGGCGCGGGGACGATGGGCGGCGGGATTTCGATGGCGCTGGCGAATGCGGGGATTCCGGTGCGGCTCAAGGATTCGAGTCAGGCGGCGCTCGATCGCGGGATGGCGGGGATTCGCAAGAACTACGAGAGTTCGGTGAAGCGTGGGCGCATTACTGCGGAGGTGATGGAGCAGCGTATTGCGATGATTCGTCCACAGTTGGGGTACGACGGGTTTGACGAGGCGGATATCATTATCGAGGCGGTGTTTGAAAGCATGGATCTGAAAAAGCAGATCTTTGCGGAGATCGATAAGATCGCTAAGCCGGAGTGTGTGCTGGCGACGAACACTTCGACGCTCGATATCGATGAGATTGCGGGGGCGACCGCGCGTCCCGAGATGGTGATCGGACTGCATTTTTTCAGTCCGGCGCATGTGATGCGGCTGTTGGAGATCGTGAAGGGCAAGGCGACTGCGGCGCAGGTGGTGGCTACGGTGCTGGCGCTGGCTAAAACATTGCGCAAGGTTGGTGTTTTGGTGGGCAATGGCTATGGGTTTGTGGGGAATCGCATGATGTTCCCGTACATGCGGGAGGCGCAGTTGCTGGTGGAGGAGGGGGCTACGCCGGCGCAGGTGGATGGCGCGTTGACGGATTGGGGCATGGCGATGGGGATTTTCGCCGTGGATGATATGGGCGGGTTGGATTTGGGGGCGCGGTGCTTTGCGGATATTCGGGCGATGCAGGGTCCGGGGCCGCGGATGCCGGTGATGCTCGACAGGCTAGTGGCGATGGGGCGGCTGGGGCAGAAGACGGGGGCGGGGTGGTATCGCTATGACGAGACTCGCAAGCCGATTCCGGATGCGGAGATTGAGGCGCTGATTGAGCAGACGGCGCGGGAGATTGGCGTGGTGCGGCGCACGATTACGCGCGATGAAATTATCGAGCGGTGTTTGTACTCGATGATTAATGAGGGCGCGAAGATTCTGGAAGAGGGGCGCGCGGCGCGGGCTTCGGATATCGACACCATTTATATGACTGGGTATGGATTCCCGGCGTATCGCGGGGGGCCGATGTGGTTTGCCGACTCGGTGGGGTTGGATAAAGTGGCGGCGCGGGTTAAGGAATTTCATCGGGAGCACGGGGAGTTGTGGGCGCCGGCTCCGTTGCTGGAGCGGCTGGCTGTCGAGGGCAAAACGTTTGCGAGTCTGGATGGTGCGCCATGACAGCGGCTCGGCCCTTTCGTGATGTGAAGCTTGGCTCGCGCGAGGTGGTGGTGGAGCGCGGGGCGGGCGGCGTGGTTTACGTCAGGCTGGCGCAGGCGCTGGGCGAGTATCCGGCGCGCATGACGGACAAGCTGGATTACTGGGCGGAGCACACACCGGATCGCACTTATATTGCCAAGCGCGATGCGGGCGGGGAGTGGAAGCGGGTTACTTATCGCGAGGCTCGCGAGATGGGGCGGAGGATCGGGCAAGCGCTGGTGAATCGCGGGCTGTCTGCGGAGCGGCCTATTGCGATTGTCTCCGGCAATGACTTGGAACACGCGATGCTGGCCCTGGGCGCTATGTACGCGGGGGTTCCGTTCTCGCCGCTGTCGCCGTCTTATTCGTTGCTGGTAACGGATTATGCAAAGCTGCGTCACATTTTTGGATTGCTGACGCCGGGGTTGGTGTTCGCTGCTAGCGGGACGCAGTTCGCGAAGGCATTGAATGTCGTGATGCCGGAGGACGCGGAGCTGGTGGTGACGCGCGATCCGCTGCCGGGGGCGACTTTGTTTTCGGAGTTGCTGGAAACTGAAGCGGGGGCGGGGATCGATGAGGCGCATGCGCGGGTGGCGCCGGATACGGTGTTCAAGATTTTGTTCACTTCGGGATCGGTGGGGAAACCGAAGGGCGTGATGAATACGCATCGCATGTGGTGCAGCAATCAGGAAATGGTGCGCACTTGCTGGCCGTTTATCGCGGAAGAGCCGCCGGTGATTTTGGAATGGCTGCCGTGGAATCATACTTTCGCGGGCAATAAGGATATGGGGCTGATCCTTTATAACGGTGGCTCGCTGTATTTGAATGACGGCAAGCCGGTGCCGGGGCAGTTTGAGGAGACGATTCGGAATCTGCGCGATGTGAAGCCTACGATTCATCTGGATGTTCCGGTGGCGTTCGATGCGCTGGTGCCGTATTTGCGGAAGGATCGCGAGTTTGCGAAGCACTACTTCAGTCATTTGAAGGTGATGTTTTATGCGGCGGCGGGGTTGTCGCAGAAGACTTGGGAAGATCTGGAAAACATTGCGCTGGATGTGGTGGGAGAGCGGCTGCTGATGCTGACGGGCTTGGGGTCAACGGAGACGGCGCCCTATGCGATGTGGGTGGGGCGGGAGGCGGCGCGCGCGGGTGAGGTGGGGCTGCCGGCTCCGGGAGTCACGCTGAAATTGGCGCCGGTGCTGGGCAAGTTGGAAGCGCGCGTGAAGGGGCCTAGCATCACGCCGGGATATTGGCGGCAGCCGGAGCTTACGGCGGCGGCTTTCGACGAGGAAGGGTTTTACAAGATGGGCGATGCGCTGCGTTACATCGAGGAAGGCAATCCGGCGCGTGGGTTTCTTTTCGATGGGCGCGTGGCGGAGGATTTTAAGCTCAATACCGGGACGTGGGTGAGCACGGGTCCGCTGCGGAGCGCGTTCCTGGCGCACTTTGTGCCCTACGCGAAAGAAGTTGTGATCGCGGGGCGCGACCGCGGGTGCGTGACGGCAATGGTGTTCCCCGATGTCAACGCTTGCCGCGAGTTCGATAACGCTGCGCTGCGGGCGAAGTTCGGGGAGCTGCTGAAGTCGTTTGCAGCGAAGAGTACGGGGTTGTCGACGCGCGTGGCGGCTATCATTTTGCTGGACACTCCGCCTTCGATTGACGCGCATGAGTTGACGGATAAGGGATCGATCAGTCAGCGCGCGGTGCTGGAGAATCGGTCTGAGGTGGTGGAGGAGTTGTACACGGATTCGGCGCGGGTGATTCGCGCGGATTAGGAAACTATGACGATTGCAGAGAGAACCAAG
>CAVVZG010000228.1:0-6901 GCA_963752205.1 Bryobacterales bacterium | reverse complement strand
TCTTTTTGGCGGCGCTAATCCCTGCAAAACGCGCCACTTCCAGAGGATTCCCTTTAGGATTATCCGGCAACTTATTGAGCACGCTGCGTTTAATTTTTACAAACGCGTGGGCGACCGCCGTTCGTTTCGTGTCGGGCTTGGCTGAGACGTCCACCATACTGGCGCGGCCCTTTTTGTCGTAGTGCGAGAGTTTGGTCATTTGAGAAGTGCCCGGATGTCGTCACCTGCCGCCCACTCCGCCCGATCTGGTTCGGTCACCAGGAAGGCGTTGCAGCGGGCCAGAGCCGCGACATCCCCGGAGCCGTGGGATACGCCGGGCTCGATGGTCGCGCCATCGGCGCTCAGACGGGCAGGAAGAAACCGTGTAAGCCCAGGCTTTTGCCGGAACGAACGGGTGAGCCTCGCCCTCAACAGCGGCAGCGCCGGTTCACGCAGCCCCTGTGCCTTTTCAATGGCGGCGCGGGCGATGGTTTCGAAGGTAATCATGGTCGACCCGGGGTTGCCGGGCAGCCCGAAGAAATACTTGCCTTGCGCTTTGCCGAAGACCAGTGGCTGGCCCGGCTGAATCATGACGCGATCAAAGAAGAACTCAGCTCCGAACTCTGCCAGGACCTTCTCCACCAAGTCGTACTTGCCGGCGGAAACGCCGCCCGACAGCAGCAGCAGGTCCGCCTCCAGACCTTGTCGGACTTGCGCTCGCGTGGATTCGTAGTTGTCCCGCGCGACGCCCAGGATCTCAGGCAGCCCGCCTGCGCGGCAGACCTGTACCGCTAGCGAGGCCGCATTCGAATTGCGGATCTGGTGGGCACCGGGCTGCTCACCGACCTCGACGATCTCATCGCCCGTGGAAACGATCGCGACCCGCGGTTTCTGGTAGACGGGCACGCTGGTCCGCCCGACCGTGGCCAGCAGCGCGATCTCGGAGTATCCGATGCGGACTCCGGCACACAGCACCACGTCCCCACCGTGGGCCTCGACACCCCGCGGATTGAAATTTTCACCGGGCGGGATAGGGCGCTCGATTTTCACGCGATCGCCCATGCGTTCGGTGTGCTCCACCATGACCACGGCGTCGGCGCCCTCCGGCACCCCTGCACCCGTCATGATTTCGACGGCTTCGCCCGCTCCGACCCGGCCGATGAAGGCGTCGCCCGCGCGCACTTCACCGATGACCAGCAAGTCGCCGGGCAAGTCCGCCGCACGCACCGCAAACCCGTCGCGGGCAGAGCGGGGAAATGGAGGGTAATCGCGGTCCGCCCGGATGTCTTCGGCCAGCACGCGGCCCGCGGCCTCAGCCAGCGTAACCGTCTCCGCCGCCATCGACACGCCCACTTCACGTAATACGCATGCCCGGGCTTCGTCGAAGGTGAGTGCCACCAAAACTAGGTTACCTGATTCACGTCAATGCGATACGGCGGATGGCCGTAGCATGCCCGGTCGACTCATCCACTTCCACCACCACGCCGTGCAATTCCGCGCCGTGCCGGGCCGCTTCCATGCGCACCGGCATCTGTGTGAGGAAGCGCTCCAAGAATGATCTGCTTTTCGACGCCGATCACCCCGTTATAAGGACCTGTCATGCCGGCGTCCGTTTGATACGCGGTGCCACCGGGCAGAATGCGTGTGTCCGCCGTCGGAACGTGCGTATGAGTCCCCACCATGGCGGAAACACGGCCGTCCAGATACCACCCCATGGCGACTTTCTCGCTAGTGACTTCAGCGTGGAAATCGACAAACCGCACCTTGACGTTTTCCGGCAGTTCGCCCAGGATCTTATCGGCTTTACGGAAAGGGCAATCGGTGGTGGGCATATAAACCCGGCCCTGCAGGTTGATCACAGCGCAATCGACGCCGTTATGCGCCTGCACCGTTACCACGCCTTCCCCGGGCAGGCTTTCGACGTAATTCGCCGGCCGGAGCAGCCGTGGATGGCTGGTGAAGTAATCGTAGATCTCGCGTTTGTCCCACACGTGGTTGCCGGTGGTGAGCACGTCCAGCCCGAAGTCGAATAATTCTTCCGCCAGTTGCGGAGTAATGCCGAACCCGCCAGCCGCGTTCTCGACATTGGCAATGGCTAGGTGAATCTTCTCCGCTGCCACGATGTCTTTCAGGTGCCGCCCCACCATGGCGCGGCCCGGCGAAGCGAATACATCGCCGATAAACAGTAAATTCGTCAAAGAGTCGAGGACAGCTTTCTAAGCGCCAGCAGGCGCGGGCTGAAACGTAAACGGAGCGCACCACCTTGCCGTTCCAACCACCGTCATTTGACCCCGAACTAAAGGGGGGAACCCTCCGCGCGCCATCAGGCGTCTCCATGGCAGCGCGCCCTTGCGGGACGCCACCGGAGCTTGCTCACCGGCGCGTTAACGAGACAGGTTCCATGACATTGAGCATTGGATCAATTTTTGGTGGCCAAAACCAACCTAGCAGGAACGCTCCTCACTCGATGATAGCAGAGGGGGGCCTATTCGCTCTCAATGTTCACGGCGTAGTAAGCCACCGTCTTGGTCGGGACTTCTTTGAACCAGTGGGGCGTCTTTGCCGGAATCGTAATGACGTCGCCTTTGCTCAAGTGGTAAGTCGTCCCGCCTTCTGCCGAAGGGGCGCGCATTTGATCCGCCGCCGTGCGCTTGGGGTTCACCATAGTGCCTCCCACCACCAGCGTTGCCTCGCCTTCGACGATGATGAAGACGTGGTTAGTGTGGTCGTGGAATTCAACCTCACCGGATGTCCGGCGATTCGCCAAAATGACCAAACCGGGATCGCTCACGATAGGCCCGCCTTTGGACATCACTTCCGTGACCTTGTCGTGCCCGATGTAGTGAACCGCCGCCGGAACACCGCTACCGAGTGAAACCGCCAGCGCGATCACCAAAACTGCCGCTGTGAGCAAGATGCCTCGTCTTAGTAGAATCCTCATGGCATACCTTCCTTTCCGCTGTTGTGTTAAATCAGGACCTATCAGTGTAAATATAAGAGTAATGGAAAGCCCGAAACTATGGATTCCCGCCGTTCTGCTGGCAGTGCCGCTGCTTGCCCCCGCGCAATGGTTGAACTATCCCACCGCGGGCATTCCGCGGACCGCCGACGGCAAACCCAACCTCTTCGCGCCAGCGCCCCGCTCCCACGGAAAACCCGACCTGTCTGGCTTATGGCAAACCGACAGCGCGCCCCCAGCGTTGCTCGAGCGCCTGGTTCCCTCGGGTACCAACGGCGCCGGTGAGGAGCCTCTATCGCAGTACTTCATCAACATTTTTTCCGATTTCAAACCGGAAGACATCCCCTTCCTCCCCGCCGCCGCCGAGTTATACCGGGAACGCGCCCGGAACTTCACGAACTTGTCTCCCATCTCGCACTGCCTGCCGGAAGGGATGCCGATGCTCGAAATGGCGCCGGCTCCGTATAAGATCGCCCAAATGGCGGGCGTGACGTTCCTGCTTTACGAACGCGACACCACCTATCGGCAAGTGTATACCGATGGCCGCAAACTGCCGGATGATCCGCAGCCGTCATGGCTCGGCTACTCGGTGGGCAAATGGGATGGCGATTCGCTGGTGGTAGACACCATCGGCTTTAATGACCGCGGCTGGCTGGATGCACGCGCCCATACGCATAGTGAAGCGCTGCACCTGACCGAACGCTTTCACCGCCTCGATTTCGGACACATGGAAGTGCTGCTAACGATTGATGATCCGAAAACCTACAGCCGACCGTTCACCGTCAAGCTGAAGCAGCGACTGCTGCCCGATACGGATCTGCTCGAATCCTACTGCGCTGAAAACGAAAAGGACGTGAGCCATATGGAGCACAAATAGGGCTCCGTTTTCCTCTAGGTCCCCTTCAAAACCTCTGCGATTTCTTTCTCCGCGATCGCGCCCTCGCGGATCACGCGCCAGTAGGGCTCGGTGACATCGATGGTTGTGGCGCCTGCTCCGGCTATGGTCCCTCCGTCCAGTACCAGGTCTACCGAACCGTCCATGACGCCAAAAACCTCAATGCCGCTGGTGCAAGTCGGCTGTCCTGACAAATTCGCGCTCGTCGCGATCAACGGCTGTGCCAACCGTTCCAGTAACGCATTTGCAACTTTCGAGTGGGATTGCCGCAACGCCAGACGCCCGGTGTTCCCGGTGACCTTCAGAGGCACCCGCGAAGATGCCGGCGCGATGATGGTCAGCGGGCCCGGCCAGAACTTCCGCGCCAGCAGATAAAAGCGCGCCGAAACCTCCGACGCCAGTTCCTCCGCCATCACGATGTCGCTCACCAGTAAGGGCAGGGAACGGACGCTCTCGCGCCCCTTGGCGGCGAAAACCCGCCCGACAGCGTGCAGGTTTAGGGGGTCCGCGACCAGCGTATACAAGGCGTCGGTGGGTATAGCCACCACTTCGCCTCGCCGCACGGCCGCGGCCGCGCGTTCGATCGCCCGCATACTAGGACGTTCCGGGTCGATCTCAATCAGATCCGTGGCCACTTGATGAATAGTGTAACTGACCGGGTACAATAAGGGTACTGAACCTCTCGATCCGCCAGCAGTTAGAAGACGCCCTGGCCCAGCGCATCCTGATTCTAGACGGCGCCATGGGCACGATGCTCCAGGCGCACAACCCCACCATGGCCGATTTCGGGGGCGCCCACCTCGAAAACTGCAACGAAAACCTGTGCCTGACGCGGCCGAACTGGATTCGCGACATCCACGTAGGGTACCTGGAGGCGGGCTCCGACATCATCGAAACCAACAGCTTCCAAGGCTCGCCCATCGTGCTGGCCGAATTCGGCCTGGCCGCGCAAACCCGCGAGCTGAACGTTGCCGCGGCGCGCATCGCACGGCAGGCGGCTGACGAATTTTCCACCCCCCGGAAGCCCCGCTTCGTCGCCGGGGCCATGGGACCCACCACCAAATCCCTAACTCTGCGCGGCGACGTGACCTTCAAGCAACTCCGCGACAGCTATTACCAGCAAGCCCAAGCCTTGATCGAAGGCGGTGTCGATTTCCTCCTGTTTGAAACGGGCTTTGACACCCGCAACATCAAGTCCGGCTTGGTAGCCGTTCAGCAACTGGAGCGTGAGTTGGGCCAGCGCATCCCCATCATGATCTCGGGCACCATCGAGCGTTGGGGAGCGATGCTGGCGGGCCAACCTGTCGACGCCTTTTACGCGTCGGTCGCCCATGCTGATCTCCTCGCTATAGGGCTCAATTGCGCCACCGGTCCGGACCTGATGACCGACCACATCCGCACCCTGGCGAACATGGCTTCGACCCGCATTTCGTGTTATCCCAACGCCGGGTTGCCCAACGAAGACGACCAGTACCTGGAGACTCCCGAATCGCTCGCCGGCCAGCTCTCGAAGTTCGTCGAACAAGGCTGGTTGAATATCGTAGGCGGATGCTGCGGGACAACGCCCGCCCACATCCGAGCGATGGTCGAAATGACGGAGGGGCGCGCCCCCCACGTTGTAAACCCTCCCTCCCATCGCGCCTATTATTCCGGCGTCGAATTGGTCGAGGCCGAAGATTCCAGCCGCCCGCTTATCGTGGGAGAGCGCACCAACGTCATTGGCTCGCGCCTCTTCAAGAAAATGATCGCCGAGGAAAAGTGGGAGGAAGCCAGCGAAATCGCCCGCTGGCAGGTGAAGAACGGCGCCCACATCATCGACGTGTGTTTGCAGTCGTCGGACCGCGAAGAGATCAAGGACATCGATCCCTTTTATTCCAAGTTGATGCCCAAGATCAAGGCGCCGGTGATGGTGGATACCACCGATCCAAAGGCCATTGAGAGCGCGTTGATCTGGTGCCAAGGCAAGTGCATCATCAATTCCGTCAACCTCGAAGACGGCGAGGAAAAGTTCGAGCTGGTCTGCCCGCTGGTCAGAGCCTACGGCGGTGCGCTGATCGTCGGCACCATCGACGAAGACAAACAGCAGGCGCAGGCCTTCACGCGCGAGCGCAAGCTGGCCGTGTCGCAGCGCTCCGTGCAGATCCTGACCGAAAAGTACCGTATCCCGCCCGAGGACATCATCATCGACACCCTGGTTTTCCCGTGTGCGACGGGCGACGAAAACTACATCGGAGGAGCAGTCGAAACCATCCAGGCGATCCGCATGGTGAAGACCGAGATCCCCCACGTAAAAACGGTTCTGGGCGTCTCCAACATCTCTTTCGGCCTCCCGGCGGCCGCTCGCGAAGTGGTGAATTCGGTCTTCCTCTACCACGCGACCAAAGCCGGACTCGACCTGGCGATCGTGAATGCCGAACGCCTGGAGCGCTTCGCCTCGCTGCCCGAAGAAGAGCGCCGCCTGGCCGAGGATCTGCTCTTCAACACGCCGCCGCCCGAGATCGCCAGCTCCCGAAGACTGGCGCGAACAAACCCGCGAGCAAAAAATCGCCATCAACCAGTACCACATCGCCGCGATCACCGAATACTTCCGCCGCGCCGGCAAGAAAGCGAGCATTATTATCGCCGACCTGCCTCTCGATCAGCGCCTGGCGCGCTACATCATCGAAGGCACCAAGGACGGCCTGATCCCCGACCTCGAGCTGAAGCGCCAGGAAGGCGCCGAGCCCGCTCGACATCATCAACGGCCCGCTGATGGAGGGCATGGCCGAAGTCGGCCGCCTCTTCAACGCCAACGAGCTGATCGTCGCCGAAGTGCTGCAATCCGCCGAAGCCATGAAAGCCGCCGTGACGCACCTCGAACAGTTCATGGAGAAAGCCGACACCGCCGTCGCGCGGCAAAATCGTGCTCGCGACCGTCAAAGGCGACGTCCACGACATCGGCAAGAACCTGGTCGAGATCATCCTCGCCAACAACGGCTACAACGTCATCAACCTGGGCATCAAAGTTTCCCCCGACCACTTGATCCAAGCCTGGCGCGAACACCAGCCCGACGCGATCGGTCTCTCCG
>CAVVZG010000227.1:0-34506 GCA_963752205.1 Bryobacterales bacterium | reverse complement strand
GGCCCGCAGGCCAGCCGTGAACTGCGCGCACTCGAAGCGGCCGGTTACGTCGAACGCACGACCGATGGCACCGACCGGCGCTCCGTCGTGGTGTCCATCAATCCGAAGGGCACCGATGCCTACCTGCGACTGCGCGATGCGGCCGTGGCGGCCGCCGGCGCGGCGTTGGCCGGTTGGAGTTCCGAGGAGCTGGCCAAGCTCGCCCGACTGCTCGGCCGGATGGCCGACGACTTCACCGCAGTGGCCCATGAGTGAACCTCGCCGCGTTGCCGTCGTTGCAGGCGTCGGCCCGGGCATCGGACGATCCACTGCCCTCGGACTTGCGGCCCAGGGCTGCGACGTTGCGGTGGCCGCCCGCCGGTCCGAGTATCTCGACACCGTCGTCGCCGAACTGGCTGCGCTCGGTGCACGCGGTCTGGCCGTTCCGACCGACATGGGGGACCTGGAACAGAGCCGGGCGCTGGCGGAGCGGGTGGCGACGCACTTCGGCCGGATCGACGTCGTGGTGGGCAGTGCCGCCAGGGGTGGGCCGAACCACACCATCATGAACGCTGACCTCGGCGACTGGCAGGAGGCCTGGCAGGTCAATGTCCTCGGCCCGCTCGAACTGGCCCGCGCCGCCATCCCTCATCTGCGCACCGTCGGCGGCGGGTCGATCGTGATGGTCTCGACACTGGCCGTGCGGGCGATCAACGCCGGCCAGGGAGCCTACGCAGCAACGAAATCGGCGCTTACGGTCGCCGCCCAGACGCTCGCCAAGGAGGTCGGTCCCGATGGCATCCGCGTGAATATCGTCGTGCCCGGCTTCGTTCCGGGGCCGAACACCGACACGATGTTCGCCCGGCTGGCCGAACGGCGCGGCACCACCCCGCAGGCGGTCATGGACCAACTGGCGGCCGAGACCGCTCTGAACCGGTTTCCGACGCCGGACGACATCGCCGACGCAATCGTGTTCCTGGCGTCCGATCGGGCCCGCTCTATTACCGGGGTGACGCTCGACGTCAACGCGGGACGCTGGATGGCCTGATCAGCTCGAAGAGCTATCGCTTTCCCTCCAACTCCACACCGAAGCGCTCGATGTAGAACTCGTACTCGGAGTGGATCTGCTCGGCGCTGAGTCCGAAGTCCGCTGGATCGTAGTGGTGGGTGCCGTGGGCGCCCGAGCGGTTGGTCACCTGCCACTCCTTTATGGTCAGTTCTGTTTTATGGTCAAGGGGAAGGCCGAGGAACTCGTAGACACGCCGGATGGTTCCGGCAGGGTCTGCGATCAGCTCGACATGGTGGACGTCGAGAAACCTGTCCTCGCCGATACGTCCCCTGCGCCGCAATCGCGTGCTCCATCCCGATCCGGAGGTGCTCGCTCACTTCAGGACCGAGGCGGGTGAGATCGAGCTCGCCGGCGCTGGCGGGAAAGATGTGGGACACAAAGCTGGCATAGGACGGCACCGCCTTGGCCGGGTCACGATGCGTCATGATGAACGGGTGTCGGGGTAGGCCGACAGCAGCGCCTCCAGGTGAAACTTGTGGTGCGGTGCCTTGAACAGCCACAGGTACGGGGGTCGTTGCGACTGCAAGAGTTTGACGGCCCGGCGGTGGTAGGCGAACGCCTCAGTGGAATCGGCCTCGCGCCACCAGGCGTGATAGCCGTACACGGGCATGGTGTATTGCTGTCCGTGGAACCCCATCCCGAGGATGTCGCTGTCTTCCACACTGGCATCGAGCTCGTAGGTATGCATGGCCTTGGCCTCGGCGGGGAGTGCCTCGTTCTCCACACGTAGGCCAGCCGTCGTGGGTCTTGGGCCTCGCCCGCCAAGTCGGTGGAGGGCATGGGTCCCGCTGTTCCCACATGCGCAGACTTCGGAGTTGCGGGTCCAGGGAGAGCATGCTGCCCAGGGCGGTCGTGCCCGTGCGGGGCAAGCCGATGACATCGACAGGGCCGTAGACGGGCAGGTCCTCGATCTCGGGGTGCTCCTTGTACCACGCCTCAATGCGCAGACGGCTGGCCAGCCGTCTGCGGAGCACGCCCAGAACCTCCTCGTCCGTCGAGGGGCTGAGTCGGGCATCCTCCGCCAGGCTCTGGAGCAGCACGGTCAGACCCTCGCGAAAATCTCCAGTCCCGTAATCGCTGAGCCCCGTCTGCCGCGACCGCCTGGTCGAGAAGCGTTTCGGCCGAGGGATAGCGACCGCTACCGGCCACGTACGGCTTCCAGCTGGTGTGCGATGCCGCTCGCCAATGCTCCGAGTCGCTCCAGTTGCATTTTGTAGCCCCCAAACCGCTCTGCAGGCACCTCAATATAGCCGTCACTTCCTCCGCAAAAGATTGGGATCGCTGCTCGCGGCTCCACGTCTCCGCACGGCCGACGGTTCAACAGGAGGCGGCATGCCAACGGCTCGTGAAGGGCTGGTCATCAACGGAGCGATCTGGCGTCTCAGCTGGTCGGAGGAGTAAGGCGGTAAACGGCTCCCGCCGTGTTGCGTGCGCCGGCGTCCGAGGCTCCCGTCGGGTCCCGGAACCGCGTCGACCGGGCGGCCCAGCGGCTGCCGTTGGATTCCTGAAACCCATCGACGAGGGTGATCGCCGGCATGAGGGTTTCGGTTGCGCCGTCCCATGCCATCCATAGGACGGCGGGCGTCTGGGGAGGCTGGCGGTCCCAGGAGCCGTGGACGGCGAGCACCGCACCGTTCGACCACGGGGAGGGCATCTTTGCTCACGCTGTGGACGGCCAGAGCCGGCTCGGCGAAGGAACTGCTCGCGATTCGCTTCATCGCAGGCTTCGGGCTGGGGGGCATCATGCCCAACGCCATGGCGCTGGCCGGAGAGTACAGTCCCGCGCGCATCCGCGTCACCGTGATGATGCTGGTCTCGAACTTTTTCACGGTGGGAGCGGCGATCGGCGGGTTTATCGCGGCAGGCTTGATTCCCAGGTTCGGCTGGCGCTCCGTGTTCATCTTCGGCGGAATCGTGCCGCTAGTGGTTTCCGTGCTGATGATTTTCCTGCTGCCGGAATCCCTGCAATTCCTAGTGCTGCGCGGCAAGAGCAAAGACAAAGTTCTGAAATGGCTGCGGCGCATCAACGCTCCCCTGCCCGCCGGGAACGTTGAGTTCATTACGCAGGAAGAGAACCGCAAGGGCGTGCCCGTAGTCAACCTGTTCCGCGAAGGCCGCGGCCTGGGAACCGTGATGCTGTGGATCATCAATTTCATGAACCTGCTGAACCTGTACTTCCTAGGAAGCTGGCTGCCTACGGTGGTGAAGGACGCCGGTTACCCCACTGCAATTGCAGTTTTGGTAGGTACGGCGGTGCAGGTAGGCGGATCGCTGGGAACGATTCCCAACGGTTGGCTGATTGACCGCTACGGGTTTCGCAGAGTGTTGACCATTGTGTTTGGCGTCGCCACGATCAGCATCGCCATGATCGGCCAGCCGTCGCTGCCGCTCTCGATGTTATTCTTCGCGTCGTTCGTCGCTGGCTGGTGCGTGCCCGGCGGACAACCCGGCGTGAATTCCTTGGCGGCGATGTACTATCCCACCTATCTGCGCTCCACCGGAATCGGCGCCAGCTTGGGATTTGGACGCATCGGCGCGATCGTCGGACCAGTCGCCGCTGGAGCTTTGCTCAGCAACGGCTGGGCGCACCGCGAATTGTTCCTGGCGGCCGCCGTCCCGGCACTGATCTCCGCGGTAGCGACCTATTCGCTGCGCTGGGTGATGGCAGAGCCGGCGAAAGCGGCAGTTCCTGCCGAAGCGTTCGTGCATTAGGCCGAAACCAATCTTTGATTCGACCGGCAAGCTGGCGAGCAGCGTGGCTCAACGAAGTTTTTATCGCAAAGGTGCGTGTTCGCGCCAGATGCCGAAATATTGCTGCAGCGGGCGATCGGAGGCGCTAAACAGCACCGCGTCGTTGTCCGCCTCGTGCGAAACCGGCATCCAGGAAGGCGCGACAAAAATATCGTTGCGCTTCCAGGGGAACGTAGTCTTGCCAATATGCGTGCGGCCGCTGCCTTCCACCGCGCAAAAAATTGTGGAATCGGTGAAGCGGTAGGTGGCGCCCTTGAAATCCTTGGGAAGGAACTGAATAAAAGTCCCTATGGCCGGCATAGGTGGGCCGCCGGTGGCTGGATTCACAAACCGCATCTTGATCCCGTGGCAGGGATGCAGCGGACTGTTCTTGTACATTTGATCCAAGATCTCGCGGCTGCGCGAGTAGGGATAGGAGAACACCGGCGTCGAACTGCGCGCTGGGGTGTAATCGACAGGAAACATATTCCCACCGAAGCGCGCGTAGGCGTCGCCGTCGGGCTTGGTCAACGGCTGCGTGTCCGCGGGATGGTGCTCGGCGTAGCCCGCGTCCATGAAGTTCACCAGCGGCAAATCCAAAACGTCCATCCAGGTTACGGGTCCCGCGCCCGGATTCCCGTGATCGTGATAGGTCATCGAGGGAGTGACGATGAAGTCTCCCGGGTGCATGGTGGTACGCTCGCCGTCGACAGAGGTGTAGCCGCCGTCGCTCTCAATCACAAACCGCAGCGCCGAAGGAGCGTGGCGGTGCGTCGGTGCGGTCTCGCCCGGCAAAACCAACTGCAATCCGGCGTACAAGCTTTGCGTGATTTGCGAGGCCCCGGCAATGCCCGGGTTCGCCAGAATCAACACACGCCGCTCCGCTTCCTTGGCCGTGATCAGCCGCCCGGATTCCATCAGCATCGGACGCATTTCATCGTAGGACCACAACGTCGGCACAGCGTGCGGCTTAGGGTGTGGAGGAACCACTTCGGCGAGCACCTCCCACAGCGGCGAGGAATTCTTCAGCAGCAAACGCTGGTAGAATTCTTCGCGCTCAGGCGTGCGCGCCGGTTTATTATCGAGGGCGGAAACACTCATATTACTTTTCCTTTGGCCAGTTGCATTTCTTCCTGCGCGGTGGAGGAGGATGCGAAGGCCCGCACTTTCACTTCCATCGTGCCTACTTTTTCGACCGTCGCCACTACCGTGTCGCCGGGAGCGATGGGGCTCACGCCTTCCGGCGTTCCGGTGCTGATGATATCCCCGGGATACAGGGTGTAGAACGAAGAAGCCAGTTCGATCAATTCGGCGGACTTCAAAATCATATATTTTGTGTTCGAGTCCTGGCGCGTTTCGCCGTTCACCGAAATACTCAGGTCGAGAACGTCCGGATTGCCGACTTCGTCGGGTGTCACTAGCCACGGGCCGAGCACGGTGTAGGAATCGGGCGACTTCCGGAAACTCCGGTCTTCGGTTCCGCGGATGGTGATATCGAGACCGATCGCGTAGCCTGCCACATACTCCAGCGCGTCTTCCTTCGAAACCTGGCTGGCCTGCTTGCCGATAATCACCGCCAGTTCCACTTCGTGGTCATTGCGGCGATCCAGAAACCGCAGCGCGATGCCTTCGCCGGGACCCACCAGCGAACTGGTCGCCTTCAGAAACAAGCCGGCTTTTTGAATGGTAATGGTGTGCGCGACGTTACCCTGGTTGATGGCCGCGTCGCCCTTCACTTCGTCAAGATGCTTCTGATAATTAACCGGAGCCGCGATCACCTTCCCCGGATTCGCCACCGGGCTCAACAATTTCAACCCTTCCAACGGAAGCGTGGGAGCGCTGGCGGCGATGGCCTTCACACGTGCCAAAACCTTCTCAAGATTGGCAATCAACAGATCATAAGTGGGGAGTGGATAACGGCAATCCGGCAGCACATCGAGAGCGGCGGTAACATCGCGCACGTTGGTTCCCTCGACCAGACCTAGACGACCATCCCCAAACCGGCAAAGCCTCATCCTGGCGTTCTCCTAACCGTTATTCTGGTTACACATAAAGATACACACAAATGCAGTCCCACAATAAATCAAGACTGTAATATCACAATAATGCCATACTCCGCCGGAGCCAGCTACGCGCCGATCTTTTGGGGCACCTTCCTATTGTGGATGATTCTCGAACTTGTCGCATCGCGCACAAAGCGGTCCGGCGACCGCTCCCACGCGCGTGACCGGGGATCCTACGGACTCATCGTAGCGCTCCTCTTCGTGGGGCTGACGTTGGACTTTACGCTCTCCGCCCGCCTCCCGCATGCGGCCATCGCCTGGCAGCGCAACTTCGTCTTCTTCAGCGGCATCGGACTGATGCTGGCAGGCGTCGCGTTTCGTTGGTGGGCCATCAAAGCGCTAGGGAAGTCTTTTACCTTCGATGTCGCGGTGCAATCCGGCCAAAAGGTAGTTGACAGCGGGCCGTATCGCTACATTCGTCATCCTTCTTACACCGGCGCATTGCTGACACAAGCTGGAATCGGTCTGGCGCTCGGGAATTGGGCCGGTCTGCTCGCACTGATGGTCTGCATGGCGATCGCCTACGCGTATCGCATCACCGTAGAAGAGCGCGCTCTGCTCGCGGCTTTAGGTGAACCCTACCGGCAATACATGCAGCGCACGCGCCGCATTGTCCCGTTCTTGCTTTAAGACATCCAGTAAGCGGGCAGGTTCGGTTTGGTGTCGCGCAAGATTTCGAGAATCGCGCGGCGGTCTTCCGCGGAAAGATTTTCCAGAGAGAGACCGCCGACGGACTTGCTGGTGTCCTTGCCGCTGAGGATGTCGTAAAGCCGCTGATACACCCGCTCGCGCGCCACTTGCGGCATGCCATCGAAGGCAGCGCTATAAATCATGTAAGACAGTGGATGCTGGAACAAGCGTTTCTTTAGGTCGAAGTCGCGCAGCGAACGTCCTTGTTTATCGCGCGGCCCGCGCTGCGGAAACGTCTTCGTGAATGTCGAAACGCCCGCCACCGGTTCTTTGAGCTGATCTTCGTCGCCGAACAACATGTAAGCGGTGAGTTCATCGATCTCCGCGTTGAGTTGATCGCGTTGCTCAACGAGTTTGCCGTCGTGCTCCGCCACGCGCGCATCCCAACCGATGCGAATCATCAGATTGGTCATCCGAGTCTGATGCTCCAGCACCAGCAATGCCACCAGGTCGCTGGTGGGGGCAAGATAGCGCGAAGTATCGAAGCGGTCACTCAGGTCGGTAACATTCTGCGTGCCCATCCGCAGCGCTGGGCCGGGATGAATGGGGTCGGACAAGTTGGGATTATTGCCCAGATGATATTGCTCCCCGTGCGTGCCCGTGACGTACCAGCCTCCCCAACGTTCGTTGAACGGCGTCCGGTGATCCGTCATGAACGCGTTGCCATGCTCTTCGCCCGGGCGTCCGCTCGCGGGATGTACCGAACTGACCAGCAATCCCGGCACTCCCAGCGTTACTGGTCCTTGATGGCAGCGCAGACAATCGTCGCGCCGAGCGAGCTCCGGGCGCGGGCTGCGCGCGGCCTCCAGGCTGTAAAGGATCACGCCTTGCTTCGGGTCGAGCGAAGTTAGCTCCAGCACCTCGGCGCCCTGTACATAGCCAACGCTGGTGTCGTCGTTGAAATAAATCGCGCGCGGCGTGCGCGGCGAAATGTGTTCGGCTTGAATGCTGGTACGCGAGAAAACCAGCACCTGCGAGTCCCTGTTAATCGCCAGCTGCTTGAGCACCGCTGCAAGATAGCCGCCGACTGGCGCGTAGTCCAGCTTTAACTGACCGCTCTCCAGGCGCTTCTCGAGATTCCCCACGGGATCCGCGCTAGGCCCGGCGTACTGAATCGCCGGATGATCGAGCGGAATGAAGAACGTGTCTTCCAGGCGATCGGCGAGCAGCCAAGCCGCTCCGGCGAGTAGAACGCCACCTGCTAAAACGCGGTTCATAGCTTCACTATAAACCGGAGCGGGCAGCTACAAGAGCCGGAAGTTCACTTCAATGGTGGCGATCACCGGCACCGCTTTGCCATCTTTCAGCCCCGGCTTGAAGCGCCATTGCGAAACCGCATCCATCGCTTTCTGATCCAGACCGAGTCCCAGTGACCGCAGCACGCTCACATGATTCGGCCGGCCCATCTCATCGACAATCACGGATAGCACCACCGTCCCCTGCCACTTAGCTTTGCGCGCTTCTTCGGAATATTCGGGCTCCACTTGGAAGAGCACGCGGGGCGCGGAGACACCGCCACCGATCTTATACGCTCCGCCGCCAAAACCTCCGTTCAAGCCTACGCCGGCGCCGCCGCCATGGCCCGGTCCAGCGCCACCCTCGGCGCCACTGCCAATTCCTCCGCCCAAGCCGGTGCCGTTCGATGGAATGCCCAATTTGCTGAGCGGGTCGCCGAAATTATTGGCTTGCAAATTCGGCACGTCGGGCGGCGCAATGATCGACGGCGGCATCTGCAGCTTGGCCTCCACCGGATCGACTCTCGGCGGAGTGAACTGGCGTGGCTCGGGCTTAGGCAACTTGCCCCTGCTGGCCTCCACAAGCTGACGCGCGCCGCCGCCCCCACCGCCGCCCGCGAGCCGCTTGTTCTCGGCCAGGTACGGACGCAAGTCGAGCTCCAGTTCCGTGAACTGCTGCTTTACCAGATTCTGCACCGGATGGAATGTTCCCAACACAAATACCGCGGCCAGCAGCATGGCGTGAGCCGCCAGCGACGATACCCCCGCAAGGCGCCACGAACCGTAAGCCTGCCGCGCCGGCGTGCCGCGAAACACAACCTGATATTCCGCTCCGTCGATGTGGCTGCTCCAGCGCCCCACGGCCCCGCGAAAGTGGGCCAGCGATTTCCCGAGGAATGCCAATTCCGCCTGGCACCGCGCGCATTCGGTAGCGTGCTGTTCGACCAACGGTGCCGCTCCGCCACTGAAATATTCGGAAATCTGCGGTGCGGAAAGATGCGTGTTCACTTCGTTACCTCCAACTTTTCGCGAACCGATTGCAGAGCTCGAAACAGATGCGTCTTCACGGTTCCTTCTTTCATGCCGGTAGTGCTGGCAATCTCGAGAAGGTCCATGTCCTCCACGAAACGAAGCAGGAAGACGGTTCGCTGGCGTTCCGAGAGTTGCGCGACCACGCTCCAAATCGCCCGCACTTGTTCTTTCGCCACAACCGCTTCTTCCGGCGTGATCTGGCGGTCGGAAATCCAATCCCCGAGATCTTCGGGATGCAAGTCCGGTCGCAGCGCGCGCCTCCAAAACTTCAAACGGCTGCTGGTTTCGTGCTTGCGCACCAGATTGATGGCGATCTGCATCAGCCAGGTTGCCGGACTGGACGCGCCGCGGAACTGGTCGCGAGCCCGGTAAGCCCGCAGGAAACAGTCTTGCGTCAGGTTTTCAGCGGATTCCCGGTCGCGGAGCGACGCCAGCAGAAACCGGAAAATACGCGGCCGGTTCGCTGCTACCAAAGCGTCAAACTCTAGGGACCTTTTGGTCCCGGCGCCACCCGCGTCCGCCACGCCGATTGTAACTACGGTATCCATCCGAACGATTAGATCCCTTCGCCCCAGAAGGGTTTACAAAAAAGTGGGAAACAGAGGCCAATTCCGCCCGGCGAACCAAAAGTGCGAATAAAGACTAGTACCACTAACCCAGGTGGCAGTCGAAAATCCCTGGCCTCGCATATATACTGGGAGACAATAACGGGTGAGATAGGAATACCTCTCGAGTCGCGCCGGAGAATCTGCGCTTTAGAGCCAGAGTCGACTATGATACAGCCATCGGAGAAACCGCTAGCGGCGGTCAGTGGACGCGCGTATACCACCGAGATCGTATACGCCTCCGAACAATTCTCCCGCTTGTCCCAACAGGCCCGGCAACTGCTCGCCGAACGTTCCAGCACCTGCGACCCGCACTTCTTCTTGGCCTCTGTACAGAAAAATATCTGGTCGCCGCTTGCGGTCGTGGTCTCCCGCGACGAACTGACGGTAGGCATCGTCTACGCCAAGGAACGAAAAGTCGCTGGCTTCGGGCTAGGGCTTATCTATGCGGATGCGACCTTGGACGGCATGGTAGTCGCCGACCCAGCGGATCGGGAGTCGGTCTTCGAAGTGGCGTTACGCCGTTTGATCGATGAACGGGGAAGCCGTGGCCTGCGCTTGCTGATTCCGGCAGTGGGGCTAGAGCGCGACGCCATTCAAAGGATTCTGGATTCGCGCCCGCTGGACGTCCATTACTCCCCCGTCGAGCACCATAGTGTCGTGGAACTGGGCCCTGACTACGAAGCGTTCCTGGAGAAGCTTGGCAAGCGGACCCGCCGGAATTTTCGTTATTACCGTCGCCGCCTCGAAGCTGCGGGGCACACCTATGTCGAGTCGGTTCCTCCTGCAGAATTTGAAAGCGCCGCATTCAATCTGCTTAAGAAAGACGTCATAGGAGCCGACCTGGACGGCATCCATAGAACTCTTGCGATGTTGGCCGCCGTCAAGGACCCCTTCTACGTTGGGATCCGCCACCAGAACGGAGAGTTGCTGAGTATCCTGGGCGGCTGGCGCGAACGCAACTACGGCGTGGTGTTCTTCCAGATGAATAACGACCGCGACTATCCGCAGAGCGCCCTCTGCGTGGCTTTGCGCGCATATTTGATCGAGTCCATGATTGCCGAAAAAGTTCCCGATTTATTATTCTGGGGTGGAGTCGGCCCTCCCCTGCGCCGCTACTGCCGGATATTGCCCGCCACCGGTGTGCATCTGGATCTCCCCACCTTCGGGTGGCGTACCTCACGCCGCCTGATTGGCTGGATGGCCCACTTGCTTCCGGAGCGCCTGCGCCCCATTGCAAGTTGGGTAGCCCCAGGGGCCGCGGGCCAAAGTGCGAACATACGTATATCCAACGAGGTCGGATGACGTTCACGCAGCAGTTTCTCGAAGAAGTTTCTGAAGTAGTGAAGAAGATCGATGTCGCAGCCGTCGACCGGCTCGTCGCACTCCTGGCGCGGACCCGAGCCGCCGGCGGCAGGCTGTTCATACTAGGCGTCGGCGGTAGCGCCGGCAACGCCTCGCATGCGGTCAACGATTTTCGCAAAATCACCGGCATCGAAGCCTATGCCCCTACCGACAATGTATCGGAGCTGACCGCACGCACCAATGATGAAGGCTGGTCAACCGTATTTGAGCGCTGGCTGCGCGTTAGTCATCTGCGCCCTGACGACATGCTGCTGATATTCTCCGTCGGCGGCGGCAATCTCGAAAAGCAGGTGAGTCCCAACCTGGTGGAGGCTCTCAAGTACGCCCGCACCGTGGGCGCGAAAGTTGGCGGCATCGTGGGACGTGATGGCGGCTACACCGCGCAAGTGGCGGACGCTTGTGTGCTGGTTCCAGTGGTCAACCCCGCGCATATCACGCCGCACTCCGAGGCCTTTCAGGCAGTGATCTGGCATTTGCTGGTTTCGCATCCCGATCTCAAGCGGGAATCCACCAAGTGGGAGTCGGTGGTTTAAACGGTGCCCGGCCAGCGCGCAGTTTTTCTGGACCGCGACGGCGTCATTAATCAGGCAATCGTTCGCGATGGTAAGCCCTATCCGCCTTTAAGCGTAGGCGAATTGACGATAGTGCCGGACGCAGCCGCCGCCCTGCAATCTCTGCAGCAGGCCGGATTCCTTCTGCTGGTGGTTACCAACCAGCCCGATATCGCCCGCGGCAAGCAGACGCTCGCTGCCGTCGAAGCCATCCACCAAGCTCTAGGGGAGGCTCTTCCGATCGACGATTTCTTCCTCTGCCCCCACGATGATGCGGACTGCTGCGATTGCCGCAAGCCCCGCCCCGGTCTACTTTTGCGAGGCGCCGAAAAGCATCACGTCGACTTGTCCCGCAGCTTCATGGTGGGCGATCGCTGGCGCGATATCGAGGCCGGCGCCGCCGCCGGTTGCGCCACCGTCTGGATCGACTTCGGCTATCGCGAAAAGCGCTCCTCCGTCAAGCCCTCGGCAACCCTGAATTCCCTCGCCGCCGCGGCCGGCTGGATACAGGAGCAGCCTTGAAAACCGCGGGCTATCATTAGCGTCAGGAGGGCCCCCGGCTGCCCTTATTATTAAGCCCAATACCGCCGATCTTATGCTTGCGTGAAGACGGAAATCTGGCCACTCTTGGAAACGGAATGCCCTAGCACTATGGCGCCCACACCGGTGAAAGATCTGAAAGTAAAGCTGTTCGCGGACGGCGCTGAGCGCGCCGGCATCCTGAAGATGTATGAGAACCCCCTCATTCGCGGCTTCACCACGAACCCCACCCTTATGCGCAAGGCCGGCATCACGGATTACGAGGCTTTTGCCAAGGATATCGTGAGCGCCGTTCCCGATCGTCCGCTTTCGCTCGAAGTATTTGCCGATGAGTTCCCAGAGATGGAGCGGCAGGCGCTAAAAATCTCGCGCTGGGGCGACAACGTTTACACCAAGATTCCGGTCACCAATACGCGGCGCGAAAGTTCGCTGGATCTGATCTGCCGCCTGGCCCGCCAAGGCGTCAAGCTGAACGTGACCGCTTTGATGACGCTCGATCAAGTCAGAGATGTGAGCGCCGCGCTCGCCGGCGGTCCGGCCGCGTACGTATCCGTATTCGCCGGCCGCATCGCCGACACCGGGCGCGATCCGGTGCCCATGATGGCCGAAGCCGTGGCGTTATTGCAGCCCTACCCGAATCTCGAGCTCATCTGGGCCAGCCCCAGGGAATTGCTAAACATATTTCAGGCAGACTCTGTCGGCTGCCATATCATTACCGCCACCAACGATTTGCTGCACAAACTGGCGCTGGTGGGCAAAGACCTGGACGACTATTCTCTCGAAACCGTGGAGATGTTTCATCGCGACGCCACGCACGCCGGCTTCGCGCTGTAACAGAACGGTGAGTTCAGCTGTGATAATAAGAGAGCAAGATCGTTTGCGCTTATGAGCAGTATGATCGTAGACCGCGAAGACGACCTTCGGCTGGGCAATAAATCTAGCCGGTTTGTCCGCCATCGGCGCTCTGCGTTGGCTTTTCTGGCGATGGCTCTGGTCGCGTTCGTGCTGGTCCGCTCGATGCAGATTCACGCGGGCGCGGATCAGGCTAGTTTCGGCGCGTATCCCGACGAGCCGTCACATTATCTTTCCGGCCTGCTGGTTCGGGATTATATCGCTCATGGATTTCCCGGATCTCCCGTCCACTACGCGATGAATTACTATCTGCACGTCCCGTACTTTGCGATCGGGCACTGGCCACCTCTGTTCTACCTTCTCGAAGGCGTTTGGATGATGGTGTTCGGCCCCAGCCATGCCGCCGTTTTGTGGCTGATCGCCAGTATCACCGCGCTGCTGGCAGCGACCATTTTCGTAATCGCCAGGCGCTTCGTGAGCGTACCCGCCGCGGCGTGCGCGGGGCTGCTCTTCTGCCTCATTCCGCAGGTGGAGTGGAGCAATAACCTGGTGATGACGGACACCAGCATCGCGTTGCTGGGCCTGTGGGCGACCTTGGCGCTGGGGCGCTATCTGGATACGGGCAGCGTCGCTTGTGCCTTAGGCTTCGGAATCCTGGCTGGTCTCACGATTCTCACTAAGTACACTGGCCTGTACCTGGCGTTACTTCCCTTTGCCAGCGTCATGCTGTGCCGGCGCTGGAAATTGTTGGGGCGCTGGTCGTTTTGGCTGCCCCTGGGCGTGGTAGCAGCTATGTGGCTTCCCTGGCTGGCGTTAACGCGGCGCTTTGTGCGCACAGGCCTGGTGCAAGATCAGTTGGCTGACTTCAGCAGATTGCCATTCTACCTGCAGTCTTTCGTGCGGCAAAACGGGCCGGTCCTGAGTATTGTGCTGCTGTTGGCTTGGGCTCTGACCGCGCTCAAATGGAAACGCCTAAGCGGAATGGAAACGGTGCTCTTCCTGCAACCGGTTGCCATTCTGCTGATGATGCTGGTGGCTCCCGTGCCGAGTGACGGGCGCTATCTGGTTCCCGCGCTTCCTTCCTTGATTCTGCTGCTGTGCTTCGCACTTCGCAGCCTGGCGGAATGGGCCGTGGCTCAGCGGATGGTTTTCGCGCGCCATTGGGGTACGGTGATCCTGGTGGCCTTCACATTCGCCTATGGCGCCTGGGCGCTGCCATACTGGCCGCGGGCGCAGCGCAACGATTTGCGGCCTATCGCGGATTTCATTTTGCAGTCGAAAGGATTGCGCAGCGCCTCCATCCTGGTGCCCGCCAATGCGGACGGCGGAATGATTGCCGAATTCGCCATGCGCGACCCGGCACGCGCAGAGCGCATTCTGGCACGGCCGAATAAGGTCTTGTCCAAATCGGATTGGAACGGCTTGAAGTTTCAGTTTTATTACTCAACCCCCAGCCAAGCGGAACAGTACTTCGAAGAAAATCCCATTGACCTGGTGATTGTCCGCAAGCGGCTTCAGGGAGACGTTCTGCCTACCGAGCGGTTGGTGGCCGATGTAGTGAAGCAATTTCCAGAACGCTGGAACTCCGTTGCCGAATTTCCCGGCGAAACCGGTGGGTATGACGTTTTTCAATTTGCCAAATCGGCTCAGTGGAATCAGCCAACGAAGCTTTTTATCGAACGCATGACTTCACCTCTCACCAACTAAGACTCGACCCTGCGAGCGTTCAAAGACCGAACTTCCCCATGTGCCAATAAGGGACAGCTCGCGTTCCATTCGCCCCCACCGCCACGTCCTTTCCTCAGTACGCCTAGTACAATTTGCTTTATTCCATGCGCTCTAAAAACAGATAGGACGTACTGGTAGTTGGACCAGAAATTGCCTAGGTCTTTCAAACAAATTTCAAATTTGCCGCAGTTAACAGGGGTTTGAGGAAAGTCTTACCGATTTACTGCCCGTAAGATTTTCCTGTAGGCCACAAACCTACAACCAATGGTTCTGCGCTAGAGTAGAGAACTTAGACTACGGGACTGCACTAGTCTACTGGGTTTAAGACCTAAGGCCGATTTTTGTGTATGGCGAGCCCAGGAGTGTTTTTGAGAGCATTTTTTGTTCGCAATCTCGCCACGGTGAAGCATTCCTTCATAAGAGTATTTTTGTGGAGCAGCATACTCCCGTTGATCACTGCTCCGGTCTTCGCTCAGCAAGGCGCGCTATCCATTAGTTCCGCCAGCACGACTCCCGGTTCCAGCGCGGTGCTCACCATTTCGACAGCGGCGAATGGCGGCGTGCAACCAGCCGTCTTGCGCTGGACCATGCAGTATCCTTCCGACGTCACCGGCATCGATGTAACGCCTGGCGCGGCCGCCACCGACGCCGGGAAAACGGTAACTTGCTCCTACGCGGTTTCGACCGCCACCTGCGTGGCCTGGGGCGATAGCGCCATGTTGATGCAGGACGGCACCGTGGCCACCGCCTCGTTCCAAATCTCCGCCGCAAGCAAGAACAGCTTCATTGCGGTGACGAATAGTTTGGTTAGCGCGTCCGACGTTCAGGGGAATCCGCTGCCCATCGCCAGCGCCGGCGGCGCCATCGGCCTGATTCTCCCGCCGGCCATCGGTTGCGCGCCCGCCGGCGGGCCTCGTCTCTTGAATCAATACTTCTCCGCCCAGTGCTACGCGAACGGCGGCGCTCCGCCTTATCATTGGCAGATCAGTTCCGGCGCCTTGCCTCCAGGAGTCAGCCTCACCCCCCAAGGAGTTTCGGCGCTGATCGCCGGCACACCCACCGCGGCCGGCGTCTATCGCTATACCCTTTCCGTAGTCGATAGCAGTTCTCCGGTCCCCGCTAGCGGTACCCTCGCCTTCGCGGCAACCGTTCAATCCGCCGCCGTTACGTTTAGCGTGCTGGGCTCGATGCCTGACTTGGCAGCGAGCGAAAACTGGACCACCACCTTCACCCTGGTCAATACCAGCGCCAGCGACGCTCAAAGCGAACTCAATTTCCTGGGAGATAACGGGAATCCGTTGCAGCTTCCGCTCCTTCTGCCGCAACAACCCGTGAGTCAAAGCGTGCAAACCACGCCATCGTTCAATTGGACGCTGGCATCAAACGCATCGCTGATCGTCCAAACGGCCCCTCTGGCAAACCTGTCTATGCAGACCGGCTCGGCTCAATTGGCCGCGACCGCCAGCACGGGAGGATTCGCGATCTTCCACGTCTACCCCACCGAACAAGAAGCGGTGGTGCCGTTAGAAACCAGAAACGCCAGTTCTTACCTGCTGGCATTCGACAACACGAACAACGCCGTTCTCAGTGTGGCGCTCGCCAACGTCGCCTTGCAGCCGGCTAGTGTTTCCGTCTTGATTCGCGACGACACGGGTGCTCAAATCGGCTCGGGGTCCCTGGCGCTGCTGGGAAGCGGCCATACTTCGTTTGCGCTGTCCAACCTGTTTCCCATCACCTCGGGACAACGCGGAACCATTGAGTTCGATACGCCGCCTGGAGGGCAGATAAGCGTGCTGGGAGTGCGCAGCGCGCCGCCCGGGACAATCACCACCATTCCGGCGCTAGCCGGCGGCGCTCCCGGAGGCGGCACCATGGCGCACATCGCATCGGCGAATGGATGGACCACCAACTTTGTCCTGGTAAACACCGGTACCAGCGCCGCCCAAGTCCACCTGCAGTTCTTTGACGACAATGGCAATCCGTTGGTCCTGCCCCTGTCCTTCCCGCAATCTGGCGACGGTGTGTCTGCAACCGATTCCAAGCTTGACAGCACGCTGAATGCCGGCGCGACCCTGCTGGTCGAAACCACCGGAGCACTCACAGACCCGGTTCAGACCGGATCGGCGCAGTTGACGACTAGCGGCAACGTCTCCGGGTTTGGGATTTTCCGCTACGAACCCACCGGCCAGGAAGCGCTCGTTCCTCTAGAAAATCGCAACGCCAATGCTTATATTCTCGCCTTCGACAATACCGGCGGAATCATTACGGGCGTCGCGGTGAGTAGCAATTCTTCACAGCCGGTGACAGTGCCGGTTATCATTCGCGACGATAACGGCGCACAGATAGGAACCTCTTCGGTCCCCTTGGCGGCCAATGGCCACGGAGCTTTTGTGCTCGCGAATCAATTTCCGGCTACGGGAAACATACGTGGCACTTTGGAATTCGATGCGCCGGCCGGTGCCCAGATCAGTGTCGTGGGAATCCGTTCTCCTCCCACCGGCACTTTTACGACGCTGCCCACGCTTACTAGATAAATAACCGTCGGCGCATGCAGCCGCTCAACGAGTCTTCGGGCAAGACACCAGCTTGAATGGACTATAATTGTGGTGTTAGCGCATGATTACCCAAGCACGTTCGCTATGGGCCAGTGCTGGGAAACTCGGGCTCAACCCTCTTGACCGCGTCAAGTACCTGCTCACGTGGGGCCTAAGCAACCGCCACCCTCTCCTTGCCAGGATGGCACCCGCGCACTTTGTCGTTCATCTGCCTTGTGGAATGCGGGCTCCCATCCGGCCCAATTGTGTGGATGGCAAGACCGTGTACGAAATATTTAGCGGCCGCTTGTATGACCTGAGCGCCAACGGCGTAAAGCGAGTTCTCGATTTGGGCGCCAACATTGGGGCGGCGACCATGTTTTTTGCGTCGCGATTTCCCGGTGCGGAATTCGCCTGCGTGGAGCCGTTTCCGGGCAATCAGTTGGTGTTGCGGGAAGCAATTCGCCTCAACCTCATCCGGGCAACCGTGTTTGCAGGTGCCGTGGGAACCGACTCCAGCGACGTGGATCTGCACGTCGGCAATGATCCCGACATGCATTCGCTCACACCCGCCAGCCCCTCCGCGCAGACGATACGCATACGCCAGTTCACAGTGCCGGATCTCATGTCGGCGCTTGGCTGGGACTACATCGACGTACTGAAGATCGATATCGAGGGCTACGAAAAAGTATTACTCCACCGCAACAACGCGTGGCTAAGCCGTGTCCGCTTGATCATCGGAGAAGCCCACGGGCATGTCGATTATGGAATCGAGGATGTCCGGGCAGATTTAGCGCCCTTCGGTTTCAACGTCACCTTGAAGAGCTTCGATGCGAAGCATGGACTGACCATCTTCGAAGCCAGAAACGAGTCCGCCTGACGGCTCTCGCTAAACGATTGAAGTTTTGGCAAGTACGTCTGGACGAAACTGGTGATCCCGGCCTTCGGCGCCGGCACTAGGAAGCCCGAGCTAAATCTCTACGGCCCCGTAACACACGGACCACCGAGCGCCGCGTTCACCACCCGCTGTATGGTCGTTACTGCGCACACGCCTGGACCATTGATATTGGCCGTACAAGGAGTCGTTCCCAGGCTCATGTTGACGGCTAATTGTACGTCGAGCACACTGATCACGCCATCAAAATTGAGGTCGCATGCCGACGCTCCCGGCGTCTGGAAGGTGAACCATTCGGTGTCTCCATTACACATGAGGCGCCCGTAGTAGGCACTGGCGGCGGCTAGACCGTTGAGCGGCCAAGTCACATGGTTCCCGGAAACCACGACATCGGCCCGCGTCGAGAGATCAGCGCCCATGGTGATGGTGGGATCAAGATCGGCAGTCACCGCATAGCTACCCAGATCGGAAAACAGATTTCGATTCGGCGATACCTCGAGGACGCAGACTTGCGTATTCTTCACGTCCGCAATGGGCGCGCTCACGTCAAAATCCAGCGTCGCGCTGGTGGTCAACGGCGTGACGACGACATTGTTGACCAGCGGCAATTGGGTGAAGTCCGCCCCGATACTCGCGCCGTCCGTCCCCGCGTGGTAGTAGGGGCTTGACGAGGTCACATTAAATATCCGGTTGGACGCAAGGCCACCGAACGGATCCGACCATGAGGTATAGACGTTGCCGGAAACCGCGTTTCCTGCGCCGATGCTGGCGGACCCATTATTGCCGCCGGGGATTGCGTTGTTCTTAATATTCGTATTCGTGAAATAGGAGTTCGCGGTATCGATTACAGTGGCCACACCGTCGCCCGAGAAGGGGCTGTTTCCGCCCGTCGCGGACGCGCCGAAAAGGTTATTCGTAATCGCGCTGCTGTCAAACTTCGGCTGTCTTGTCGTGGCGCAAGTATTGCAACTCGTCCCGTCGAGGTAGATAAAGGAGCCGTTAGCCATTCCGTTCGGATAGTACAGTGTATTGTGATCGATGGTAAATCCGCTCGGATTGGCCGTATAATCGGCCTCCGCTGCGCCCAAGTTGAATCCCTTGTAGCCAGTAATGTAGTTGATATTCGCATACGCCAGGTTCTGTGAGATGGTATGGGTCTTCTCGAACCCGGCATTCCCCACTCCGTTGGAGAAGCTCAATCCAAGCACCGAAAACGGCTGATCGACGTTTTTATAAACGTTATGGGTAAGAGTCAGGTTGGTTAGCTGCGCCGAGGCGGTATAAACGATCCAGCCATGCAATGCACCCGCCGGGGCGGCAGAGAAGGCCGTCGATGTGACCAGGGATGCTCCACTCTGGCTGGCTACGGGATGACATTCTGTGCCCGTTGTGGGTAGGCTCAGGCAAATGCCCAAGTCCGCCGTGCCGGAACCGTTCGCTCCGGTGCTGATATTTCCGATCCGGTAACTTCCAGTCCAAGTGATGTGAGTCGTATTGCTCATGGCGAACGTGCCTATGGTCGGGGTCGTGACGTTCGAATCCCACTGCGTCCGCAGCGTATCGGTGAACCCGTTATACTGCGACTGGCATTGGGTAGCGGCCCAGGAGTTCTCCGCAACGTTGTATTGCCAGGTAACCCCCGTCCCCCATTTCAGTTCCCCCAAATTCTTGGCGCAAACCGTGATGGCATATTCATTCACAATACCGCCGCTGGTATACGCTGCATTGCAGCCGGGAAAGTTGAGCAACTGGAAGGTGGTCGAGGTTAGCTGCGTCATGCGCCAGTTCGCTGCGTTGGCCACCGTACAGCCATTCACACCCGAGATGGTCAATTGACTCGCCGCGATAAACGGCGGCGTATCCGGGACGGTAATGACCCCGCTGTTGCTAACGTTGCTGATGGTATGCGGCCCGGTACGTAGCGTCCCTGAAGCGGCCGTCGAATAATCCGCCGCGTAAGGCTGCGCTGGGTCGCCGTTCCACTTCCAGGGTCGCCAAAAGTAGTTATATTGGGCCGTCAGACCGTTCTCCAGGTAAGTTGGATACGAAGGTGTTGAGCCTCCTACGAAGATCGGGATGCTGGACGTCGTAATGAAGTTGTTGGTCGCCGTCACCGGGCCCGGGGAGGTGAGCATTCGTATCGCGTGGCTCTCGACGAAGCCGTTAAAAAAAGCATCTCCGAAAAAGCTATTCTTCACCGTCAAGTTAGTGACATCGCCGCGAATCACATCCTGGATGGCTGTGGCGCCGGTGAAAGTCGACGACATGTAGAAATAGCAGCGGTCGAAGGTAATATTGCTGGCTATTTGCGAGGCGTTCACGGCTTCGCCGTTCACGTTGAAGCCAACCAGAAAGTAGGTCGCTGCCGTGGTAGAGAATGCTACGCCGACAAAGTTCCAACCAGCCGGAGGCCGCGACATCGAGTCCAACGCGCCCGCCACAGCTGGGTTGCTGCTATTGGTGGTGATCTTCGCCATATTGCCAAGCTGGGACGGCGTTACGCGTCCGCCCGCGGGAGGCAGCCAGGCCGCACGGTCGCTGGTCACCGTAATGGGACTCGCAGCGCAGCCCCGGTAGTGGAGTATGAAGTTCCCCGCCTGCGTCTCGGTGCTCTTAATCTGAATGGTGTCGCCGCAGTTAGCCAGTGAGTCCAACGCGGTTTGCAGGGAGGTGGTGGTGCAACCGCTGCCGCACACCGTCACGGTGGCACTCCAAGCGTAAGTTGCTGTCGCCAAAAGAATAAATAACTGACGGAGTCGGCTGATCATATACCCTTCCCATCGACGGTGTAAGCTTTCTCCATTAGGGGTGTTCGGCATTTCTCAAAAGGGGGTACTACAAGTCTATGCCTACTGCAGGGAAGCGGCAAAGGCCGCCAATTCAGAGGCTCGCTGCCCCCATGTAAACTGCTCCCGGACCGTGGCTCGCAGTCGTTCGGTCTGTTCTTCGTATTGGGCTGGATCGCGGAGAAACCGTACAATGGCCTCCGCCATCTGTGCTGGTTCGTCGACAATGGTCAACTGGGCCCGGATGGACGGCTCGAGGAACTCGGCGGCCATCGAAGTTCCCACCACATAGGTGCCGTTGGCCAGCGCCTCGGCGATCTTGTTCTTAAAACCGCTTCCGGTGATCAGCGGGGCGACATACAAGGCGCTCCGCGCGATCTCCAGGTTCAGGTCCGCGGCGAAGCCCGGTACCTCGACGTGGTCGCTGGCGTATATTTGCAGTTCCGGCACTGGGTTGGCCCCCACGATCGCAATGCGCACTTCCGGGACCCGCTGCCGGACCAGAGGAAACACGCGTTCCAGAAACCACAGCGCTGCTTCATAATTCGGCGCGAAATCCATATTGCCGGAGAATATCAGTCGGTTGGGAAGTTTTGGCACGCGCTGCGGCTGGTCCGGCATCCGCACGCCGTTTAGAAGCACAGCGCTCCTGTTGGGACGGCCCGTGATCCGGTCGAAGGTCACTTTGTCCACAGGCGACACCACCAGATTCAAAGAGGAACGCCGCCCGTAATAACGTTCCTTCAGGGATTCCTCCACTAGCGGACGCACTGTCGCCAACGCACCCCTCCAATTCCCCGTTCGCAGGTAATGGCGTGCTTGTCGCGAATAGTACAGCGCAAACGAATCGCCGGCATCGAACACTACCGGCTGCGGATATTGGCGGCGCTCGCTGATGACAAAATTGAAGCGGCGCGCGGAAACCACCACCACACTGGCCTTCCGCTCTACCAGCAACGCGTGTATCCGTGCCATGGCCTCCCGATAAACCGGCCGCACGATGCGGGCGGCCCAGCCGGGATATAACGCCGCAGTCGCCAGGCGGCTGCGCCACCGCGGAATTTGCCAATCGACCTCGGCGAAATCCGTGAACACGCCCGCCTGCTGTTGCGCCTCGAACCAAGCTCGGCTGGGTTCTTTGTCAGCTTCGGTGAAACGGACCACAAACGTTACCGTGTGGCCTTGCGCCAGAAGTTCGGGAGCTAAGTTGAAATAGCGCATCGACCCGCCATGATGTGCGCGCGCCGAATAGTCGAAGTCGATGATCCATAAAAAATTCAAGCTTGACGCTGCCTTCATGGTTGGGAACCACTAGTCTAACATCGCCCCTTCCCGAGTCCGCTTCGGTCGCTCATTTTATGCACCACCCAGATAAACCGTAGTCGGACCCGTGTAGGTAACAGTCGCCCCATTCAGAAACTGCAGCTTGTAATAGGTTGGGTTCCCATTCGCCAGAGGCAGCGCGACACTCGCTGTCCCGCTTCCGTTTGGCGTGAAGTTGGTAGTGCCGCCCAGGGCTGGAGTCGCCCCATATTGCAGGCGTACCCCCGTGGTTCCTGGCGTCGTCCCCACTTGCAGAGTGGCCGTGAGAGGATATTGCACGGAATTGCTCCCTCCACTCCCGGTTTGAAAAGTGAACCACTGGCTGTCGCCGTAGCACATCAAACGTCCGTAATATGTTGTCCCCGCTGCCAGCGCGAGATTGTGGCCGGCTCCGTCGTCGCCCATCACACTCGCATTCTGTCCGACGGGCCAGTAAACATGCCGCCCGTTCACCACTACCGCCGGAAGGGCCGCGTTGGTCCGCGCCGACGTATCCGGTTGCTTGAAAAATAGCGGATTCAGGTCGTTCACTACCGTATAACTACCCAGGTCAGATTGCAGATTCCGGTTCGACGAAACCTCCAGAACGCAGGGCTGCGTCGCACCGGCATCAACGATAGGCACCGTCAAATCGAATTCCAGCAACGCCGCCGTGACTCCTGCCGTGACTTTGACGCCGCTGATTTGCGGGACCCGGTCAAAATCGACGCCCACATCCCGCAGGTCGGTCCCGTGTCCACTGTAGACGCTCCCTGGGGCGAGCTTGAAGATCCCTTTGCTGGCTAGGCCGCCGAAGGGATCGGCCCAGGATGTGAGAATGTTCCCCGAAACCGTGTTGCCGCCTGTTACACCGTTCGTTCCCAGGGTCGCGCCGGGGAGCGCGTTGTTTTTGATATTCGAAGTCCCGAAGTAAGCATTGGTGGTATCGATGATGGTGGTTACGCCGTCGCCGGAAAACGGGCCGTTCGCGGCCGCCGCGCTCACTCCGAACAAATTATTGGTGATCCCGCCGCCCGTGAAAACGGGCTGGATTGCGGTTGAGCAGGTGCCCGCTCCTAGGTTGCAGCCTGTGCCCCCGGCGTGCATGAACGCGCTGTTTCCGTCGGCGTTGTACCCGTATGGGGTGTAGATCGTGTTGTGATCGATGGTGTAGCCCGTCGGGTTAACCGAATAGTCCGCTTCGGCCGCCCCCATGTTGAGCCCTTTTGTCCCGATCATGTAGCTGGTCGTAACGTAGGCCAGGTTCTGCGAGATCGTGTGATTTTTGCCAAAGCCCGCATCGCCCACCCCGTTAGCGAAACTCAGGCCCAGGAAGGAGAAGGGATTATCAACATTCTTATATACATTGTGCGTGATGCTCACGTTCTCCAGTTTTGACGAAGCCGTGTACACAACCCAACCGTCGAAGGTCCCCGCAGGTGCGGCACTAAACGCTGTAGACGCAACCAGCGTGGCTCCGCTAAAGCTGGCAATCGCATGGCATTCGGTCCCCGTGATTGGCATGCTGAGGCAAAGCCCCATGTCGGCTGTAGTTGGCTTCCCCACGCCGATCCGGTAAGTGCCGGTCCAGGTGATGTGAGTGGTATTCGTGAGAGAGAATATGACGCCGGGGTTCTCCCATTCCGTTCGTAC
Source organism: Bryobacterales bacterium (assembly GCA_963752205.1). Taxonomy (GTDB): domain Bacteria; phylum Acidobacteriota; class Terriglobia; order Bryobacterales; family Bryobacteraceae; genus Palsa-187. The sequence continues at coordinate 10,897 of CAVVZG010000227.1, read as the reverse complement.
GGTATCCGTAAGCCCATTCTCCTGCGACATGCAAGGATTGGCGTTGGGCTCTCCCCAAGAGTTCTCGCCGACATTGTACCGCCACGTGACTCCGGTGCCCCATTTCATTTCACCCAGGTTTTTTTCGCAAACCGTGATCGCGTATTCGTTCACCGTCCCGCCGCTCGTATAGGTGGAATTGCAGCCGGGGAAGTTCAGCAACTGGAAGGTGGTTGAGGTTAACTGCGTCGTCCGCCAGTTCGCAGCATTTGCCACGGTGCAACCGCCAACACTCGCAATGGTCAAGAGGCTTGCCGGGATGAAGGGCGGTCCGGCTAGAACTGTGATAACCCCTGAATTTGAGATGCTGGTGAGTGTCCAGGGTCCGGTGCGCAGCGTGTTCTGCGCATAGCTCATATAGTCTGCCGCATACGGCTGCCCGGGGTCGCCATTGTATTTCCAGGGCCGCCAAAAATAGTTGTATTGCGCCGTCACGCCGTTCTCCAAGTAGGTTGGGTACGACGGCGTTGCTCCGCCGGAAAAGAACGGGGAGCTGGAAGTCACTACAAAATTGTTAGTCGCGGTTACCGGCCCTGCGGTGGTCAGCATCCGCAGTCCGTGGCTCTCGACGTAGCCGTTGACGAAAGCATCTCCGAAAAAACTGTTCTTGACCGTGAGGTTGGTCACGTCGCCGCGGATCACGTCCTGGATGCTCGTATTTCTGGCGTTGATGGCCGAAGGCATGAAGAAATAGCAGCGGTCAAACGTGATATTGTCAGCGATCTGCGAAGAGTTGGCTGCGCAGCCGGAGCCCGCGCAGCCTTGGCTTGCCGTGTCCTGAACGTTGAAGCTCACCGGGAAATAAGTGCCCACTGAGGTAGAGAAGGCGACACCCACAAAGTTCCACCCAGCCGGAGGACGATTCATTCCATCAAGAATCCCCGCGACAGCCGAGAAACTATTGGGTGTCACAATCTGTGCCATATTGGCGAGATGTGAGGGCGTGATGCGCGCGTTGGCGCTGGGAAGCCATGCTGCGGCGCGGTCGCTGGTGACGGTGATTGGATTTGTGTCGCAGCCGCGATAGGTGATGGTGAAGTTCCCGGTCTGCGTCTCGCTACTCTTAATCTGAATGGTGTCGCCGCAGGCGGCCAATGAGTCGAACGCCGTTTGTAAAGACGTTGTGGTGCACCCCGTACTGCACACGGAGACCACCGCGCCCTTGCATAACATCGTAAATAGCAATATGAAAGTAGTCGATTTCATGTTTCACCCCTACGGCGTAGCCGTCCAGATATTTGTCGCAGTGCAGAGATGAAGATTCTTGCCAGCCGTCCCGGCATCCGTGGCGAAGTACAATTCCCCGATCGTGCAAGTGGCCGGGCGGTTGGCAATGATGCCCGTCTTAGCCGGCGTCGTGTGAGACGCCACTGAGAAATCGTTGTTCCCGGTCCAGGTATTCGAGCCTCCCAGCATTCCCATCACCGCCGGATTCACCGCGTATGTCGTTAGTCCCGTGGACGGATCTTCGAGAACCATGATTCCATTTCCGGCAACCGCTACAGTCCGGCGATAGACCGCACGAAAGTCCGTGCAGGTAGTAAACTGATTCGCCGCCACCGCGCAGCTAGCCAGTGGAATCGAGTCCCCCGGAAACGAAGTGATCAGCGTCTGTCCTGCCAAACCCGTCAGCGTGGCACCTGTCACCGTCGTCCCGTCGTAGCCCAACTGCGGTGTGCCCGTTGCATTCAGAAAGAAAAACACGGTCGCGCTTCCCCCGGTCCCGGTGAGCGCACTCGCGCTCATGCTGGAGGAAACCACGAACGTCTTGGCTCCGATACCGTACTGGCACACCGTGCACTGAACAGTGGCCGACGCGCCTTGAGCAGTGACCAAAAAGTCAGTGGCCTGCGATGCCGATGGAAGCCCGTTCGGCGTCCAGGTGTTTGCCGCCGTGCAGAGATACAGGTTCCCTCCCGGAGCCGCGTTCGTCTTGAAGAAAAGCTCGCCCGCGCCGCAAGTAGCCGGCAGCGCCGTTCCCGCTTTCACCGGCTTGGTGGTAGGCGCAGCGGAAAAATCAACGTTCTTGGTCTGGGTCTTCAGGTCCACCTGAGTTTGCGCAGCCAGAGGGCCGCCGGCCAGACCCAGCAAACCCGCCAGCAGAGCCGGCAACGATGCTATTCGAAACTCGATCATAGATTCCTCCGGGTGGAGCGCCACCCGGCCCGATTTGTAGCAGGCGCGCGGCCTCGCCGCGTATGCTCCCAAATCCGAAGTATCTAGATCGAAATGAAATATGAAATCGCGCCGGCATGGACCGCGCAGTCACGCCGCAAGTCTAAGCTGCCGCTCTCAGGGGATTCAGGCGCCGGACCGGCGGGGACGTCCCAGGAAACGGTACACCGGCTTGCCGGAACTCGTAGCCGCTGGCTTGACGGGCCGAGCCGCGGGTGGCTCCGGCGCGATCAATGTTGGGGAGTACGCCTGCCGGTCGATCTCCAGTTGGAGACTATTCCGGAAGGCAACGCTCAAGCCCATTAACATGGGGAGATAAAAAAGATACGCGCTGCTACTGAGAGTCAGGCTCACGCACAAGCCGATCAACGAGAGCAATAGGGCCAGGCCCACGGCGGACGCCCGGCCCGTAGGATCGATGCCGCTGCGCGAACGAAACCAAAATACATTTCGGAAGGTGCACCACAACAAGGCGAGATACAACAGGAGTCCGGGGATTCCCATTTCCGAGGACACTTGCGTGTAGGAATTGTGCGAAACGTGCCACGACGCCTTTTGACCTTGCGACTCTGCTAGTTGAGACTCCCCCACCACGAAGATGCCAGGACCCACACCGAATATGGGGTGCTCCATGGTCAATCGCAAGCTCTGCTCCAGCAGGTACTGCCGGCTTTGCGAGGATTCCTCGGCCGAAGCGGCGACGTCATCACCGGCGGCCGCGCTGCTGAAGATAGTGGAGTAACGCGACAGGACTTCCCGCGGCGTGAGCGCGAAAAAGAGGACCACTAGGACAACGCCCAGCAGTGCCAGCTTGATTTTGCCGGCAAACGGTATAGTCCAGAACAGCACCGCAAAAATCAAGATAACCGACAGAAGACCGCCCCGGGACGCGGATCGGACAACCGGAATCAGTACGGCGATGCCCAGCACGATCGCTACCAGCTTGCTGAAGCGCGAACTGCTTTTCGAGAACATCGGCACCAAGAAGAAGGGAGCTCCCAGTAACAGCAACATGGCAAGTTCGTTCGCACCGGCCAAGGTTCCGGCTCCAAATGACAGACGATCTTCTCTGAGCTTACCCAGGCCAAAACTGGCGGCCGCGATCACTGCCGTCGACACGGACAGGACCGTCGAGATCTTGCTGCACTGCAGGAGCGTAACCACCGTCCCGCAACTGGCAAAGATGATCAGCGATGGGACCCACTCACGCAGCAGCGTATCGGTAGATCCACCTCTCCATGAGCTCACCAACGTGCACATCATCATCCAGCCGGTGAACAGCAACGCGTAGACTCCAATTCGCGAAGCGACCACGCGCCGCGCAGCGCCGCTGATCAACGCCAACATCAACGTAACCATGTGCAGCGTCACCCCCAGATAGGGGAGTCTGATGTTTCCTGCCAGGTCCAAAATCTCCAGGAACCTGCTGACGCTCACGAATAAGTCCACTACGAAAAACGCAAACGCTAGCTTCAAAAGCAGATCCGATTCGGGCTGGTGCGCGGCCGCGGGCAGGGATGGCCTGGGAGCGCCATTCGCCGTTCCGCGCCACGGTGCAGGCGGTGCCGGAACCACTGCGGACTGCGTCAAGGATCTCACGGTTTCAGAATAACATCGGCTGAATTGCCGCTAAGCCGTAGTGTTGTTTTCGGAAGCCAGCGGTTGCGCTCCTCCAAGGAGGGTGCGTATCAGGATCTCCGCATCCAATTGCGGGGAATTGTGTTTCACGTAATAGAGGTCATACTCTATCTGCGTCAATTCGTTAGCGAATGCCAACGTCGTGGGCCGGGGCGCCCACCCGATCAAACCTGGCTTGACCGAGAGGCGCATGGCGTAAAACGGCATAATTTCGGTCAGGCGCTGCGCAAATGTTCGCCGCACAGGCCGGGGGCCAAACAACGCCATCTCCCCGCGCACCACGTTAAAAAGCTGCGGCAGATTGACCAGGTGCAAACGCGAGATCAGCGAGCCGATCCAAGTGGCTCCGCCCTTCTTACCGCTGCGCCTGGTACGAAACCGCAGCAGCAGGAAAGGGATGTTACGGAATCCGGAACACTCCACAGTCTCGAAGACCGGACCGGCGCCAGAAAACACAGCGACCGCCAAACCCACGACGAACAAGATGGGAGAAAGCACGATCAGCAAAACTAGCCCAATCAAGTTGGTATAGATCGCCTGAATGGCCAAGGTGCGGCTTTCCGGAGATAACGCGGGGGAAAGAAGCAGATCCACCGGCTGCGACCCACGGCAATAAATGCGTTGCAACTGTGACTCGTACAAGCCAGGCGTGGTCCTGACAATCACCCCGCGCAGGCGCTGGGCCAGAAGTATCGAAGGAGAAATTCGCGCCAGCGAGGTTTCACTGACCAGAATGTAAGCTGGCCGCGTGCGCTCCATCACTTCTTCCAGCTGCCTCTCTTCGCCCAGGCGCGGAATCCCCGCCGGACAAGCGGATGCGTCGCCCACGATCCCCAATACCGGCTGCCCCAGCGAACTTGCCAGCTGCTGCGTGAGCGGATCGAACCCCACCATGACGATTCCCTTAGCCGCCCCGTCGCCCGCGGCGTGCAGCCAGCGCCGGGCCACGCTGAGAAATATCGCCGCCACAAAGACGCCCGCCATGATGAGAAAAAGACTACGCGTCAAAAGCGCGAAGTAATTCAGCAATGCCTGCGCGATCAAGTCCAGGCCGGTGCCCACTAGCATCAGATCAATGAAGTGCACATCGCCGGTCGCTTCCAGCAGTTGAAAACCCACCCAGACGGTACACACATCCGTCACGAATCCAAGCAGCACCTCGTCGGACGTAAGGTAAGCGTAGTTGTCGGGGTAGAACACGCTGTACGCAAAGATAGCCGCCCCGAAACCCGCGGCAATCAACACCACGTCGAGCAACTTGAGAAGGGGGCGCAGTGACTCAACCCGCATCTTTACCTCGCAGCGCTCTGCGGAATTCACCGCGTATCAATAAGTGTGTCGCCTCCGCAAATTCAGGGTATCTTAACCGCCAGACGCCGGTGCATGCGGTGATGCTAAAACCTACGATCAGCAGCAACTGCCAGGCCTTAAGCGGTGGGTACGCCAAGGCGATTCCGAAGGCCGCGCCGGCGATGGCCCACGCGTACAATGTCAGGACAGCACTTCGCCGGGTCAACCCGCGCGCCAGCAGGCGGTGATGAATGTGACCCTGGTCCGCCCCAAACAGAGGACGCCGCTGCAAAGACCGCCGTGCCACCGACAAAATGACCTCCATCAACGGGATGGCTGCCAACAGCAGAGGGGCAGCCAAGGCGGCTCCATGAACGCTAGGTTCCATGGTCCAGATGACACCGAAACAGCCGACTAGGAAACCGATCAACAGCGCCCCCGAATCGCCTAAAAATATCGTGGCGCGGGAAAAGTTGTAACACAGAAATCCGATCGCCGCGCCGACCAGGGGTAAGGTAGCCCTCTGCAGCGCCAAGCTGCTCTCCACCCAACCCAACAGAAACAATGCCAGCGTAGCGATCAAGCCCATGCCGGTACACAAACCATCCAGCCCGTCAATCAAATTGAAGGAGTTCGCCGCGAGGAGCAGCCAGAACACGGTAATCGCGAAACTGAGCGGAAACGGACCGGGAACACGAATTCCCATCCAGAAAGCAATGCACGCCGCAGCCGTCTGCCCGAGCAGTTTGTACCACGGCGGAAGATCCATAAAGTCGTCCAGAATGCCGATCGTGAAGATGACGCCTGCGCCCGGCAGAACCTCCCAGGCCAAGCCGTCGGCGATTTTGAATCCCAGCAGGCCCGCAGCATAAGCCGCCGCGATCGCGACGCCGCCCAGGCGCGGAATCGGATAGGCGTGGATCTTCCGAAACCCAGGCCGGTCCACCAAATGGTACGCGCGGAAAATATCGCGAAGAATCGGAGTTAGAAACAGCGCGATAAGAAAGGTTTCGCCGCAAGTCCACAAGATGGTCCGCAGCGTCAGGCTTGTTCCGATCTGCCCCATGAACCGGCCTATCCAACGCTCACGCTGGCACTCGTCCTGGCACTCACGCTGGTTGCCGCCCCTGCCATACTTTCTCGATTTCCGTTAAAGCCGCTCGATTCAGAGCATGCTCGATGGAAATAAGGAGCGAAGACTCCTGCTGGCCCAGAACCTGTCCCAGATAAACGGCTTTCTCGGATTGGATTTCGATGAGCGAGCCGGCCTCGAACTCTGTCCGGTCTGTGAGGTTGGAAATCAGAAAGTGCCTGTGCTCGCGGCGTTCGAGGGAAGCAGATCGGGGTTGACCGTCCGGCAACCGCCGAACGGAAATCTCCTCACTGAGTTCGGCCATCGGTCCAATTATAACTGGGTTCGCCCATCATGCCAGAAAGTCGCCGTGTAGAATGGCATCGCGGAACCAGCTCATCAGCACGAAGAAGTCCAACAGAGGCGACAGATTTTCAACGTAGTAGAGATCGTACTCGGAACGCCGTATGGCATCGCCCGTCGAGCCCTCCGCGCGCTGATTGATCTGCGCCCATCCTGTGATACCGGGGCGGATGGAGGCGCGCTGTCCGTAGATCGGGATGGCTTTGTCCAGGATGGAGGCGAACTCGGGCGCGTCGGCATGTGGGCCTACAAACGACATCTGCCCGCGGAACACATTCCAGATTTGCGGCAGCCCCTCCAATCCCAAACGGATCAGAATTTTTCCGATTCCTGTAAGACGTGGCGGTTGGCTCCCGTACTCCGTCGAACGAAACCGGTAGCTGTGAAACGGCGTGTTATGAATCCCCACACGGGATTCGCGCACCATAACCGGACCCTTGGAACCCAGCCGTACCAGAAGCGTAAAAAGCAGGAGCAGCGGAAGAGTGATGGGAAGGCTCAGAATCACGATCACAGTTGAGTACATCGATTGCAGCCTGACTTTCAGCGGATCAGGCTGCAGGCCTCTGCTGAAAATCATTTGCTGCGGTTGGATTTCCGCCAGGCAAATTCGCCCGCAGATCTTTTCGTAGAAACCAGCGGCGGCTTCCGTCTGCACGCCACCGAAGCGCAATTCCAGAAGATCGTCAACGACATTCGGGGCGATCAGCGCGCGGTCCCCGATCACAATCCAGTCCGGACGCTGTTCCTCGAGGACGCCGTGCAGGTTCGCCATGGAACCGAAATAGTTGACGTTCCCTGGGAGAGTCTGTTCGGTCTCGTCGTGATTCAGGTAGCCGATCGGAGTAAACCCCAATTCCGGGTGCAGGTTGAGATGATCGATTAAGTCGGAAACTACCGGCGACCAGCCGATAAACAAAACGCGTCGCAGCCCAATCTTGTGGCGGATGGCCGCGCTGAACAGCATCCGCCACCCCAACAGCAAAAGGAAGGCCAGCAAGCCGCCGCGGATCACAATGCGTTGCGGTAGTGCCCAGTCCAGTTTGAGATAGGTGAACACCGCCTGCGCCAGTAGCGCCGCCCCCATCACGAATGCCAGAGATTGCAGCAAGCGAATGGGGCCGGCATTGCGCAGGTCGCTGTACATCCGGGTGAGATACATGGCCGCCAAGAGTAGCCCCGCCATAATCCCAATGGACCGCCACCCTTGCTGGTCGAGCAAGAAGGGATGCGCATTCAACCCGGCATCGAAGTACGCTGCGAGAGCGTAAGACGCCACCAGGATGACTGCTTCGGAAAGAAAAAGAGTGAGGATACTGGCAGGTAAAATGACTCGGAAGAGGCGGATCATGGGCTCGGCTTACGAGACCACGGGCACCGCCACGCCGCCCGCCATGCCGCCCACCAGATCCAGCACGGGAAGACCACTTTCCGCGATGATAGCGGATACCTTCGCGCCCGGGCTCTGCGTCACCACCAAGTGCTCCGCCCAGCCCACCAGGCCCTCCAGCGTCGGCTCCATCAAGCGTCCGATGTGCGGAATCGCATTCATCAGGAAGTTGCGGTTGCTGCCGTAGATGCTGTCCATGCTGATGTGCGGATCCCACACACGTAGATCGCGCCCTTTGCCGATCAGATTTTCGAGCAGCGTAACCACGGGGCTCTCGCGCAGATCGTCGGTGTTCTCCTTAAACGCCAGCCCTACAATCCCAATGCGCCCGTTGGGTAGATTGAGCACCGCCGAAGTGGCCCGCCGCAGATGCTCATCGTTGCTGGGCAGCACCGCGCTCAGCATCGGCAGCTTCACATCCAGACGCCCGGCACGATAGTTCAGCGCGCGCAGATCCTTCGGCAGGCAGGAGCCGCCAAACGCAAAGCCCGGCTTGAGATACGCCTTAGAGATGTTGAGGCGATGGTCCTGGCACAGCGTGTCCATAACTTCGCGAGCGTCAATCCCCAAAATCTCGCCCAGCGCGCCCACTTCATTCGCGAAAGAAATCTTAACGGCATGAAACGCGTTGCAGGCGTACTTGATCATCTCCGCCGTGCGCAGCGTCACCAGGCAAGGGTCAACCTTTATCGAAGCGTAGAGCGACGCCACCTTTTCCACCGCCGCGCGGTCACTACCGCCCACCACCACCAGCGCCGGTTCCACGAAATCCTGCACCGCCGCGCCCTCGCGCAGAAACTCAGGGTTCGAAACCACACTCACAAGCCCCGAGCCTGTCAGGCGCGGGATCACGACTTCCTCGCAAGTTCCTGGAAAGACCGTGCTGCGCACTGCTACCACCAGTGGCTTGGATAATTTCGGCAGAACCGCGGCCACTTCGTCCGTAACTTGGCGAAGCTGATCCAATCCCAGGTTGCCGTTTGCCGCCGAGGGCGTCCCTACGCATAGCAGCACCACGTCCGCTTCGGCCAGAGCATCTTCCGCCTCCGAGGTAGCTCTGAGCAGGCCTTCCGCCACTGTTTCTTGAATGATTTTCTCGAGTCCGGGTTCATAGAAAGGAGCCCGTTTCTCCATGACCGCGCGGACTTTGGAGGGATCTTTATCGATTCCCGTAACGCGATGGCCCAGCCGGGCCAGACATGCCGCCGTGACGCAACCTACGTAGCCGAGGCCAAATACTGCGACATTCGAGGTGCGGAAAGACAATGACATAGTGTTAGTATCCCATGCGAGTGTGGAATGAGTATATTTGCGATAATCGGATGAAATGGCGCTGAGCAATAGACTTTTCTGGTCTGACAGCCTCCCCGTTTCATGCTGTTCCAAATGACCGCGCTGGCCGAATATTAAGGTATGTGTGGCATTGCGGGCTATGTTCTCGCGCGAGGCCGGGCCGAGCAGGAAACGGTCGAGCGCATGTGCGATCAGATCCGTTATCGCGGCCCGGACGACAGCGGTTATTATGTCAACGGGCGCTGCGCGTTGGGCATGCGCCGGCTGAGCATTATCGATCTCGCCGGTGGACATCAGCCTATTCCTAACGAAGACCAGTCGCTATGGGTGGTTTACAACGGCGAGGTCTACAACTATCAAGAATTGCATCGGGATCTGGTGAGCCGGGGCCACCAATTCAGAACTCATAGCGATACCGAAACGCTGCTGCATCTGCACGAACAGGAAGGGGTCGGCGGCCTCCCCCGGCTGCGCGGCATGTTCGCTTACGCGCTCTGGGACTCGCGCCGCGAAGAGCTATTGCTGGTGCGCGACCGCTTCGGCAAGAAGCCGCTCTACTATTCACACACTTCCAACGGATTGTTCTTTGGCAGCGAGATCAAGTGCCTGCGCGCAGCGGGCGTCGATCTTCCCACAGACCCCGAAGCATTGAAACTGTATTTTCTGCTGGGTTACATTCCCGAACCGTATTCGGCTTACCAAACGGTGCGCAAGCTGGAACCGGGATCTTGGTTGCTGTATCGCGCCGATGGCTCCATGACGCGTGGGCGCTACTGGAATATGCCGGAGCCGGAATCGCGCGAACAACCTGGCTTCTCGCCGGAAGATGCCTGTCAACGCATCCGCCAGACCTTCGACGAGGCGGTGAAGCTGCGCTTGATTGCAGACGTACCGCTCGGTGCGTTTCTCAGTGGCGGCATCGATTCCAGTCTGGTGGTGGCCTCCATGGCGCGCCAGTCGCCCGATCCCGTCAAAACTTTCTCCATCGGCTTCGAGGAGAGCGAATACAACGAGCTCAAATACGCCGCCCTCTTAGCCCGCCGTTATGGCACCGACCATCGCGAGCTGATGGTGCGCCCAGACTCGGTGAGTCTGGTGGAAAAACTGGTCTACCATTTTGACGAACCCTTCGCCGATTCCGCTGCCATACCCACCTACCTGGTTTCGGAGTTCGCCGCGCAACACGTCAAAGTAGCCTTGTCCGGCGACGGCGGCGACGAGCTCTTCGCCGGGTACACGCGCTTCCAGGCCATCGAAGGTCTGCTGTACATGGACCGCGTCCCATCCTTCTTGCGCGCCGGACTCGCCGCGCTGGCCGGCTGGCTCCCCTTTTCCGCCTACGGTAAGAATTATCTGCATATGCTCAGCCGCTCCGGCCCCATGGATCGCTACATCGAGAACAACTTCTCCAACTACTATCTGCGGAAGCAGCTGCTGCAGCCGGAATGGATGCTCCCGGCCGATTACGGATTCCTCATGAAAATGCTGCCGGACGCTTTTCTGCCCGCGACAGCGGACCCGGTTTCGCAGGCGCAGTATTTCGAGGCCGCGGTGAACCTGCCCGGCGCCATGCTGCCGAAAGTGGACCGCATGTAGCAACTCACTCAACCAACGAAGTGAAAAGATGAAAACATACA
>CAVVZG010000226.1:0-39897 GCA_963752205.1 Bryobacterales bacterium | reverse complement strand
GCGGTGGCTGTACATAACACCAACACAGGGGCGACGCTGTCCTTGGTGACCAATGCGACGGGGATTTACGTGGCGCCGTTCTTGCAGCCCGGCACGTATGAGATCACCGCGAGTAAAGCGGGGTTTGCCAAAGTAGTGCGAACGGACCTGACGCTGCAAGTGGGTCAGACTCTAACCATCGATCTTGCGTTGCCCCTCCAGACCACGACGGAGACGGTCACGGTGACGGGAGAGCCGTCCGTGGTTGACACCGAGAAGACGGAGATGTCCCAGGTCGTAAGCCAGACAAAGAGAATCTGCCGATCGCCGGCCGGCGCTGGGAGAATTTCGTGCTGCTCACGCCGAACGTCACCACCGACGGCACAGCGGCCTGGTTTCCTATCGCGGCATTTCCGGGTCTCTACAACAACAACGCCGTCGACGGCGCCAACAACAATCAGGCGTTCTTTTCCGAAACGCAGCGGCCGCGCTCACCATTCCCTACGTTTACAGCATGGATTCCATTCAGGAATTCCAAGTCACGTCCAGCAACTACAGCGCGGAGTTCGGCCAAGCTGCCGGCGGCGTCGTTAACGCCGTGACCAAGTCCGGCACCAACGCTCTTCACGGCGATGTGTTCTACTACCTGCGCTATCCCACCTGGAACGCGCTGGATCCCGATTCAACAAATCGCAAGGGCATCTACACGCAGCCGGTCCACCAGCAGCAGCAGTTCGGCGGCAGCGTCGGCGGGCCCATCATCAAGGACAAGTTGTTCTACTTCCTCACCTACGATGGCTCGCGGAAAGTGTATCCCATCAGCCTACACCAGTTCAGCTCGACATTCCCGCCTGGCTTGCCCCGCGCCGTGCAGCGCGGCCGCAGTGCGCGGCGGCCAACAATTATTTGCAATTCCCTGCTGGGCAGCTATCCGCGGTATCGGCATCAACGATGTCGGCTTTGGCAAGCTGGACTACCAGTTCGAACGCGACGAACCATGTCAGCGCGTCTTTCAATTTGGACGATTTCCACGTCGCCCAACTCCTACAACTCCGGCGACCACCGTCGAACAACAACTCGATCACCGCAAACGGGACGGCCGTGACGCCACGAGCGCATTCTTCGTCGCGAACTGGGATTCGACGATTCACCCGACCATGATCAACAATTTCCGCTTCCAGTGGTCGCAGGATCTGGAGATCATCGGCGCCAACGGCACCGGCCCCAGCGTGAGCATCGCCAACGTGATGGCTTATGGCATGCCCAACGCGCTGCCGCGGCCGGCTTTCCCGGATGAGCACCGCATGCAATTCGCCGACGTGCTTTCGAAGACCTCGGGTAAGCATACGTTCAAGGCCGGCTTGGACATCAACGTCATTCACGAAGTGCTGATCAACCTGTTCCAGGGCGGCGGCGTTTACAGCTACAACGGCGCGGCGGCTACGGCTTTCGACAACTGGGCGGCCGATGTGTAGGGATCAATCTGGGAGACGGGCTAACGGGCACGGCACTGCAGCAGCTTTGTCCAGGTGACGGATCCGGTGACCGGCGTCGGCAAGGACGATTTCTACAACAACGACGTCGCGGGATTCGTGGAGGATAGCTGGAAGGTGCGGCCCAACCTGACGCTGAATCTGGGCGTGCGCTACGATGTCTTCATTGATTCCGCAGCCGCCCAAGCCGAACCTAACCACACCGCTGACGACGCTCTACACTTCCACCATCAACATCGACAAGAATCAATTCGCGCCGCGTCTGGGCGTCGCCTGGGAACTTGCACAAGGGCACGGTGCTGCGCGCCGGCTACGGCATGTTCTACGCGCAAGACCAGCAACAGCACCTACTACGCCACGCGCGTGGAGAACGGCAGTTTTCAGCAGACTTATAACTGCTCCATTAGCTCCTGCCCCACGCTGGCGTTTCCAAACGTGATCTTCACGCCGCCGGGCGGTGCGCCGGTTGCGCCCTTTGCGGGAGCTTTGACGCCGGTGGTGGCACCCATTACGCTGTCGGCAAATACGGCCACCACGCGCGGCCAGGATCCGGGCTGGGTGAATCCTCTGGTTCACGAAGCCGATGTGACCATCGATCAGCAACTGCCGGGCAACATCGGCATTTCCGGTTCCTGGGTGTTTAGCCGGGCGCTGCATCTGCCGGTTTTCACCGACGGCAACCTGAACGAGACCACCAATACCAAGACTTACACTTATCCGGGCGGCTCCACTTTCACGGTTCCGTTTTATACCAGCGCCAACCGTCTGAACGCGACCGGCCCGATTCTCACCGGACGCAGCGTGGTGAACTCGCTTTACAACAGCTTCGTCCTAAATATTCGCAAGCGTATTCAGCACGGGGTGGAATTCAATATCAACTACACGCTCAGCAAGGCGGAGGACGATGGCCAAGTGGCCGGAACTAATGGCACTTTTAATGGAACTGACTACACCATCGATCCCTACAACCAAAAGGGGATGTGGGCGCTTTCCGATCTGGATCAACGTCATCGCTTTTCCGCCAACGTGGTGTGGAAGCCCGAGTTCGCGCAGCGCTGGACGAACAAACCTGCCAAGTTCATTGTGAACGGATGGGTGCTCGCCGGCATCTTCACCGCGGCTACCGGCCAGCCGATCACGGGGCTGATCTCCGGGACACCGGCTGGCGCCATCGATGGCGGCCTTACCGGCGGCATGGTAAACAATTCGGGCACTCCGCCTTCGACGTATGAAGATCCGAGCGTGCCGCGCAATCACTACGCAGGACCGGGCTACTGGGATATCGATACCCGTGTCAGCAGGGAGTTCACATATAAGGAACGCTACAAGTTCTCTTTGGTGGGCGAAGCTTTCAATCTCTTGAACCACACCAATATTCTGGGAGTGAACACCACGCAGTACTCGTTGTCGGGGACTACACTTTCCCCGGTGGCGACGTTCCTGACGCCGACCGTCACCAGCAATGGCTTGGTGGGTGCGCGGCAGTTGCAGGTTAGCGCGCGTATTTCGTTCTAAAGCGGCAGCGCGGAGTAGACGGCGCTCGGATGGCAATCTTTTGTCATCCTGGGCGCCGTTTCTTTTGTGTCGTTAGCTTAATTTGTGATGATATAAGCAGGTGCTCCGGCGTATTCTCACACTCGCGTTGCTGGCCGCGCCCGCTTTCGCGGCGGACTGGGTGGAGTACCGCTCGGGGCCTTTGCACGTTTTCAGCGATGCGGGGGACAGCAAGGCGCGCGAGCGGCTCACGCAACTGGAACAAATCCGCTTTGTGCTGGGCGCGCTGCTGGGCAAGACCGAGCTGACCACGGTTTGGCCCATCGATCTGGTGTTGTTCGCGAACCAGAAGGAATACGGGGCACACGCGCTGCCGCAGCCGCTCACCGACGGCGGATCGGCTACGCTCGCGGCATGGACGGCGGATACGGCGCTGCCGCGCGACCTGCTGCATGCGATCACGCAGCGGCTGCTGGAAGACAACGCGGGGCGCATGCCGGACGATATCGAAAGCGGGCTGTGCGATCTGTTTTCGAACATTGAAGTGAATGCCACACGGGTGAAGATCGGTGCGCCGCTCGGCGATCTTAGCGGCGACCGCTTGCGGGGCTGGGCCAAGCTGCAAATGCTGGAGACGCAGCCGGAATATAGCGGCAAGCTGCGCACCTACATCAACAACATGCAGAACGCCGGAGAAGAAGACCAGGCCGCGCGCAATGCTTTCGATATGAATGCGGCGAAGCTGGCGGCGCAGGTGGACGCGTATTTGAAGGCCGGCAAATTCGAAGCCGCGCCGGTGACGGGGAAGGCGTTGAATCCGAATAAGGACTTTATCGAAAAGAATCTGGACCGCGCCGCGGTGGACGCATTGCTGGCGGAACTGGCGGCGGGCGGCAAAAGCTTTCCTCCTGACAGTCCGCGCGACTTGCTGGCGAAGAACACGATGCCGTCGCTGGAGCTGGCGATTCGAGCGAATCCTAGGTGGGCAGAACCGCAGTTCAAGATCGCGGCGCTCGAAACCGATCCGGGGCGCAAGATTGCGCGGCTGAAGATGGCGGCGTCGCTCGCTCCGCGCAACGCGATTTATTGGCAGACGCTGGCTACGGCGCAAGCCGCCGCTAATTTGTACGCGGACGCGGAGAAATCCTGGACGGCGGCTGAACGCGCCGCTGGGACCTCGCTCGAGAAGGAACAGATTCATCGCGCCAAGCTGGCCTTGGAAGATAATCGCGCCGAGTTTGAAGCTTCCGAGAAACGGCGGCAACAGGAAGACGAGGCGCACGATTGCAGCGCGTGAAAGACAACGCCGCGGCGGAGATTCACGCGGTGGAGCAGGCCGCCAATCAGCGTATGGCCGCGAACAACGGGAACGTGAAGGGCGCGGTGCCGTGGTACGGCGATCCCACGGGACAAAAAGTTTCCGGCACGCTCACGCGAGTCGAGTGCCTCAACGGCGGGCAGATGCGTTTGACGATCCAGCAAGCGGGTTTCCCGATCCGGCTGCTGATTCGCAATCCCAAGCAGCTCACTGTGTCCTCCGCCGATTCGGGCCAGGCGGAGTTCGCTTGCGGAGTGCAGAAGCCGGCGCGCAAGATCGAAGTCCAGCACGACGGGAAAGCGGATGCCAGACTGTCGACGATGGGCGACATTGTGACGGTCAAGTTCCCCTAATGGCGAGCCGGCTGCGGTGGGTGGTCCTCAGCATTTTCGTTATTTCCACTGCGCTGAATTATCTGGACCGTTTGCTACTGGCGGCGCTGGCGCCCACGCTCAAGAGTGAGTTTCATCTTTCGAACACGCAGTACGGCGGCGTGATTTCGGTGTTCTCGATCGTGTATGCGGTGATGGCTCCGGCTGGCGGGGTGGTTTATCGATCGCGTGGGATTGAACGCGGGGATCACGGCGTCGATGGCGGTGTGGTCGGCGGCGGGGATGGCGACGGGGTTGACGCGGTCGTTCGGCGGATTGCTGATGTCGCGCACGGTGCTGGGCGTTGGCGAAGCGGCTGGGATTCCTTGTGCGGGCAAAGCCAACGGAACGTACTTGCAGGCGCGCGAATTGGCGTTCGGGACGGCGCTGAATCAGGTGGGGATCACGGTGGGCAGTATCGCGGCTCCGCTGATGGTGGCGGTGATTGCTCCGGCGTACGGGTGGCGCAGCGTGTTTGTGGTGTGCGGGGCGCTGGGGTTCCTATGGATACCGGTGTGGTGGGTGACCGCGAAGAATATTGCCGCTCCGCAAGCGGAAGCGTCGGCGGCACCGAGCGGTATCGGCAAAATTCTGCGCGACCGGCGCATCTGGGGGCTCGCGGCGGCGAATGCGCTGGTGATGACGCTGTATACACTGTGGACGAACTGGACTACCGTGTATTTCGTCGAGCAGCATCACTTGACGGAAATTCAGGCCAACGAAAACTTCGCGTGGATTCCGCCGGTATTCGCTACGCTGGGCGGCTTCGCGGGCGGATGGATGGCGTTCCGGGCGATTCGCAGCGGTACTGACGTGGTGCGCGCGCGGCTGCGTATTTGTTGGCTGGCGGCGGCGGTGATGCTGTTGACGGCCGCGGTTCCGCTGATGCCGACGCCGGCGCTGGCGGCGGCGCTGATCAGCTTCAGCTTCTTCTGGTGCCTGGCGATTTCGACTAACCTTTACGCCATGCCCATCGACTTTTTCGGCGCGCGCCACGCGGCTTTCGGAGTGTCGATTCTGACGGCGTCTTATGGGCTGATGCAGACGGTGTTGTCACCGCTGATCGGCTCGATGGTGGATCACTTTGGATTCACGGCGGTGTGCGTTTCGCTGTCGGTCATGCCGCTGGCCGGCATTGCGATCCTGCGGTCGGCGACTAGATGAAAGTACGCGCTGCCATCGCCGAAGATCTGGCGGCTATCGCAGAAATTCAGGCGCGGTCGCCGGAAGCATCGCAATGGGATCCGAAAGATTATCTCGCCTATGACTGCCTGGTCGCGACCGATTCGCAGGTTGCGGGGTTCCTGGTTTCACGGCAAACTGCGCCAGGCGAACGGGAGATTCTCAATCTGGCGGTCGAGCCATCGCAGCGCCGGCGCGGAGTGGCGCGGGCTCTGCTCCAAGGGGAGCTGCGGCGCGAAAAAACGCAGTGGTTTTTGGAGGTTCGGGAGTCGAACAGAGGGGCCATTCTGCTCTATCAGAATGCCGGTTTTCGGGTGGCGGGGAGGCGGGAATCGTACTATCGCGATCCGCCAGAAACGGGTATTGTCATGAAGTTTGATTCATGATATTGTCATGGTGCGCCAAGGTATTTAAACCCTATTAGGAGGGCGTTCGATGGAGCAAGCACTCACAGAATTGAAAGCGCATTTGATGGCGACCAGCGAGGAATTCCGCCAGCTGGCCGCGCAGCACGCCGAGTTTGAACGGCAGCTGGATGCTATTGAAGCGAAACCTCATGTGACCCCCGAGGACGAGGTGGAAGAGCATCGCATCAAGAAGTTGAAACTCCGCGTGAAGGACCAGATGAACGACATCCTGGCCCATAGCAAAGCGGAGAAAGTAGCCTGAATCATCAGGTGCGCTGAATTGAGCGAGGGCCGGGCCGCAAGGTCCGGCTCTTCGTATTTTAGGGCAGGTTATAATAAGGCCACATGGACGAAAAAGAACGTTCGCGCGCGCTGGGAGCAACGCTCAGCCAGATCGAAAAACAGTTCGGCAAAGGCTCCGTGATTCGGTTGGGCGGGCAGCCGGTGCAGGCTGTGCCGTCGATTTCCACAGGGTCGATTTCGGTCGATTTTGCGCTGGGGATTGGCGGGTTTCCGCGGGGGCGCATTTCGGAGATTTTCGGGCCGGAATCGTCGGGTAAAACTACCATCGCGCTGCAGGTAGTCGCGGAGGCGCAGAAGATTGGCGGGATGGCGGCATATATCGACGTCGAACATGCCCTCGATCCGGCGTATGCGCGCAAGCTGGGCGTGGACGTGGATAATCTGCTGGTTTCGCAGCCGGATTACGGGGAGCAGGCGCTGGAAATTACCAACGCGCTGATTACTTCGGGGTCGATCGACGTGCTGGTGGTGGACTCGGTGGCGGCGCTGGTGCCCAAGGCCGAGCTTGACGGCGAGATGGGCGACAGCTTCATGGGCGTGCACGCGCGGCTGATGTCGCAGGCTATGCGCAAGCTCACCGGGATCGTTTCGAAATCGAACACTTGTTTGATTTTCATTAACCAGATTCGCGAGAAGATTGGCGTGATGTTTGGGAATCCTGAGACTACTACGGGCGGGCGCGCGTTAAAGTTTTATTCGAGTATTCGCGCGGACATTCGGCGCATTGCTGCTATCAAGGACGGCGATGTGGTTACGGGGAACCGCACTAAGGTCAAGATCGTGAAGAACAAGATGGCGCCGCCGTTTCGCGAGGCGGAGTTCGACATTATTTACGGCGAAGGGATCTCGAAAGAAGGGGATCTGATCGATCTGGGTGTCGCGCAAAACTTAGTGGAGAAGAGCGGGGCTTGGTATAGCTATAAGGGCGAGCGCATTGGGCAGGGTCGCGAGAATGCTCGGCAGTTTTTGAAGGATAATCCGGAGACCTTTAAGAAGCTGGATGTGGAGTTGCGGAAGGCTTTGGGATTGACGCGGGCGGATGTCCCGAAGACGGAACCGCCGACCCCCCTACCAACTGCGGTTCCGGCGGCTGCTGCTAGTCGTGGGCGCTAGAAAATAGAAAAATAGGGACGGAGCCTGATTTCGGTTTCGGCGGCGGCAGGTAATGGTTGTCGACGCGAAATCAGGCTCCGTCCCTATTTTTCGATGACGAAGCTTCCCACGAACAGGGCGTCGATGCCGGAGGAGTAGAAGCTGCGTACGGCGTCGCGGGGAGTCGACACTAGCGGGTCGCCGAATAAGTTAAAACTCGTATTGTAGAGCACGGGCAAGCCGGTGGCTTTGCCGGCTTCGTGCAACAGGCGGTGGTAGAGCGGGTTGTCGGATTCGGTTACGGCGTGGACGCGCACTATGTCTTCGCCTAGAATGGCTGTCGCGAACGTCTGGCGGTGTTGGGGCTTTACGCGGCCTACTGTGGCTAGATTCCTGGCGTTGGGGCCGGCTTCGAAATATTCGGAGACCAGTTCGGCGGGCACGGACGCGGCGAATTTGCGGAAGGGCTCGCGGTGCTTGATAAAGACGTTTAGGTTTTCGGTCGAGTACGGGTCTAGCGGCGACGCGAGGATGCTGCGGTTGCCGAGCGCGCGCGGGCCGAATTCCATGCGGCCTTGCATCCAGGCTACGATCTTACGTTCGCCCAACATGTGGACGGCTTTTGCTAAAACGTCGTCGGTCGATTGCATGTAATGAAAGCGCAGTTTGCAATTTTCCAACACCTTCTTGATTTCTTCGCGTCCGTAGCTGGGGCCTAGCAGGAGCGACATCGGGCCGGTGCGTTGCGTGTGGCTTTGGCGCTGGTGCCAGACGTGAAAGGCTCCGCCTAACGCGGTTCCAGAGTTACCGGCGGCGGGTTGGACGAAGACGTTTTTCCAGCGGCCGCTGCGTTCGAGGAACTCGACCAACAGGGCGTTGTAGAACAGGCCGCCGGCTACGCACAGATTTTCGCCTTCGCCGGACATGGCTAACACCGTGTCCTCGACGGCACGTTGCAGGCCGTGGGCTATGGCGGGAGCGAGCGACGCGGGAATCGGGGCGCCGTCTTCTAGTCCCAGGCGCTCGAAGAATTTGGCGCTGAAGCCGCCGCTGGCGGTGCGATGGCCGTCGAAGAAAGTGGCGTCGAGGCGTCCGCTGGCTGCGGCGATTTCGTGGAACAGTTGGTGGAAGCGGTCGTCGCCGGAGGTAGAGAGCCACTGGACTTTGTGTTCGTCGGCGCCGGCGTGGAAGCCTAGCAGTTCCGTTACGGCGCTGTAGAGCCAGGCTAGCGAATCCGGATACTGCCACTCTTTTTCGAGCTGCAGTTGGTTGCCTTGCGCGTTCCAGCGTGCGCCGCAACAGAAGTCGCCGGTGTGGTCTAGCGTGAGGACGGTAGCGCTTTCAAAGGGCGAGGCGAAGAAGGCGGACGCTGCGTGGGCCAGGTGATGTTCGACGACGGCGACTTCCGCTTTCGGGAAAAGTTCACGCAACGAAAAGTGCAATGACGGATCGACGGGGCGCACTACGGCTACGCAATCTACGGCGTCGCGATCGATACCGGCCAGGCGCAGGCATTCGGCCACGGCGGCTTCGGGAACGCCGGCACGTGCGCCGCGAGTGAGTTTCGATTCTTCGATGGCGGCTATGATTGTGCCGTCTTTGAGTACGGCGCACGCGCCGCCGCCTTGCAAGCCGCCCAGTCCGAGAATAATCATGATCTATTTCTTCTTCTCGATCTTGGCCCAGGTGTCTTTCAACGTGACCGTACGGTTGAAGACGGGGGATTGCGGAGTAGAGTCGCGATCGACGCAAAAGTAGCCCAGGCGTTCGAATTGATAACGGGCGCCGGGCGCGGCGGCGGCCAAGCTGGGTTCGAGTTTGCAGGCGGTGAGAGTTTGAATCGACTGCGGATTTAGATTCTCTGTGAACTCGTGGCCTTCGGGGACGTCGTCGGGGTCTTCCTTGGTAAACAAGGTTTCGTAGAGGCGGACTTCGGCGTCGAGGGCGTGCTCGGCGGACACCCAATGGATGGTGGATTTCACTTTGCGGCCGTCGGGTGGGGAGTTGCCGCCGCGGGTTTCGGGATCGTAGGTGCAGTGGACTTCTACCACTTCTCCTTGCGCGTTTTTCACGACGCCGGTGCAGGTGATGAAATAGCCGTAGCGCAGGCGCACTTCGCGGCCGGGCGAGAGGCGGTAGAACTGTTTGGGCGGATCTTCGCGGAAGTCGTCCTGCTCGATGTAGAGGACTTTCGAGAACGGCACGTTGCGCGCGCCGTCGCCGGGATCTTCGGGATTGTTGATGGCTTCCATCTGTTCCACTTGGCCGTCGGGATAGTTGTCGATCACGACGCGGAGTGGATTGAGCACGGCCATGACGCGCAGGGCGCGCTGGTTCAGATCTTCGCGAACGCAGTATTCGAGCAGCGACAATTCGGTGATGCCGTTGGTTTTCGACACGCCCAGGCGGCTGCAGAAGTTGCGCAGAGACTCGGGAGTGTAGCCGCGGCGGCGCATGCCGGAGATGGTGGGCATGCGCGGATCGTCCCAGCCGTTCACGTATTTTTCCTGCACCAGTTTGAGAAGCTTGCGCTTGCTCATCATGGTGTAGGTGAGGTTCAGGCGGTCGAATTCGATCTGCTGCGGATGATGGATGCCGAGTTGTTCGACGAACCAATCGTAGAGCGGGCGGTGGTCTTCGAATTCAAGCGTGCAGATGGAATGCGTGATGCGCTCGATCGAATCCGATTGGCCGTGCGCGTAGTCGTACATCGGGTAAATGCACCATTCCTTGCCGGTGCGGTGATGTTCGGCGTGCAGGATGCGGTACATGATGGGGTCGCGCAGGTTGAGGTTCTTCGACGCCATGTCGATTTTGGCGCGCAGGGTGCGGGCGGCGTCGGGGAATTCGCCGGCTTTCATGCGGGCGAAGAGATCCAGATTTTCTTCCACGGAGCGGTTGCGATAGGGGCTTTCCTTGCCGGGTTCGGTGAGGGTGCCGCGCTGCTCGCGCACTTGTTCGCCGGTGAGATCGCATACGTAAGCCTTGCCGGCTTTGATCAATTGCACGGCCCATTCGTAGAGCTGTCCGAAATATTCGGAGGCGTAAAAGATGCGGTCCCCGAAATCGCCGCCGAGCCATTTGACGTCTTCGATGATGCCTTCGACGTATTCGGTTTCTTCTTTGGAGGGATTGGTGTCGTCGAAGCGCAGGTTGCACTGTCCGCCGAATTCTTTGGCGAGACCGAAATCTAAGTGGATGGCTTTGGCGTGGCCGACGTGCAGGTATCCGTTGGGCTCGGGAGGGAAGCGTGTGCACACGCGGCCCCCGTATTTATTGGTCTTCAGGTCGTCCTGAATGATGTCGCGGATGAAATTGGACGCAGCCGTCGCGGCTGGCGTGGAAGTGCTTTCGCTCATGATATTTCTCCGGCGGGCAGCAGCTCAAGGGCGCGCCCGATGCGGTGGAGGCAGGTTTCGCGGCCTAGCACCACCAGCGTTTCAAACAGCGGCGGCGCGACCTTGCGGCCGCACACGGCGACGCGAATGGGCTGGAACATTTGGCCGGTCTTTACTTTTAATTCGGCGGCTCCGGCGCGCAATGCCGCATCCAGGCCGTCGTGAGTGAACTCGGCGGTTTGCAGAATTTCGTGCGCTTTTTCGAGGACCGCTAATGCCAGTTTTGCGTCGCCCTTTTGCGGGATCAGTTCCTGCTGTCGTAGGGCGGCAGTTCTTTGGCGAAGAAGAAATCGGCGGTGGTGGCGACTTCACGCAAGGTGCGGATGCGCTCGCGGATCAGCGGGGTGATGGCCAACATTCTCGCGGGATCGGCGTCGAACCCGGCGGCTTGCGCGAAAGGCAGAAGCAGGGCCGATAATTCTTCCACGGGGAGCGCGCGCATGTGTTCGGCGTTTAGCCAGACGGCTTTGGGATCGTAGGGATCTTCTTCGGTGAAATTCACGGTGGCGTTGGAGCGGTTCACGCCTTCTAGTGTGAAGGTTTCGATCAGTTCCTGGAGCGACATTACTTCGCGATCGTTTTTCGGCGACCAGCCTAGCAGGCACAGGAAATTAATGAAGGTATGAGGCAGGAAACCGCCGTCGCGATAGGTGGTGACGCTGACTACGGGGCCGTGTTTGCGCTTCGAAAGTTTCGAGCCGTCGGGCGCGATCAGCAGGGGGAGATGCGCGAACTGCGGCGGATTCACGCCCAGGGCCTCGAAGATCAGCACGTGCTTGAAGGTGTTGGTGAGGTGATCCTGGCCGCGGATGATGTGGCTGATGCGTAGATCGGCGTCGTCGGCGCAGGAGGCCATGTGATAGGTCGGCAGCGTGTTGCTGCGCAGCAGCGCGAAATCCTCGATGTCGGCGGTGGCTTTGGATTGCTCTCCGTAGACCAGGTCCGTAAAAGTTACTGCCTCGCGCGATTCGCGGGGAACGCGGTAGCGCACGACGAAGGGCTCGCCGGCGGCGGCGCGGCGGTCGCTTTCTTCGCGGGAGAGCTCGCGCATGGCGGGATGGGAGATCCAGTGGCCCTCCATGTGGTTTTTCTCTTCCGCTTCCACTTCGAGAGGGGTGAAGTCGCGATAGGCGAGGCCTTTGGCTAGAATCTCGTGGGCGAGTTTGCGGTGCAGGTCCAAGCGCTCGGACTGGCGGTAGAATTCATCCCAGCCCAAGTCCAACCACTTTAATCCATCAAAGATGGAATCGAGCGAGGTCTGGGTGTTGCGTTCGACGTCGGTGTCGTCGATGCGCAGGATCATGACGCCGTGGTTGTGCCGGGCGTAGAGCCAATTGAAATATGAAGGTTCTCGCGCTGCCGATGTGCAGATAGCCCGTCGGCGAGGGAGCAAAGCGAACTCGCAGCATCTAATCTTTAAGGATAACAGCGCGCGTTGGGGCGGAGTACTAAGGTAATAACTTTGTCAACTTAGTGAGGGCGTTCTCGTCTGGATCGGTAGTACATCAGTTAGCCGCTGGAGGCGACGAATGCGGGGAAGTGCAATTTGGGTGATATTCGCGGGCTTGGGTCTCTTTGCGCCGGTCTACGCGCAAACCGTTACGGTGACGCCGACGGCTGTCTCCGTGCATTTAGGAACGTTTTTTCAATTCAGCGATAAGGTCACGGGAGTGACACCGACTACGGCCGGCTGGACGGTTGCGTTACCGGCGGGCGCTACCGGGTCGCCGGGGACCATCAGCGCGGGTGGGCGTTACATGCCGCCGGCGGCGATTCCGAGTACTGGTACGGTGATTGTGACGGTGGCGAGCACTGCCGAGCCTACGCTTTCGGCGAACGCTACGGTGACGCTGCTGAATCCTTACCCGACGGTGGCATCGACCAGTCCGGCGAATGTTGCGGTAGGCGCGTTCACCTTGACCATCAACGGCAGCGGATTCGTGCCAGGGGCGCAGGCGTATTTTGGCGGCGTGCCGCTGGTCACTACATATGTATCCGCCACGCGACTGACGGCTAGCGGGACGGCCACGGGCGCGCAGTCCGGCGATCAGATTCCGGTGACGGTGACGAATCCGGACCCAGGCTCGGCAACCTCAGTGGATGTCGTGAGTGTATTGGTGGGCGCACCGTTAACGGGGCATCGAGTGGCGTATAACGTTGCCGCGCGTTTTCTGGATCAAGCGGCGTTCGGGCCAGATGCGGCGTCCATCGCGCAGGTGCAGGCGCTGGGATTGCAGACTTATTTGAACGAGCAGCCCTCGGCTCCGATCTCGCCTTATCCCGATCCCAGCACCACGGGCTTCGGCCTGGGGCAGGTGCAGGCGCGCTTTTTCGTAAACGCGGTGCACGGGCAGGATCAGCTTCGGCAGCGCGTGGCGTTCGCACTCAGCCAGATTTTCGTGGCGTCGGCGGTGGAAGAGAACACTCCCACGCAGTTGGTGCCTTATTTGCAGCTTCTGAAGCAGGATGCTTTCGTCAACTTCCGGCAGTTGATGGAGGATGTCACGTTGAGCCCCACGATGGGCGAGTACTTGGACATGCGGAACAACGACAAGGCCAACCCCGCGACGGATACTCGCGCCAACGAGAATTATGCGCGCGAGCTGATGCAGTTATTCACCATTGGTCTGTTCCAGCTCAATCAGGACGGCAGCCTGCAGCTCGATTCCAACGGCAATCCGATTCCCACTTACGATCAGACTACGATTCAGAATTTCGCAAAAATTTACACCGGCTGGACGTATCCGACCAAACCCGGGGCGACGCTCAAGGAACACAACCCGGCGTACTTCGTTGGGCCCATGGTCCCTTTTGAGGCGAACCACGACACCACTTCGAAGACGCTGCTGAACGGTTTGGCGGTGCCGGCGGGCGGGACTGCGGAATCCGATTTGAAAGCCGCGCTGGACGACATTTTCAATCACCAGAATGTGGCGCCGTTCATTAGTAAGCAACTGATCCAGCATCTGGTGACCAGCAATCCTTCCCCTGCATACGTGAGCCGGATCTCGGCCGTGTTTAGCGACGACGGGGCGGGAGTGCGCGGAGACATGTGGGAAGTGGTCAAAGCGATTCTGCTCGATCCTGAGGCGCGGGCGGGCGATGACGGGCCGGCGCTGACGCCTCCGGACACCAGCGGGCACTTGCGCGAGCCGGTGTTTGCGGTCGCGTCCATGCTGCGTGGATTGGGGGCGATGGTGAACGACACCAACAATCTGGCGGGCCAGGCGACGAACCTGGGGCAGACGGTGTTCGCGCCTCCGTCAGTGTTCAATTACTTCGCGCCGGGGTTCAGCATCCCCACGGATTTCACGGGCGGCACGACGCTGCTGGGTCCCGAGTTCCAGTTGCAGTCTCCGTCGGCCGCGGTGGGACGCGCCAATATGGTGAACACGTTTGTCTATGGCGGGCTGGGGAATGGCGCGGTAATCGATTGGACGGCGTTGACGGCTCTGGGCGCGACTCCGCAAGCGTTGGTGGACGCGGTAAACAACGCCTTTATGTACGGCGAAATGCCGGCGACCATGCAGACGCAGATTCTGGCGGCGGTCAACGCGCTTACAGGAACCTCTACGGCCGTGTATAAAGCGCGCGCGCAAGCGGCGGTGTATCTCACGATCTCATCGTCTTATTACAATGTGGAGCACTAAACCCATGCAGATTCCATCCAGAAGACAATTCCTGACGTTGAGTGCCCGCACGCTGGCCGCGATCGGCGCCGCTAGTGTGGCCGGACGGTTGAGTCAAGTGAACGCGCTGGCCGCGACCGCTTGCCCGTCCGATTACAAGGCGCTGGTGTGCGTATTTTTGTTCGGCGGCAATGACTGCAATAACACGGTCATTCCCATCTCGACGCCCGCCAGCAACGCCAACAATTCTTACGCCAAGTATGCGGCCATACGCGCCGGGCTGGCGCTGCCGCAGGCGAGTCTGAATTCCATCAACACTTCCAAAGGCGACGAGTACGGGCTGCATCCGGGGCTGGTGGAACTGGCGAACCTCTACAACACCAAGAAGAATGTCGCGGTGCTGACCAACGTCGGCAGCCTGGTGACGCCGCTGTCGCAGAGCGATTACTTGACGCAAGCGAAAGCCATCCCGCTGAATTTGTTCTCGCACCTGGATCAGCAAACCGAACTACAGACATCGGTAGCGCAGGGCTTTGCGGCCACCGGGTGGGGCGGACGCCTGGCGGATGCGATGGAAGGTTGCAACACTACGGGTTTTCCCACCATCGTGTCGGTGGGCGGCAACGCGCTGTTCGCCACGGGGGCGCAGACCAATCCGGCCACGGTCACGGCGGGGCAGGTTTTGGGGCTGCAGGGATTCTCGAGCAGCGCGGCTTCGCAGGCGCGCTTGACGGCGCTGCAGAATCTGTTGAGTTTTGACAACGGCTTGACGTTGGTGCAGGCTTCAAATGCCATCGGCTCCAACGGAATTAATCAGGCCGCTGCGCTCAATAAGGCGCTGGCCGGCGGCACTGCGTTGACCACGGTTTTCCCGAACACTTCGCTTGGGCAGCAGATGGCGCAGATCGCGAAGATCATCAACGTGCGCGCGGCGCTGGGTGTCAACCGCCAAATTTTCTTCGCGTTTCTGGGCGGTTTCGACACGCATGACGGGGAGTTGACCGATCAGGGCAGCGGGCTGGTGCAGGTCAGCCAGGCGCTGAATGCTTTCTACAACTCGACGGTGGAAATGAGCGCGAGCCAGAACGTGGTGACGTTCACGGAATCCGATTTCGGACGCACGCTGCAGCCGAGCGGCGGCGCGACTCTGGGCACGGACCACGCCTGGGGCAGCCACCACTTCATCATGGGCGACTCCGTCAAAGGCGGCGATGTCTACGGCGCCTTCCCGACGCAGGTGCTGCAAGGTCCGGACGACGCGAATAATCGCGGCGTGTGGATTCCCACTACCAGCATCGATCAATACGGCGCGACGTTCGCGAACTGGTTCGGCGTTGACCCGGCCAAGCTGTCGACGGTCTTCCCGAATCTGGTGAACTTCGCTGGGTTGCCGCTGCCGGCGTTCCTGTAGATCACTATTCTGTTTTGAACTTCAGGGGCGCGGCTGGGCATCGCGGTGCGCCCCCGCGCCCGAGTATAATCGTCACGCGTGGCAAGCGACCACCTCTCCGGCTCCTTCTGGATTCTGTTTCTCTACGACGTCTGCGAAGAGATCCACTTGGAAACTCTGCGCGGGCTGCTGCGCGTGGAGCCGCGGCGCGAGCCGAGCTTTCGCCATCCGTCTCCCGAATACGTGCGCTTTGAACGCCCGCCGGTGGTGCAGCGGCTGGAGCCGATCGTGCTCGAAAGCGGCAGCCGGCTGCAGGGCGAACTGAACTATTACGAGTACGGAGTAGTGAGCATCAAGCTGGAGCTGCCCTTCGAGGTGGACTGGCCCCAGCTGGTGGATCTTTCCAGCCGTTGGATCGACGCGCCTGAGCTGGAAGCGCGCGCCGCGAGCACGGTGCGCGACTGCCTCAAGGGGGTGCAGGCCGCGCTGGTCAATCCGCACGAACCCTGGCTCAACGAGGATTACTACATCATCCATCTTAAGAACACCGGCGCGCGGGCGGCTGAACTGATCGACCGGCACGGCAAAGAAATCGCAAAAATTGTGCGCGGCGAACTGGCGGAGCTATCGCCGGGGGAAACCAGCGAGATTCTCGGGTCACGGATGTCTTACTATCCCGAGGATCTGCTGGTGGTGGGCTGGACGGCGGCTTTTATTCACGATACCGCTGAAGGGGCTGCGTCGACCATCCAGTTGCTGGAATACGCCAACACTCAATTGCTGGAGTTTCGTTATTACGATCAGGTTTTGAGCAGTCTGCTGGAGGGCGTATACAAATCGCTGGAGAAGAAGGCGGGGGCGTTCGCGCGCTGGCGACTGGCGTCGCAGGCCCAGAACTTGAACAAAATCCGCTTGGATATCCGCGAGCTGACGGAGCGAGTGGATACCTCGATCAAGTTCCTGAGCGATATGTTTTCCGCGCGTCTATACCGTCTGGCCTCGGCGCGATTGGGAGTGGAGGATTACCGTAGGCTGGTGGAAAGCAAGCTGCATACCGCCGGCGAATTGTATGAGTTCATGATGGACCAGTTCCATGAAGGCCGGGCCTTTGTGATGGAGCTGGTGATTATCGTGATTTTAATCATCGATCTGGTGTTCATTTTTCGCGGGAAGGGGTAGCGCACCGCAAAACCCGGTGAAAAAAGGGCTATGTTAGACTGCTAAGCGTATACCCTTCGTGGGTCCACGTCGCCCACCTGCGGTTTTGCGACACGCATGGTGAAAAGCGCAGCCAACAAATCGCCCACTTTTTTGTTGAACGGGCGGAGTGTCTCGATCGGCCACAACGTCCACGCCACGCTTCTCGATTTTTTGCGCGATCAGGGGCTGACCGGCGCGAAAGAAGGCTGTGCGGAGGGCGAGTGCGGCGCTTGCACGGTGGTGATGCTGGAGGATAACGCCGGAGGTTGCGCCTATCGCGCGGTGAACAGTTGTCTGATGCTGGCTCCGATGGCCGCGGATCGCGAGATCTACACGGTGGAGGCGCTGGCTGCGGGCGGTGAGCTTGCCGAAGTGCAGAAGGCCATGGCTGAGGCGGGTGGATCGCAGTGTGGATACTGTACGCCGGGCTTCGTGATGAGCATGTTCGCGGAACAGTACCGGCCGGGACGCGTGGGTGCATGCGATCCTGCGCGGCTTGGCGGCAATCTGTGCCGGTGCACTGGATATCGGCCGATTCGCGATGCGGCACTGTCGTTGGGTCCCGCGCCGGAGGGAGCGTTGCGGGAGCGGCTGTCGCAGCCGGCCCCGCGCCTGGAACCGGTGGCGTATCGCGCGGAAGACGCGGTGTTCGAGAGGCCGGGGACGCTGGAGGAATGTTTCGCTATCGCAGCGGGGCATCCGGAAGCGCGCTGGATTTCTGGCGCGACCGATCTGGGCGTGGAGGCGAACCTGCGCTTTCGGCGTTGGCGACGGCTGGTGAGTCTCGAAGGCGTGGCGGAACTGCGCGAGTTCTCCGAGAATGGCGATGCAGTGCGGATTGGTGCGAGTCTTCCGTTGACGGAGATCGCTTTGTGCTGGGGCGGGGCGCCGGCGGTGTTTCGCGAGTGGCTGGAGTTGTTCGCTTCGCCGCCGATTCGAAATCGCGCGACGCTGGGCGGGAATCTGGCAACGGCGTCTCCCATTGGGGATTCGGCTCCGCTGTTGCTGGCGTTGAATGCGTCGGTGGAG
Source organism: Bryobacterales bacterium (assembly GCA_963752205.1). Taxonomy (GTDB): domain Bacteria; phylum Acidobacteriota; class Terriglobia; order Bryobacterales; family Bryobacteraceae; genus Palsa-187. Next base: position 21,612 of record CAVVZG010000226.1, on the reverse strand, counting down.
GTGGCGGGGGCTGGCGGAAGGCGCACGGTTCCGTTGTCAGCGTTCTTCACGGGCTACCGGCGCACGGCGCTCGCAGCAGGCGAGTTGCTGACGGCAATTGAAATTCCCAAACCGTTCGCATCGACGATAGGCTTTTACAAAGCTGCGAAACGGCGGGTGGACGATATCAGCACGGTGGCGGCGGCGTTCTCGATGGATCAGGATGGAGCGGGGCGTGTGACGCGAGCGGTGTTCGCATTTGGCGGGGTGGCGGCGGTTCCTCTGCGCGCGTACGCGGCGGAAGACGCGGTGCTGGGAGAGCGTTGGAATCAAGCTGCGGTCGAGCGCGTGCAGGCGGCTCTCGAGCGGACGCTCAAACCTATTGGCGATCACCGTGGGTCCGCGGAATATCGCTTGGAAGTTGCGAAGAGTCTCGTCGAGAAGTTCTGGTGGGAACGGCAGGAGGCGGCCGCGTGAAAATCGCCGGGATGCCAGTTCCGCACGAGAGCGCCAGCGAGCACGTTTCGGGTGCGGCGCTTTACACCGACGATTTATGCCAGCGCTTCCCGCGGCTTCTGCACGCTTGGCCGGTGATGGCTCCGCATGCGCATGCGCTGCTGCTGCGCTTGGATGCCTCACCTGCGCTGGAACATCCGGGAGTTTGCACGGTGCTTACCGGCGCCGATCTTCCGGGCGAGAACGACACTGGTTCGGTGCGGCATGACGAGCCGCTGTTTCCGCGCGAGGTGATGTTTCATTTGCAGCCAGTGGCGTGGGTGCTGGGTGAAACGCTGGAGGCGGCGCGGCAGGGTGCGGCTCGGGTGGTCGCGGAATATGAGGAATTGCCGCCGGTGCTGACGATTGAAGAAGCCATCGCGGCGGCGAGTTTTCATTCGGGTCCGGTGCGCATCACGCGCGGCGATCCGTCGGTGATTGAGCGCAGTGAAGTGCAGGTTTCAGGCGAACTATCCATCGGCGGCCAGGAACACTTCTATCTGGAAACGCAATGCGCGATTGCGTGGATGGATGAGAGCGGCGGGGTCGCGGTGGAGTGTTCGACGCAGCATCCCAGCGAAACGCAAGAGGTGGTCGCGCGGGTATTGGGTTTCGCGCGCAATCGCGTGACGGTGCAGTGCCTGCGCATGGGCGGGGCGTTCGGCGGCAAGGAAGTGCAGGCGAATCCGTGGGCGGCGATTGCCGCGCTGGGTGCGTGGAAGACGAAGCGTCCGGTGCGAGTGCGGTTGACCCGCGCGCTCGATATGGCGCTCACGGGCAAGCGGCATCCGTTTTTGGCGCGCTACTCGGCGGGGTTCTACGAGCGACGGGCGGCTGCGAAGGTGTGCGCATTGCGCTCTATTCCGATGGCGGATGGAGTTTGGATCTATCGGACCCGGTGCTGGCGCGCGCCCTGTTTCACGCCGACAACGCGTACCTGCTGCCGGCGGCTGATCTGACGGGATACGTTTGCCTGACGCACAAAACTTCGCAAACGGCGTTCCGCGGATTCGGCGGTCCGCAAGGGATGCTGGTGATCGAAGAGATCATAGAGCAGGCGGCGCGGCGGCTGTCGCTGCCGCCCGAGGTGGTGCGCGAGCGCAACTTTTATCGCGAGGGCGATGTCACGCACTACGGGCAAGCGGTGAAAGACGCGGATCGCATTCAGACTATCTGGACGCAACTGGAAAAATCCAGCGCTTTCGTGGAACGCCGCAGAGCCATCGAGGATTTCAACGCCAAGCATCCGCATCGCAAGCGCGGCATCGCGATGACGCCGGTAAAATTCGGGATCTCGTTTACCGCGACGTCTGTTCAATCAGGGCGGCGCGCTGGTGCTGGTGTATCGCGACGGCAGCGTGCAGGTGAATCACGGCGGCACCGAGATGGGGCAAGGGCTGCACACCAAGATGCAGCAGATTGCGGCGGAGGGCTTGGGCGTGCTGCCGGAAGCGATCCGCGTGATGCCTACGCGCACCGACAAAGTTCCGAACACATCGGCGACGGCGGCGTCGGCGAGCACCGATTTGAACGGCGCCGCGGTGTGGGATGCGTGCATTCAGTTGCAGGAACGGTTGCGGGCGGTGGCGGCGGGACTGCTCCAGTGCGAAGCGGGCGCCGTGCGTTTCTCCGGAGGACAAGTATACGCGCAAGGGGCGGTGGGGGAGCCCATCACATTCCGCCAGGTGTGTGACGCGGCGTATCGCAACCGAGTCTCGCTGTTTGCCGAAGGCTATTACCGGACGCCCGAAATTCATTACGACGCGGCCACGTTGCGCGGACGCCCGTTCCACTATTTCGTTTATGGCGCGGCGGTGTCTGAAGTCGAAGTGGACGCTTTCACCGGAGACACGTGGCTGCTGCGCGTTGACATTCTGGAAGACGCCGGGACTTCCGTTTCGCCTATCGTCGACCGCGGCCAGATTGAAGGCGGATTCATACAGGGCGCAGGCTGGATGACGATCGAAGAGTTGCTGTGGGATGCGAAGGGGCGCGTGGCGACAGCGGGGGCTTCGACTTACAAGCTGCCGTCGTGGTCGGAGATTCCAGCGGTGTTTCACGTTAACTTCCTGGAGCGCGCCGCTGAGCCGGGCGTGGTGTTCGGCAGCAAAGCGGTGGGCGAGCCGCCGTTGATGCTAGCAATTTCGGTGCGGCATGCGATTCTGGATGCGGTGGGGGCTTTCGGCAACGGCGCACACGCGAAAATCGCGGTTCCGGCGACACCTGAGAGGGTGTTCTTCGCGGTCCGGCGCGCACGTAAAGCGAGCCCAACAGAACAAGGAGTCCTGCGTCCATGAGTTCTCCCGAACGCGGAGAATTACTGCGGGCTTCGCTGTTTCATACGCCGCGCAATCCGTTCCGCGATGAAAAAGGGGTGGAGTCCTACGCGGACGGCGGGTTGTTGATTCGCGCCGGCAAGGTGGTGGCGTGCGGCGAATACAGCGTAGTTCGCGCGGCGCATCCTGACGTCGAAACCACCGATCTACGGGGCGGATTTCTGCTGCCGGGGTTTGTCGACACGCACATTCATTTTCCGCAGCTCCACGTGTTGGGCGGGTTGGGGCATGAGCTACTCGATTGGCTGGAGTACGTCGCGCTTCCCGAGGAAGCGCGCATTGGCGAGGCCGCTTACGCGTGTCAGACGGCGCGCGCCTTCGTGGGCGCGCTGGCGGCGCATGGAACCACAACGGCTCTGGTGTTCGGCGCGCACTTTGCGGGGGCGACGGCGTCGCTGTTTGAGGCGGGCGAGAAATCCGGTCTGCGCATTGTCAGCGGGATGGTACTCTCCGATCGCAGGCTTCGTCCGGAGCTGCATCAGCTTCCCGCGGATGCGTACCGCGAGTCCACTGATTTGATCCGGCGCTTCCACGGGAAGGGGCGGCTGCTCTACGCTGTGACTCCGCGCTTCGCTTTGTCGGCTTCGGAGGCGATGCTCGAAGTTTGCCAGACGCTGCTGCGTGAAAACGCGGACGTTCGTTTTCAAACCCACTTGAATGAAAACCTACAGGAGATCGTGGAAGTGGCGCGGCTGTTTCCGTGGGCCTCCGATTATTTGAACGTCTATGAACGGTTTCAACTGGGCGGGCGCGGCGCGGTGATGGCGCACAACGTCCATCCGAGCGATTCTGAAGTGGAGCGGCTGGCTGCGAGCGGCACGGCGATTTCGCATTGCCCATGCAGCAACGCGGCGCTCGGCAGCGGTCTATTTCCATTGCGGCGGCACATTGCTGCGGGTGTGAAGTGCGCGCTCGGCACTGATGTCGGAGGCGGCACTGGATTCGGCATGTTGAAGGAAGGATTGCAGGCGTACTTGTTGCAGAGACTGGCGCCGGATGGGGTTTTGTTGAGTCCCGGCCATCTGCTCTATTTGGCGACGCGCGCCGGGGCGGAGGCGTTGGGGATGGAGGAAGAAATCGGCGACTTCACTCCTGGGAGAGCGGCGGATTTGGTGTATTTGCGGCCACCGGAAGGCAGTCCGCTGGCGGCCGTGGTTGAGCAGACCGGCGATATGGATCGAATTCTGGCGGCGCTGTTCACGCTGGGCGGCGCGGAGAGCGTCCGCGAGGTGCGTGTCGAAGGCGCTGCGGTGTATCGTTCGCCAGCATGACCATCGAAGCTCTCAATGCTCTGGATTGTGCGCGTTTTGTCGAGACGATTGGCTGGGTCTTCGAACACTCGCCGTGGGTGGCCGAACGCGCATGGGCGTCGCGTCCGTTCGCGAGCGTCGACGGGTTACATGGAGCGATGGTGGAGCAGGTGGAACGGGCGACCCCGGAAGAACAGGTGGCGTTGCTGCGCGCGCATCCCGATCTGGGCACGCGAGCGCGTGTGAGTGACGCATCGGCGGCGGAGCAGGCGGGCGCCGGGCTCGATCAGCTGACGTCCGCAGAATTTGAGCGTCTTCTTGCCTTGAACAAGGCCTATCGTGATAAGTTTGGATTTCCATTCTTGTTTGCCGTGAAGGGCAGTAGCAAGCACGATATTTTGGCTGCGCTCGAAGGGCGTGTGGCATCTTCGCGCGAGCAGGAATACCGGGTAGCGCTGGCGCAGGTTTACCGGATCGCCAGATTCCGGATCGAAAGTATTTTGAGTTAAGGAGAGTACGGTGGAGCAATTCGCTAGCGGCTGGAAGCGGAATTATTACGGAAAGGGCGATGTCATCGCTTACCGCCTGAACCGGGATGGCGTCACGGCGAATGAGCAGGCTCCGGTGTTCGGCGCATCGGTGAAGATGTTGTTATATGGCGATGCCTTCTGGCCTACCTATACAAAGGGCGATAACACTGGATTGATCGCCACCGACTCCATGAAGAATTTCATCCAGCGCGAGACGTTGAACTATAAAGGTCCGGACCTGGAAGCGTACTGCCATTTTCTGGCGACGAAGTTTCTTGGCATTTATCCGCAGGTGGAGGGATTGCAGATTTGCGCCGTGGAGATTCCGCACGCGGCGTTGCAACCGGGCAGCGCTGCCTTCGCTCCCGGGGGGCCGGAGTGCTGCACTACGCGCCTGGAAATGAACCACGCGGGCACGGTCGAAATCACGTCGGGCATTGAGGGATTCCGGCTGCTGCGCTTGGGCGGCAGCGCTTTTCATGGATTTGTGCGCGACGAATACACTACCTTGCCGGACATCAAAAACCGGCCGCTGCGCATGGGGCTGGATCTGGAATGGAGCTACACGAACGCCGACGCTGCGTTGAGCGGCGGAAAAATTCCCGCCACCGTGCGCTCCATGGTGCACCAGGTGTTTGAAGGCTTCGAATCGGGCAGCATCCAGGAGGTCATCTATCAGATCGGCACGAAAATGCTGGCGGAAATTCCGGCCATCGCCGAAGTTCATCTGGAAGCGGAAAACCGCACCTGGGATACGGTGGTTGAGCGCGGCGAGGAACTAGGGATCTACACCGACGCGCGCCCGCCCTATGGCTGCCTGGGGCTGCGTTTGCGAAGATAGCAGCGATGGCTCATTTGTCTACGCACGTACTCGACACCGCCCGCGGCATCCCGGCGAAGGGGGTGAGGATTGAGTTGATCCGCATCGAAAACGGCGAGCGCCGCCGGGTGGCGACGGGCGTGACTAACGCGGACGGGAGAATCGCCGCGCCGCTGATCTCGGGAGAGCTGCTGGAAATCGGGGTGTACGAGTTGGTGTTTCACGCGGGCGATTACCTGCGCGCCACGGGGGCGCCGGTTCACGATCCGCCTTTTCTGGATCAAATCGTCGTGCGCTTCGGAGTGGCTGAGGTCAACTGCAACTATCACGTGCCGCTACTGCTTTCGCCGTTCGGCTACAGCACTTACCGGGGATCGTGAGACCAGCCTTTCAGATCATCGAGCGGTGCCGGAAACTCGCGGCGCATACGGAAGAGCCGGGTTTCATCACGCGCACCTTTCTTTCCGAAGCCATGCACGGTGTTCATGCCGACTTGCGCACCTGGATGCACCACGCCGGCATGACTGTGAGCATCGATGCAGTGGGGAATATCCGCGGCTATTATGCAGGCGTGAAGCCGGATGCGCCGCGGTTGATTATAGGTTCGCATCTGGATACCGTTCCGCATGCGGGTGCTTTCGATGGAATCCTGGGCGTGGTGCTGGGAGTGGAACTGGTGGAGCTGCTGATCGGACGGCGTTTCCATTTCGCGATTGAAGTGGTGGGTTTTTCCGAAGAAGAAGGCGTCCGCTTTGGCGTGCCATTCATTGGGAGCCGCGCGCTGATCGGAGACATTGACGACACTCTGGGCGCGACCATCTCCGACGCGATCCGCGCGTATGGGCTGGATCCAACGAAGATTGGCGAGGCGCGCGTGACCGGTCCGACGATCGGCTATGTTGAATTTCACATTGAGCAAGGCCCGGTGTTGGAGAGTTTGAGTCTTTCTCTGGGTGTGGTTACGGCGATTGCGGGACAGAGCCGTTGCGAGGTTCGCTTCGAGGGCCACGCCAATCATGCTGGCACCACCCCGATGTATTTGCGGCACGACGCGCTCGCTGGCGCGGCGGAATGGATCGGTGCGGTGGAGCGGGAAGCTTTGGCGGGACGCGATTTGGTGGCCACCGTGGGCAAGATCGACGCGCGTCCGGGAGCGGGTAACGTGATCGCGGGCAGCGCCGCTCTGAGTCTGGACGTTCGCAGCGTCGATGACGGCGTGCGCACTGAGGCGGTGACACGGGTACTCGATTATGCGAAAGAGATCGGCGCGCGGCGCGGGTTGACCGTGACGTCCGAACTTCGCCTGGATCAGGCGGCCGCGCCGATGGACCCGGGACTTACGGAGATTCTGGCGGAGGCGGTGCGCGCGGCCGGGCAGGCCGATCACAGAATGCCGAGTGGCGCGGGTCACGATGCGATGATCATGGCTAAGAAAATGCCTGCGGCCATGTTGTTCCTGCGGAGTCCGGGGGGAATCAGCCATCATCCCGACGAATCGGTACTGGCGCAAGACGTGGCGGCCGCGCTCGCAACAGGTGAACATTTCCTGGAACAATTGGAGCGCACGCATGGCTGACCTGATTGTTCGCGGCGGCACCATTGTCACTCCCGGCGGCTTGGAGCGGGCTGACATTGCTATTGAAGGCGGCGCGATACAGGAGGTTGGTCCCGAACTTCCGGGGTCAACCAATGAGATTGACGCGCGTGGGCTGCATGTGTTCCCGGCGCTGATCGACGTGCATCTGCACTTTAACGAGCCGGGACGCACTGAGTGGGAGGGCGCGGCCACGGGGAGCCGGGCGCTGGCCGCGGGCGGCGGGGCGGTGTTCTTCGACATGCCGTTGAACTCGACGCCGTGCACGGTCAACGCGCGCGAGTTCGACCGCAAGCGCGCTGCGCTGGAAGGTGCTTCCATCACCGACTTCGGATTGTGGGGCGGTTTGGTTCCCGGCAATATCGGCGAAATGGCGGAGCTGGCTGATCGTGGAGTGGTGGGATTCAAGGCGTTTCTATGCGACTCGGGATTGCCGGAATTTCCACGCGCTGACGATTTCACTCTATGGAAAGGTCTGGCGGAGGCGGCGCGGTTGAACTTGCCGGTGTCGGTGCACGCCGAGAATCAAGAGATCACGCAGGCGCTGTCGCGCGCCATGGCGGAGCAGGGGCGAGCGGGCGCGCGCGATTTTCTCGAATCGCGTCCGGTGATTGCCGAGGTGGAAGCGATCCAGCGCGCGGCGCTGTTTGCGGGGGAGGCGGGCGCGAAGCTCCATATTGTCCACATCAGCTCAGGCCGCGGCGTGGTGGCGGCGGCTGAAGCGAAAGCACGCGGGGTGGATGTTTCGATCGAGACCTGTGCCCACTATTTGTTCTTCACCGAAGAAGATCTAGAGCGCTTGGGAGCGGTTGCGAAATGCGCTCCGCCGCTTCGCGACGGCGCTCAGCACAGTGCGCTGTGGGGAAAACTGTTGGACGGCACCATTGATATTGTGGCGTCAGACCACTCTCCCGCGCCGCCGGAGATGAAGACGGGCGCGATGATGAAGGTCTGGGGAGGCATCGCGGGAGTGCAGTCGACCTTGGCAGTGTTGCTCGATTCGGGACACTTCGAGCGGGGGCTGCCGCTGGAACGCATTGCTAGCCTGACGGCGGCGACGCCAGCGCAGCGCTTCCGAATCGCCCGCAAAGGACAGATCGCGCCCGGTAACGATGCCGATCTGACGCTGGTGGACTTGAGCGGATCGTACACGCTTGGCGATCGCGACTTGCATCAACGGCACGCGCTCAGCCCGTATGTGGGGTCGAAATTCCGCGGCGTGGTGCGGCGGACGCTGCGGCGCGGAGAAACTATTTTCAGGGATGGAGCTATTACGGCGCAGAGTAAAGGCGCTCTGGTACGGCCCTCTTAAAGGACACCATGCACGATCTTGGACAGACTCGCAGCGCTCATCGTCGGGACCATCTTTTGCAAACACCGGACACGTTTGTGCGCGCGCCCTTGCCGGGGATGGACAAAGCTACCGCAGTGGTTCACATCGCAGCGGCGGCGGGAGCGGGGTTCACGCAATATACGGCGGAGTTTGAAGCGGAGGGCACTCTGGAAGCGAGCGCTGCGCAACGGTTCGTGTATGTGCTCGAAGGCGAGATAGATACTTCCGGGGGAGTTCTGAGCTCCGGCGGCTTTGCTTACTTTCCCCAAGGGCAAAGACTGCGCGCTCTGCGGCCGTCGCGTGCCGTCGTTATTGAAAAAAAGTATGTGCCATTGGCGGGCCTGGCGGCACCGAAATTCTTCATGGGCCGGGAGAGTCAAGTCGAGCCGCAGCCTTTACTGGGCGACGATGCCGTGCAGGTGCAGTCCTTGGTACCCGACGACGCCAGCTTCGATTTCGCCGTCAATGTGATGACCTACGAACCTGGCGCTACATTGCCCATGGTGGAAATTCATTTCATGGAACACGGGCTGCTGATGCTGGCGGGCGGCGGCATTTACCGGTTGGGTGAACATTGGTATCCGGTCACCGCTGGAGATTTTATTTGGATGGCGCCCTATTGTCCGCAATGGTTCGGCGCGCTGGGCAAGACTCCCGCGAAATATCTGATCTATAAAGATTGGAACCGGCAGCCGTGAATATCGAGATCGACCAGCAGCGGCTGGTTGGAGACTTGCAGGCGCTCGGCGCCATCTCGGCGGCGCCCGCGCCGGTGGTCACGCGCGTTCTGTTTACCGAAGCTGATCTGCGCGCGCGCGCCTTCGTGAAACAGTTGTGTGTGGAGGCCGGGCTCGCGGTGCGTGAAGACGCCGCCGGCAACATTTTCGCACGCTGGGTGGGTACGGAACCGGCTCTTGCCGCGGTGGGCACGGGCTCTCACATCGACGCGATTCCCAACGCTGGTATGTACGATGGCACCGTTGGAGTGCTCGGGGGCCTGGAGGCGATGCGGGCTCTCGCGCGCAGCGGATACCGGCCGCGGCGCTCCATCGAGCTGGTGATCTTCACGGCCGAGGAACCCACGCGCTTCGGCATCGGATGCCTGGGAAGTCGTCTGCTCGCCGGGGTGCTGGATGCGGCGGCGGGGGAATCGCTCAAGGACAAAGAAGGGCTGTCGCTCAATCAAGCACGCGCGGCGGCGCATTTTTCGGGACCGCTCTGCGACGTCAAGCTGGCGGCGGGCTATTATTCCGCGTTCGTCGAATTGCACATCGAGCAAGGGCCGATCCTTGAAAAGAAGCAGCTTGATATCGGGATCGTGACGGCGATCGCGGCACCGGCCAGCTTGCGGATTGTGATCGACGGCGAGGGCGGTCATGCCGGAGCGGTTCTGATGCCGGACCGGCACGACGCGTTTCTTGCGGCCGCCGAAATTGCGCTGGCGATTGAAGCGGCCGCGAAAGCGAGCGGCAGCGTGGATACCGTGGCCACTACGGGCGTGTGCGATGTTTTCCCGGGCGCGGTGAACAGCATCGCCAGCCGCGTGCGGCTGGAAGTGGACGTGCGCGATATCGACCTGGCGCGCCGCGATAGCGTGCTGCGCAAGATCGCGGAGGCTACTGAAGCAATCGCCGCGCGCAGAGGGGTGACTATTCGCACGGAAACGATCAACGCGGATGCGCCCGCGCAGTGTTCCAACACGGTGGTCGACGCGCTGGAACTGGCTTGCAAAAAGCACCACGCTTCCTATCAGCGCATGATCAGCCGCGCGTATCACGACTCGCTGTTCATGTCGGCGGTCGCGCCGGCGGCCATGCTGTTCATCCCGTCGCGGGGCGGCTTCAGCCATCGGCCGGACGAATATTCTTCGCCCGAAGCGATCGCGCAGGGCGCGCTTATCCTGGCGGAGACGTTGGCATCCTTGGCGTCGAGCTAAATTTATGGCGCATCATTTTGGATCTTTGGTCTTCACTCCGCTGGTCAAAGCGCTCCAGGAGAAATACGGCAGCCGCCGGCAGTACGCGCGTTTGGAAGCGGGGAATCCTTCGCGCGATCTGCTGGGCCCGGACGAGTCCGCGTTCATCGCGGAGCGCGACAGCTTCTATCTCGCGACCGTTGGGTCCAGCGGATGGCCGTATATCCAACATCGCGGCGGGCCGAAGGGCTTTCTCAAAGTCATTGACGACCACACCATCGCCTTCGCCGATTTCCGCGGCAACAAACAATTTATCAGTACCGGGAATCTGGGGACCGACAACCGGATCGCTATGATTATGGTGGATTACCCGCGCCAGGCGCGCCTGAAGATTCTCGGCCGCGCGGAGATTTTCGAAGGCGAAGCGGCGCGGGAGTGGATCGAACGGCTGCGCGAGCCGGATTATAAAGCGGTGATCGAACGCGTGTATGTGATTCGGGTCGAAGCGTTCGACTGGAACTGTCCGCAGCACATCACGCCGCGTTTCACGGCAGAACAGATCCAGGAAGCGCTAGCGCCGTTTGAGCGCCGCCTGGAAGCGCTAGAACGCGAAAACGAGAAGCTGCGCGAGGCGGCAAAAAAGTCCATTGAAACGAACCCGCCGAAGTGAACGGCCCGGGCTCCCATCCGCCGCAGGAGTGTCTTGGCGGAAACACCCACAACTCGCGCGGGGTGGCGACCTTGCACCGGAATCCGCGGTGGACACGCGAACATGATCGCTGTCGCTCGAAACGGCCAGATAAAAAAGGTTTCCGGGATTGGAATATTTGATAAGTTGTCGAGCAAGACCACGAGGAACAAACTACGGGACTACGAAACGCCGGACGACGCCGGCAACGCTCCGAGCGATTGTCCTATATCCCGCTGGTGAGGGGTGGCACCCCGTTCGTTGCAGGTAAGTGCTGCCGTCACCGATCGTAACGTTATGGAACGTAAGTCCACGCCGCTGGTCCGCGGTGGCCGCGGCGATGGCCGTAAGCCCGCTGGTTCGATCCTGCGCGTCGGTGGGGATGAAGACCACTATTCCAGGCAGGCCGCGTTTGGCGCTCCACTCCATGAATTGCTCATAGATCGTCCGCAGGCCGCGTTGGACAGAAGGAATGCGATGCAGTAAATCGTAATGTGGACGGCCAAGATTCTCGGTTACATGGGTAAGGGCAGGAACCCAGAACGACGGAAGAAATATCATTTTGACGACGCTTTCCAAGTACGGAAAGGTGGGCCGTGGCCGGCGCCAGTAATCTTCATCGAAGGCGTAAAGCGCCGCCGCTTTAAAGGCGTCAAAACTTCGATAGGGATGACCTCCGATGATTTCATGAAAAGTTCCCTCGTCCACGTACGGCTTCAGACCGAAATGGCGCCCTGTCGGGCTTTGCACCAGAGGACGAAAGCTGTTGAGCATATAAGCCGTTCCGCCATAACCGATGGACAGGATGACAACCTTCGCCCGCGGGAAGTTCTCGATCTGGCTCTCTAGTTTTAGCAGCGCTTGATCGGGACCATAGCCGGAAACACCTAGATTCGCCGTCGGCAGGCCCAGAATGCGCTCCAGTTCGGCGGGATAAGTGTCTTGGTCGGAGACCTCATTCCCGTGGGTGAAGGAATCTCCAGCAATCAATACCACCGCATCGTGCGGCCTGCCTTTCCCATGCAGCCTAATCCGATCGCTGCTGTACGTGGAGGTAACCTCCTCTCCGGCACAGTCTTTCGTCTGCGTGATTGTCGAAGCCGGATTATCCCAGCCCAGCAGGTCGCTCGCACTGTTTGCTTTCATGCGCTCGAAATCGGCAGACTGCAGTTGAGCGAGGATCAACTCGCGCCGGTCGAACAGGTCAGGACGAAATCGAGTTACTAAAAAGCATCCTAATTCGATGCAGACGAGCAGAAATGTAAGCGCAATCGCCCAGAATGCAATTTGTCTAGTCCGGGCAGGGGCCACCGTCAAGGGCGCATTCTCGGGGAGACGCGAACCGCTCATGGCTGCGATTATACGCGATCGTGTAAAATCAGTTTTCTTAGATGAGGAGCAAACTCGCCTTTGGCGCCATCGCAACGCTCATCAGCCTCGCCTTCCTGGGGCTGGCGATCGAAGGCTTCGTGCGTTTCATTGTTGACGACGGCATGCAGTACGATCTCGAGATGTGGAAATACGCTCGCGAGGTGAAGCGGATTTCCGCGGATCCATTGATCGGTCACGAGCATGCGCCGGACCGCCATGCTGTCCTCATGGGCGTGGATTTCAAGACGAATTCCAAAGGCCTCCGCGACCGCGAGTTCTCCTATGCGCGGACTCCCGGCAAGCTTCGTATCCTCATGCTCGGCGACTCTATGACCGTTGGTTGGGGCGTGAATGTGCAGGACACGTTCGCAAAACGCATCGAGAGGATGTACGCCGATAGAGGCATCGACGCCGAGGTGATCAATACTGGGGTCGGCAATTACAACAGCATCCAAGAGGTGGAGTATTTCCTCACCGAGGGCCGCAAATACCAACCGGACATGGTGGTGCTGAACTTCTCATTCAACGACGCCGAGCCGGTTCCTTCGGATCGACCCCCTTCTTTCCTGGAGCGAACCTGTTACTCGTGTATTTTCGTCCTGGGCCGCTTCGATACCCTCATGCGCCAGTTTTCCGCGAGGCGGGACTGGGCAGACTACTACCTGGCTTTGTATGGCGGCGGCGAGGCCAAGGGTTGGATGGACGCCCAGACCTACATTGCGCGGCTCGCCGAGTTTTGCAGAACCAACGGAATAACGCTATTAATCGCCAACTTGCCGGAGCTTCACGACGTACGGAATTATCGCCTCCAGCGGATAACCACCCTGGTGCAGGCGGCGGCGGACAGGAATGGCGTCGCTTTCGTCGACCTACTGCCGTATTTGAAAGACCGCGCTTCCGCGGACCTCTGGGTCACTCCGCCCGATCCCCATCCCAATGCGCTGGCGCACGGACTGATCGCCCAGGGGATTTTCGATGCCCTGCAACGATTGCGCCCGAATCCTAAGCTAGAATGAATCTGATGAATGACTCGTTCCACGAAGATTTGGCGCGAGCCGAGGAGATCCAGGGTCCGTCCGATCGATCCTTCGGTTTCGTTTTCGCCGCTGTCTTTGTGCTCATCGGTGTACGGCCGCTCCTGAGCAGACAGCCGGTCAGGGCGTGGGCGCTCGGCTTGGGGGCGGCATTCCTTATCGCCGCGCTCGCCCGTCCGGCGATGCTGGCGCCGCTCAACCGGTTTTGGCTCCGGGTTGGCCTGGCGATGGAACGGGTGGTTAGCCCGGTGGTGCTGGGCATCCTCTTCTTCTTGACGTTCGCTCCGGTGGGCCTGCTCATGCGCTTTCTCGGCAAAAACCCCCTGCAACTGGGCTTCGACCGCGACGCGCAGAGCTACTGGATCTATCGGCATCCGCCCGGCCCTGCGCCAGACACGATGCTCCGGCAATTCTGAGGGATTATGGGCAGCTTCGTTGTCGAGCTATGGCAGTTCATGCGGGTGAGGAAGAAATACTGGCTCCTGCCCATCTTCATCGTCATGGCCTTGTTCCTCGCTCTTATCGTGCTCACGCAGAGCAGCGCGGTGGCTCCGTTCATCTATACCTTGTTCTAGGTGGCCGTTGCGCATCCTAGGGATCTCGGCGTTCTACCACGACGCGGCGGCCGCGCTGGTCGAGGACGGCTCTATCGTGGCCGCCGCTCAAGAGGAGCGATTCACCCGCAAGAAGCACGACTCAAGTTTTCCCCGCAATGCGGCGGCCTACTGCCTGGAGGCGGCCAATGTCAATCTCGACCAAGTGGACTATGTCGCATTCTATGACAAGCCTTTCCTTAAGTTCGAGCGTCTGATCGAAACGTATCTATCGTTCGCGCCCCGCGGCTTCACTTCCTTCCGTATGGCCGTCCCGCTTTGGCTGCGGGAGAAGCTCCTGCAGAAGAACCGGCTTCGCAGAGAGCTCGATCGGCTGGGCCGGGACCGCTTCGACGCTGACGGGCGCCTCCTATTCGCCGAGCATCACCAGAGCCATGCCGCCAGCGCATTCTTCGCTTCGCCTTTCGAGCGGGCGGCCGTGCTGACCATGGACGGCGTCGGCGAATGGGCCACCACTTCGGTTGGACTGGGTGATGGCAATCGGCTGCAGATGATCAAGGAGATTCACTTCCCACACTCGCTCGGCCTGTTGTATTCCGCACTGACGTACTACCTGGGATTCAAGGTCAACTCCGGCGAGTACAAAGTGATGGGACTCGCGCCCTACGGGGAGCCCAATTACGCCCAGTTGATGCTCGACCACTTGATCGACCTCAAGGCTGATGGATCGTTCCGTCTCGATCAGTCCTATTTCGACTACTGCACCGGCCTGCGGATGACCAACGAGCGATTCGACAAACTATTTGGCGGTCCGCCGCGCCGGCCCAACGCCCCCCTGACCCAGCGCCACATGGATCTCGCCGCCTCTATACAGGCGGTCACCGAGGAAGCGGTGCTCCGGCTGACGCGATCTATCGCGTCCGAGACCGGCGAAGAAAACTTATGCCTGGCGGGCGGCGTGGCGCTCAACTGCGTCGCGAACGGCAAGGCGCTGCGCGACCGGAGTTTTAAGCACATCTGGGTGCAGCCGGCGTCCGGTGACGCGGGCGGCGCGCTGGGTGCGGCTCTAGCGGCCTACCATTTGTTCCTCAACCAGCCGCGCCGTGTCCAACCAGGCGATGCCATGGCGGGCGCCTATCTGGGACCCGCATTTTCCCAGAGCGAGGGTGAGGAAGCGCTGCGCGGCGTGGGCGGCCGGTTTTCCGTTGTGAGCGATCAAACTCTCATTGACCAGACCGCGGCTGCATTGGTGGATGGCAAGGCCGTCGGCTGGTTCCAAGGGCGTATGGAGTTCGGCCCGCGCGCCCTGGGCGCACGCTCCATCCTTGGCGACGCGCGGTCACCCCAAATGCAGTCCGTGCTGAATCTCAAAGTTAAGTATCGCGAGTCGTTCCGGCCCTTCGCTCCGTCCGTCCTGCGCGAGGATGTGGCGCAGTGGTTCGACCTCGATGGCGATAGCCCATACATGCTGCTCGTGGCCGGGGTGGCACAGCATCTGCGAAGCGAAATGACAGAAGAGGAGCAATCGCTCTTCGGCATCGACAAGCTCCATGTGCCGCGATCGACCATCCCTGCCGTCACCCACGTGGACTATTCGGCCCGTATCCAGACCGTTCATCGTGAAACCAACCCACGTTTTCACGCTCTACTCGCGCGGTTCAAAACCTTGACCGGGTGCCCGGTCCTGGTGAACACAAGCTTCAACGTCCGCGGCGAGCCACTGGTGGGAACGCCCGAGGACGCCTTTCGCTGCTTCATGGGCACAGGCATCGAGGTACTTACAGTAGGGAACTGCTACCTGCGCAAAGAGGACCAGGACCGGGCCCTCGAGCGCGATTACAAGACGAGCTTTCCACCGGATTGACAAACCCGCTTATTCACGGCCAGACCGAATCTGCATTTCCCGCGTTTCGGCCATACTGCGACATCGCTCTCAGATGGAAGCGTCGCCATCATAGGCGGCGCGGATTCTGCCTCAATCCTGTGAGCAGCAACTGATTGGAAGCATTGGTGCGCCCGGAGGGACTCGAACCCCCGGCCTACTGATTCGAAGTCAGTCGCTCTATCCAGCTGAGCTACGGGCGCATATGTTTTAACGTGCTCTTTTACTTCTACTTACGGACCTTTTGACCACTATATGCTTGCGGCGCTTATGGGTCGGTGTGCCTACCAGGTGACCACCCTGAGCCACCTGCAACCGCTCGAACGCCGCCTCCATGGCCGAATCCGAAGGGTGTACGTAGCGTTCCGAAGTGGTCACTGATGAGTGCCCAGCGATGCGTTTAAGCGTGAAGACATCAACGCCTGCTTCGCCAAGCCGCGTCAGTGCTGTGTGTCGGAGAGAGTGCACCACGAATCCTTCATTTAAGATTAGCCGATCCCTCACACGCTTATGCTGGTGCCCCACGGAGTTGACCAACGCGGGCCCCGTCTGCTTTTCATTGGGGAAGATCCACTGCACGGTTGATGTGGCTTTGCGGGCCTTGAGCAATTCGGCTGCTTTGGCTGTGAGGCTCACTACGCGCTCAGCGGATTTGGTCTTGCCCACGCGGACGTGTAGCCAGCCGAATTTCTTACCCTCACTCGGTTCGAGCACCACATCAGTCCACGTTAGCGCCAGCGCCTCACCCAGCCGCAGCGCCGTCTCCAGGACCAACGCCGCCACATCCTTGAGGGGATCGGGGCACGCTGAAAGATAGGCGTCCTGATCGTCACGCTTCAGCACGAACTCACGGTGGTGCTCTCCGGGCTCGCGTCGGATCTTGGGTAAGCCGTGGATCAGTTTCTTATCACGGGCGAGTCGCAGGGCTTTGGAGAGTGTCGCGAGGTCGCGGTTGAGGGTGGCGGGTGTGACTTTCTCGCGACGTGACGCAAGGTACTTTTCGATGAGTGGTTCGTCGATGTCACTCAGGCGGGCGTTAGCCAATGGTGGGAACGCCAGCAGAACCTTCATCCGGCTGGCGTAGAACTCCGCGCTCCGCGCCTTGCCAGATCGGCTCGTGAGCACCGGATTGAAGGCTGCCAGAGTTGGCGCTTTGCCCGTGGGCAAGTCGGCCTCACCCCTGGCAAGGCGCGTGCGGTGTGTTGACTCCAATTCTTCGGCTGTGCGGCGGTTGCTCTGCTTGGTGTTTCGCCGGACAACCTTGCCGTCACGGGTGAACTTGTACCAGTAGTGTGGATATTCCTTGACCGTGCCATCTGAGAGTTGCTTACGCTTTCGGAACACCATGCGAAGGCTAGGCTATCACGTCAGGCGGCTTGTGTTCGATCAGCCAGCATCCAGCAGTCAAGATCGGCAACAGCAAAGAACACGCAGCGGCCTTTCTTAATGAAGCTAACCTGCGCCTTGCGGACACACTTTGCCAGGTACTCAGCGGAGCACGAGCAATAGGCAGCGGCGTCATTGATGCGCAGGTACGCGGGCCTTATGGCTGCGGGGGCTGCACTGCTTTGCTGATTGGGAGAAACCACCGAGGGTATGGTGCCACAGAAAAGCGAGGACTCCAAGACTTTTCTCCTGCTCGAATACAACATGTTGTATTGCTCGGCCCATCCCCCTGATATAGTTACGCGCATTATTAAATTTTCTCTAAGGAAATTTTCGACGGGCGATTCTCAAAAATTTTTCAGAGGTCGGACGCGCTCTGATCACCTGGCTGCTGGGAAGGCGGCGGGTTCTGGAGCGAAGGGGGGTTAAAATCGAAAACCCCAGCAGCGCATTGTCCGCGCGGATTCAATCTGATGGATGCGGTGTCACGCAATCGGGCACGATTCCTAGCGCGGCGCGCGCGCCTTCAACCAACTGCGTAGCAATCCCTCGACTGTTCCTGAAAACTCTTTGTACTCGCTGCGAAGCAACTTGATCTTTACTTCGGTCATCAGGTCGCGTGGTATCCAGAGTGTCGTTTGCATGTAATCAGGGTTGGAATGCTTGCCACCGGGCGGGCGTCCCATGCGCTTAGGTTCTGGTGCCGTGCCTTGTGCCCGCTTGGGTATTGGTGTGCTGACCTTGCCCGCTTGACGGGGCTTCGCGCTGGTGCTGTTGGTCCGCTTCATGCTGCGACCAGCTTGTGCATCCCATTCGTCAAGATGTTGCGTACGGTCGAGGCGTGCCACTGGCCGCGCGTCTTAGTGGCGATGCCGCCAGCGTTCAACTTCGCCGCGATGTCCCGAAGGCTTTGGCCTTTTGCTTTCGCACCGAGGATGTACTGGATTGTGTTCTGCTCATCCGGCAACGGGACAAGGCTTGCACCGACGCGCAGGAACCCGAATGGTGTGTGATTAAACACCTGCCCTTCACGTTTCTTGTGCTGTAACACCGACGCTGTGCGCTCACCGATGGCCTCACGCTCCCACGCTGAGACGCTGACCATGATGTTAAGCACCAGCCGCCCCGCTGCCGATTGGGTGTCCAGCGATTCGGCGACGGATACCAGGGCCACCTTGCGCTTCTCGAACATCTCCAGCAGGTTGGCCAAGTCCTTAACGCTGCGGGTCAAGCGGTCCAGCTTTGCCACAATCACGCGGTCAATGGCCTTGCGGGCCACCAGCTCCAGCAGCCGCGCCATGCCGGGGCGATCCAGACTCTTGGCTGATTCGCCACGGTCCACGATCACTTCCACTAGCTCAACGCCCTGCACCACCGCCATGGCCCGCACCTTCTCAGTCTGCACTTCCAGGCTGAAGCCCTTCTCCGCCTGCTTTTCAGTGCTTACCCTCACATACGCTATCGTTCCCGCCACGGCCCGCCACCTTTCTGACTTCTGGAGATTCAAATGTACGCCGATTTGAGTGGTGATGCAAGAGAAAAGTGTACAAGCACGGTCAAGGGTGTACGCTGGACGGTTGCTCAGGCCACAATTTGAATCTCCAAATCTTCAAAAAACACCTTGCATTTGATCCGCGCCTGCCCCATGCTTGTGGAACATGCTTACTTCTGAATATGGCAAGCGCGTAATTGCGCTGTTCGAGAGCGGGAAAGCCAGCAAAGCGCAAAAGGCTGAGTTGGTTGAGGCGGTGCTATCCGCCCTTGGGCGCAACACAGATGACCTGAAGGCAATCCACAGAGCTATTGGGTGGCCCGAGGATGAGAAGGTAGAACGGGCGCGTGTGGTGGATTTGGCGAACCGATACGCCCACGCTGAGACGGTGTTAGCATAGCGGGCACCTATGGACACCACCGCGCAGCACCCATCCCTTGAACGGCACTTTACAGTCAGCCAGGTGGCGGAGTTGTGGGGATGGTCTGATACGACCGTGCGTAAACTCTTTCGCGATGAGGTTGGGGTGTTGCAATCCAACATCCCGTCTCTCCTGCGGCGAAAGAAGCGCAACGTGAGCCTCCGAATCCCAGAGAGTGTTGTGGCCCGAGTGCACGCCAAATTTGCAGTTGGCAAGTAGTAGCTCCATCGGGTAAGCCCGCACCAGTACAGCGCCCATCGTGCCTGGATCACTCCTGGAGCGGTGGGCGGTGTTGTGTCGGGGCGCTGCGTGCTGGCGCGGTGGGACTCTTGAGTGGCCCACAGTCCAGCAGTGTGCGCCACCCAATCAGTAGGTGACTGCCGCACTCAGGCGGGTGCCGGGGTGTACGGGAGGGTCGTTGGTACTGGAGTGAGCTGGCGGTGCGGTGCTGTGGCGCGTTCGGCCTGGAGCTGCTGAAGCGCGGCCAGGTGGTCAGTGGAGGCCCGACCCGCTGATGCGCCGCCGCTGCCTTTGCCGTTGGTGGCCAAAGAAAGCCTTGCGATGAGCCATTCCTTCACCTGCGGGAGTGTCTTCTCGGTGGTGTAGGCGAACAGCACCCCGCCTGTCCCGCAACGCTTGCTGGGCGGTGCTGCGGCGGCGGCGGCCTCACGGGCCAGCGTCAATGCCTCTTTACTCTCGGGTGTCGAGTTAAGAAACATTGAAAGGAAAGCGCGGCTTACGCCGATGGTGGCCGCGATAGCTGCGATTTTCTTACCTTGTGCCACCTGGTTGTAAATCTCTGCGATGTCTGCCGCCTCAATGCGCGAGAGGTAGGTACGTGTCACTGGCTGGCCTGCCATATTATTTTCTCTCCTTATCCATCACTGAGTCAGTTGCGCGGGTGCGCCGTGGGATTGGCTCACACGGCTAACATCAACAGTCCTAATACGTTCATCACGCAGTTGGCGTAACGCTTCAAGGTGCAACGTGTTCACGTTGACTATCACGCTCGCTTGCTGCTTTTCGCCGTAAATGTCCGGCAGTACCTTGGATGCCAGCCACTTGCGCTGCTCGATCTTGAGACGCGCGACGTTGGCGTTGGACGGCGACGCCGCATCCGCTATCTCTACCGTTTCTTCTGCAAGTGCATCGGCCCCCGACTCCCGAGCGCGTGTGAGCAGCGCCCGACGCTGATCGTCTCGCACAAGATGCTGGCTCAGCATGTTGCGTGAGAATCCCAGCGAACGTGCCAGCGCCGCCATAGTTTCGCCGTTGGCTATTCGGTCGAGCAGCACGTCTTCTCCCGTTTGCTCGCCTATGACCAGCGCGGTGATAGCTTCGATCATCAACTGCTTTTGTCCTGCCATGTTATTTTTTCCTCTATCTATTCGATTGTTAAGACTTACTCTTATTTGAAAAACACCCGCTCGCACGCGGTACAGCCCGAGTGTCGCGCTGCGGGCTTGAGCTGGTGTGGAATGACAGGATGACAGGGGATGACAGCGTTTTACGGAAAGTCCTATAAGGGGGTTCACATGGAAAAGTTTCCGTGTTTACCTGTCATCCCCTGTCATCCTGTCATCCTCGGGCTGGGTAAACACCCCCAGCACCCCCAAACTCAGCCGCCAGTGCCGACTTACACCACCCGCTGACCATGGGACGCCCTCACGGCGGACGCACGCACCCTTTGACAGTGGAAGTCATGCTGCCATGAACTCGACTGAGGTACGGGGAGCAAGGCTGATCCCCTGAAAGAAGCGGCGGTTGTCGAGCCGTCGATATTTGAACCCTCGCGCCTCCATGCGTTCCTTAAAGTGCGTTTGGCTCAGCGGGCGGTCGCCCGTGCGGTTCGCGAAATCGTTGAAGGATGACCGCAGCGCGTCGGTGCTAATGCGTTCCGCCGACTCGCCCGTGATGCAGCACTCAGCAATCCAATCGGCCATCGAGTCCTGAGACTCCTTGTACTCCTGGCCTTCAGCCTGCACCTCAGGTGGTCGCACCAATCGACCCGCCTTCATCCAGTCAAGCGCACCTTGTACGACCCATGCCGCGATCCCCGCGCGCTCCGCCTCCAGCTCTGCATGGATGTTTCTGTTTTGTTCCGTTTCACCAACCACGTTCCGAAAAGGAATCAAATGTAAGCGTTCAAACACGCCCGTGCCATCGCGCACCGTTGGCAGGTGGTTTGCGTCGAACCAGAGCTTATGTGACTCAGGGAACTGGATCAGGTTCTCATACTTGCGGGCGGCTTTAATCATGCCCGCCCCCTGCGTGAGCCTCTTTATATTGCCCTCCTTCAGTCGTTGGCCCTGTTCGGTTTCTGAAGTTTGAGCAAACCGTGCGCCCCGGAGGTCAGCAAGATCAGATTGCGCGTTATTGTCGAGCCCGCCCGATTTTGCCATAAGGGTTTCCACTAGGATCGTTGTGCTGTACTCCGGGAAGGCATTTCTCACGGCGTTTAGCAGTGTCGTTTTGCCTGTACCGCTTGGCCCGTGGCAAATGAAGAAGGCTTTCTCCCCAGTCTTTCCAGTC
>CAVVZG010000225.1:0-14989 GCA_963752205.1 Bryobacterales bacterium | reverse complement strand
AGGACCGCTTCCTGGCGTCGCCGGAATCCTAAACGACTACTTAGTAATAACGCCGCAGGCAATCCGCGCCCCGGCGTTCCCCGTCGGATCCGTATGCATGTCGTCCTTCTGCGCGTGAATCATCAGCGCCGTCCCGCCATTGGTGAACACCGAATGCGGACCGTCCGTCAGCGTGACCCGCGTATTCACCAGCGTGGCATCCGCTTTGCCCTTCTTCCCCGCGACCGTGAAGTTCGCCATATCCCCCGCGTGCGGACCAAACTCATTATCTAACCCATGCTGCTTCATATCAGGATTGAAATGCCCACCGGCCGTGGTAAACGCCGGCCCTTCGCATTTGGCGACGGCATGAATATGCGCCGCGTGTTCACCCACCGGAAGTCCGTGCACCTTGAGATGAATCAAAACCCCACCCCGCTTAGCTTCCGTGATAGTAGCGGTCCCCACCGGCTTCCCCATGGAGTCTTTCAATTCCACCTTCACCGGCGCAGCCACACCCAGGCTGGCCACAGCCAAAAACGTGACGATCGCAGTATGCTGAATCATGTCCCCTCTTTCCTCCCCGCTTTCAACCATAAATCGTCGCACGAAATCGGGAAAGAAACTAGTGCTTCTGCTGGCCCTCGCCGTCCTTGCCGCAGCCCAGGATAAAACGGCTCCCGGTGCGCTGGTCGACCGCGTCGGCTCCACCGGTTTCGTGCAAGTGCGCGCCGAAAGTTTCCGGGCTTTGCAGCCGCGCCAGCAGATCCTGGCCTACTGGCTGACGCAGGCGTCGATCGCCATCGACCCCATCATCTACGACCAGAATTCGCGCTTCGGCCTCCGTCAGAAACGCATCCTGGACGCCATCGCCGCGCACCCCGACGCCATCGACGCCCGCGTGCTTCCCCAGATCATGGCCTTCACGAAACTCTTTTGGACCAACAAAGGCAATCATCAGGAAATCACCGCCCAAAAATTCCTGCCCGACGCATCGTTTGAAGACCTGAAGGCCGCCGCCTTGGCCGCCAAACGCAAAGGCGCCCTCAATGCTTTCACCGAACCGGATCTGATCAAAGAATTAGACGCTTTGCGCGCCTCGCTCTTCGACCCCAACTTCGAGCCCCTCATCACCGCAAAAAGCCCGAAGGGCGATCTCGACATCCTGCAGGCCAGCGCCAACAACTTTTATGCTGGCGTGAAACTGGCCGATCTCAAGAATTTCAAGGAGCGCTATTCGCTGAACTCGCGCGTCACGCGCAAGCCCGACGGCTCGCTGGTCGAAGAAGTGTATCGCGCCGGCACTCCCGACGGCAAAGTTCCCCCGGGCCTCTACGCGCAGTCCTTACGCAAGGCCAGCGAAGCTTTCGAAAAGGCCATCCCCTATGCCGAGCCAGCGCAACAAAAGGTCCTGCGCGACTTGATTCGCTACTACGAAACCGGCGAACTAGCCGACTGGCTCCAGTTCGACATCGACTGGACGCAGAACGACGCCGACGTCGACTTCGCCAACGGCTTCATCGAAGTCTATCGGGATGCCCGCGCCGCCAAAGGTACCTCGCAAAGCTTCGTTTCCATCCGCGACACCAAAACCGATTCCTCGAAGCTCGCCGCCAACGCCCAGTATTTCGAAAACCGGGCTCCTTGGGCCGACCAATACAAAAAGCAAGGCGGCACCCCGCCGCGCGCCAAAGCCGTCGAGACCGTGATTGAGACCGGCGACTTCCACATCAACACCATCGGCGACAACCTGCCCAACGAAAATGAAATCCGCGAGAAATACGGTAGCAAAAGTTTCCTGCTGTTAAGCAGCTCACGCGCGATCTCGGAAGCCAGCGGCTCGCGCGCCGTCGATGAATTCGGCGCTTCGCCCGAAGAAATCGTCATCACCAAAAAGTACGGCGACGAAGCCTCCGCCCTTTTGGTGGCGATGCACGAAACCCTGGGTCATGGCTCCGGCAAACTCAATCCCAAGCTCACGCAGGAGCCAACTTTCTACTTGAAAGAATACTTCTCGACGCTCGAAGAAGCCCGCGCCGACCTCACCGCGATGTGGGACGTGTGGGATCCCAAGCTCAAAGAACTGGGCCTGATTTCGAGCCCCGACGTCGCCAAAGCCATGTACTACCAAGCCGCTCGCACCGCGCTCATGCAGCTGCGCGGCATTCCGAAAGGCGACACCATTGAAGAAGATCACCAGCGCGACCGCCAGATGATCGTCAACTACATCATGGATAAAACCGGCGGCATCGTGCGCTTCAACCGCAACGGCAAAGATTACATCACCGTCAACGACTTCGACAAAATGCGCAAGGGCGTCGGCATGCTGCTGGCCGAGCTCATGCGCATCAAAGCCGAAGGCGATTATCCCGCCATCAAGGCCCTGGTGGACCAATACGGCGTCCACTTCGACCCGAAAGTGCGCGATCAAGTGGTCGCGCGCTATGCCGCGCTGAATCTGCCGACGTATTGGGCGGGCGTGTATCCCGAGCTACAGCCCACCCTCGATGCAAAAGGCAACGTCACGAAGATGGAGATGACTTACCCGCGTGACATCGTCAAACAGCAATTGAACTGGGCGCGTCAGAATTCGAATTGAATGCCGCCGTTCACCGTGCGGCCCGGCGTCCGAAAGCCGTTTTCGAAATAATTTTGATTCAGCAGGTTTTCGCCGCGCACAAAGAAGCGGACGGCTCTGAACTCGCCCAGCGGCAGACGGTAGCTGGTGCCCGCATTCACGCGGCGGAGTCCGTCGAAGCTGTACGCGCGCGTCGTGAACGTGGTCACGAAATCCGGGAACATCGGGCCCAAATAGTTTCCCGAGTCCAGGGTGTCAAAAGTAAACAGCAGCCGTTTCCCGGCACGCCAGGTGGCCACGGCGGAAAACTGCTGGCGTGGAATTTCGAGCGTGCGCTGGATGCCCGCTATGGACGGATTGCGCTCCGCCGCGTTCACAAACGTGTAGCTGGCCGAAAAATTCAAAGCCGCGATCGGCGCTATCGAAACCTTGGTCTCGACGCCGCGCGAAATCCCGCCCTGCGAATTGTAATACCCAAAGAACCGGCCGAAAGGGTCGGGCCCGGTGAGCGTCGCGAACGCGATCACCTGCTGCAGGCTGGTGTAAAAGTAACTCGCCGACGCGCGCATGCGCCCTTTCGCGAAGGTCTGATCGACGCCGCCGTCGAAGCTGATCGAATGCTCCGGCGCCAGCCGCGGATCGCCATACGTCGTATATCCGAACGTCGAATCGAACCCCGACCCGAAGCGCTCGTAGAGCGACGGCGCGCGATAACCACGCCCCACATGCCCGCGCAGCTTGGTGTTGCTCTTGCGGAAGAAGTACGCGACCGACCCATCGCCGGTGTAAGCCGCCGGCGGCGAATTGATCGCCACGCCCTGATACGGAGCCGACTCGAGTGGCAGCAGCTCCGGCCGGTCCAGCGAAAAATATTGCGCGCGAAATCCGCCGGTGACCAGCAGACGTCCGCCGAACCAGCGCGTTTGATCTTGCACGAACAGCGCATTGCTTTTCTGCGTAGCGTTGACGCCGGAGGCCGCTCCGGGATCGCTGGCATCCGTGAAATCGAAGGCATAATTTTCGCTCTCGAATTCGTAGCCGGCCGTGAGCAAGTGCGCCGCGCTGGGCTGATAATGCAACTGCGCGTTCACCGTCTGAATCCGCCCGTCGTACACCGAGCGTTGATTGCCCAAGGGCTGATATCCCGTGCCAGCCGGCCCATCGCCGTAGCGCCTGCTCGACGCCAGCGTCTGATACGACAAAGAATAATTCAGCTTCGCCAGCGGCTGCCCTTCGAGAGTCAGCGCCCCGTTCAGAAACCGCCCCGCGCGCGTGCTGTCGGGATCGTCCGCGCCCGGCAGAAACGTAACAAACGGCACCGCGTTGACGATCCCCGTCGCCGGGAACGTCCCCGTCTGCAGCGGACTCGAATTATTCTTCGCAAACGAATCCCCGCCATAGAGCCGCGCCCGCAGCACCGTCGTGTTCGACAAGCGATAGCTCACGCTCGCCTGCGCGCTTGTGTCGCGAAAAGGATCGTCGCCATCGACACCCTCCAGCACGTTCACGTAAGCCAGCCCGGCGCTATATTGCAGCCGGTCATCAAGCGCGCCCCCAGCGATCAGCGCGCGCCCGCGCATGGTCCCGAGCGAGCCGCCTTCCGTCAGCACGCTGCCGCGCGTTCGTCCCCCGCCTTCGTCGGTGACGATGTTGACGACGCCGCCGATGGCGCTGGTGCCGTAGAGCGACGAACCTGCGCCGTTCAGCACCTCCACTCGCCCCGCATCAACGAACAACAGGTCCTCGATCAATCCAGTAGCATCGCCATGCAAGATCGCAGCGTCTCGCAGCCGCATGCCGTCGACGACGACTGCCGTGTCGATATCGCGCATTCCGCGAATGTGAATCGACGCCTCTTGTCCCGGCCCGCCCAACGTTTGCACGCGCACCGCCGGCGCCAGGTCTACCGCGTCCGTGAGAGCCGCTACATCCCGCTCCACCGCTTCCGCGCGATCGACAACCGTTACGCTTTTCGAAACTTCGTCAGCCGATTGCGAAGTGCCTGCCGCTGTCACCACCACCTGCTCGCGAACGCCCGCGAGTTGGAGCGCGATGTCGCGCGTGACCGGCGCGCCCACGGCAAGCCGGTCGTCCAGAAACACCGCGAATCCGGAAGCCTCGGCGCGCAGCAAATAATCACCCGCCGCCACGCCTTCGAAACGATACGCGCCCCGCGTGTCGCTGGTCGTCGTCCACATCGCACTGCTGGTGCGTGAAAACAAACTCACCGCCGCCGACACCACCGGACGCCCTTGGGGATCTTTTACGGAACCGCTCACCGACGGAGCTTCGCCCGCAATCGCCACGGCCATGGCCGAGGCATAAAACAACACGAGTAATTTAGTCGTCATAAGACGAGGTAACGCGCCTCCTTGACCAAGGCAGGTCTCCTGACTGACAGGTCATCGCAAACCGGCGGCCTTCCCATTTCCGAAGAAACAGTGGCTACAACTTGCCGGTCCGCTCGCTGCTCACAGTGGCGCGACCGTGCGGGATTCACACCCGCTTCCCTTTTCACCCGCCCCCGAAAGGGCGAGAACCTTGGAATAGTTCTATGGGTAACATACCTCGGGCGTTTTGGTCAACGAAAATCTCCGGAATTATGCCTTTGACAAACCCTTTGGGTAAGCAGCATTGACGCTAATAACGAAAAGGAGTATCGTGAGGTCGCTTATGCGAGTCGCACTTCGAGTCGCCAGTGTTTTCGCGGCCATCGCGCTCTGCGCATCTGGCGGAATTAATTGGAAAACCGTCTGGCTGGAACCCAATCCGGTAATTCTGCAAGCCCCCGGATCTTCGATAGCTTACGAAGTTAAGGGGATCACCGGAGCGGATACCAAGTCCGATCTAACCCACAACCGAAATTTGAAAATCAGTTCTTCCGACGATAGGATTGTCTCTGTCGACCAACAATCTGCTCGATTGATTGCGAAGGCGCCAGGGCGAGTAGAGATTCGAATATCATTCAGCGAATGTACGAGCCTCATTGCCGCCACAGTACTTGACTCAATAAGAAATTCGGACAAATAGCCGCTTCACGCATCGGACTTTAAGTGTGCGCCGATTACTTGGGCTTGTCTAAGGCATAATTCTGAAAATTTCCCTCAAGGTCCGCGCGCTTCGGCCGAAGAGAGCGTGTGGCACCGGATCCCTGCAAGCTGCTGGTGGTCGACGACAACCCCGCGAATCGCGATCTGCTGTTAGGCAGCTTGGCTTACCGCGGCTATCAAATTGAGATCGCCGAAAACGGCGAGCAGGCGCTCGCTAAGATCAATCACGCGCATTACGATCTGGTCTTGCTCGATCAGATGATGCCCGGCATGAGCGGCCTCGACCTGCTGCGTTTGCTGCGCGCTACTTATTCGCCCAGCCAGCTTCCCGTGATCATGGTGGGCGCGGACGAAGACAGCGAAGCCATCGTCGACGCCCTCGGCCAGGGGGCCAACGATTTTGTGGTGAAGCCGGTCGACCTGCCGGTGATGGACGCGCGCATTCAGACGCAGCTTCTGCGTTCGCAAGCCGACCGTGAAAGCCGATTGCTCGATCCGCTCACCGGGCTCGGCAACCGGACCATGTTTTTGAGCCATCTCGAAGACACGCTCGACGGGCACCGCCCCGGGAAATCCGTGGCGGTTCTGCTGCTCGACCTCGACGGCTTTCAAAACTTGAACGATAACCTGGGCCACCACGTAGGCGATCAAGTGTTGCTCGAAGCTGCGGCCCGCTTTCGCCGGGTGATCACGGAATCCGCCATTCATCCCTCGACGCTGCTGGCGCGCGTGGGGGCCGATGAGTTCGCCATCCTGCTCGACGCGGCTCTGGTGGGGCAGGCGCAGGCCCTCGCGCAGGCGCTCTTGTCTTCGCTCGCACGGCCTTTCCGCCTGCAAGATTCTCCGCTTTCCATCAGCGGTTGCGCCGGGATCGCCCTCTGCACCAGCCCTAAAACCATCGCCGCCGAACTGCTGCGCGATGCCCGCGTGGCCATGTTCAATGCCCGCCAGGGTGGCCGCAACCAGTGCGAAGTCTTCGACCCCCAGTTGCGCCTGCGCGCCCACGCCCGCTTGGCCATGGCCGTCGATCTATATCAAGCTCTGGAACGCAATCAGATGCTGACGTTTTATCAGTCCAAAGTGAATCTGCACAGCGGCGCCGTGACTGGCTTCGAGGCGCTGCTGCGCTGGCGTCACCCGCAATTCGGCCTGATTCAACCGTCGGTATTCATTCCCATCGCGGAAAACACCGGCTTGATCGTTCCCATGGGAGCCTGGATTCTGCGCCATGCTGGCGCGCAACTAAAAACCTGGCAGAGCAAGTTCCCGGGCGCGCCGCCGCTGTCGATGAACGTGAATGTATCCGTGAAACAGCTCAAGGGGTTTCAAATCGTCGACGCCGTAGAAAGAGTGCTCGACGAGACCGGCATCCCGCCGGAGAGCCTGCATCTGGAACTGACCGAAAGCGCGCTGATCCCTGAAATCGATGCGGTGCGCGAAGTTCTCGCGCGCCTGCGAGCCTTGAACATCCGCCTCCATTTGGACGACTTCGGCACCGGTTATTCTTCACTCAGTTGCCTCCGCACCTTGCACTTCGATTCGCTCAAAATCGACCGCTCCTTCGTGCAGCGTCTGGACTCCGACCCCGAAAGCCGCGCCATCGTCGAAACCATCCTCAACCTCGCCCGCAGCCTGCGCATGACGGTGGTCGCCGAAGGCATCGAAACCGAAAGCCAGCGGGCCCGCCTGCTCGATCTCGGCTGCAACGAAGGCCAGGGCTTCTTGTTTTCAAAACCGGTGGCCGCCGAAATAGCCGAACAATCTCTGGCGTCTCGTCTTGCCGCCGCCTAGCAGTATCCTGCCCTAGCAGTATTCTTAAGGTATGCAGGTTCTTGCGGCGCCTCCCGGCTCGTCCGAGGTCGCGGCCCACC
This sequence comes from Bryobacterales bacterium, assembly GCA_963752205.1. Lineage (GTDB taxonomy): Bacteria > Acidobacteriota > Terriglobia > Bryobacterales > Bryobacteraceae > Palsa-187. The sequence continues at coordinate 7,511 of CAVVZG010000225.1, read as the reverse complement.
GCCGCTTCGCACGCTTCGCCTGGGGAGTCCTCGCCTATAACGTCGCCGTCATTCTCTGGGGCGCCTTAGTGCGCGCCACCGGTTCCGGAGCCGGCTGCGGCGGACACTGGCCGCTGTGCAACGGCGACGTCTTGCCGGACGTTTCGAAAATCGGCACCGTCATCGAGCTCACGCACCGCATCATGAGCGGCGTGGCCCTGGTCCTGGTCGCCGCCATGTTCGTGTGGGCCTGGAAAAGCTTCCCGAGCGGCCACCCGGCACGCCGCTGGGCCAACTGGTCTGTGGTTTTTATATTGACCGAAGCGTTGCTCGGAGCCTCGCTGGTGCTGCTCGGCCACGTCGCCCGCAACGAATCGGTGGGACGCGTCTATTCGCTAGGCCTCCATTTGGTGAACACGTTTCTGCTGCTGGCTTCGCTCGCTCTCGCGGCGCGCGCCGCTACCCACAAAATCGGGCGCTTCTCGCTCGCCCTCTCGTGGCCGTTAAGCGCGCTGGTTCTGGTGGCGATCGCCGGAGCCATCACCGCTCTCGGCGACACGCTCTTCCCCGCTCACACATTAGCCGAAGGCGTGCGCGAGGATTTCTCGTCCACCGCCAGTTTCCTGATCCGTCTGCGCATCATTCATCCGGTCCTCGCGCTGGCCGCTGGCGTGGTGATCGCGCTGATCGCCATCCCCGCATTCAAAACGCGCCGCACACCGCTCGCGGGCTGGCTGCTCGCCCTCTTCCTAGCCCAAATCGCCGTTGGCGCCGCCGGTATTTTGCTGCAAGCTCCGCTCCCACTTCAGCTCTTGCACCTTCTGATCGCCGACGCCCTGTGGATCACACTGGTCCTGTTCACGGCCGAAGCCGCTGTGCGAAAATAAATTCAATTATGCGCAAACTGAGCCTCGCCCTTTTCGCCCTCGGCCTCGCCGCTCTTCCCATGACCGCGCAGGATCTCCCCGACGGTCCCGGCAAAGAAACCTTCGCCAAAGTCTGCAGCGCGTGTCACGGCCTGGACATCATTGTGGTCCTGAAGCACACCAAGGAAGAATGGAAAACCGTGGTCGACACCATGGCCAGCTACGGCGCCTCCGCCAAGGACGAGGAATTCGACGCCATTATCACTTACCTGGCCAAGAATTTCGGCAAAGGTGACGCGCCCGCGAACCTGAAAGCGAAGTAATCCGGCCACGCCAGCCTGCCATTCGGGCCTCGTGGGCTCCGCACGTCCTGTGCGATAATATCGCCGATAGACGTAGGAGGCCGATTCAATGAAACTGCGTTTCCCAAGCTGGATCGTAGGCGGCATGATGCCGCTGCTGTGTTTACTGGCTGTCGCCACGGTTACCGCCCGCGCCGAGGATTTTCCGGACGGCCCCGGCAAAGTCATCATCATGCGGGCTTGCGGCAAGTGCCATAGTACCGATCAAATCGCCCGCCAGCAAAAGACCGAAGAGAACTGGCAGGCCACAGTCGTGCGCATGGCCGGCCGCGGCGCCGACGTCACCACCGATGAAGTCAACGTCGTAGTGAAATACCTGTCCGCCAACTTCCTGAAGGTGGCCGACGCCACCAAGGTCAACGTGAATAAGGCCAGCGCGAAAGACTTGGTCGCCTTGGGCTTCACCGATTCCGAAGCCGCCGCCATTATCGATTACAAGACCCGCCACGGCGACTTCCGCCTGTGGGCCGACATGCTGCAAATCTACGGCGTCGACGGCGAAAAGTGCGAAGCGCTTAAAGATAAGATGGAGTTCTAGGCCGCACTCCGCCCATTCCATTCGGTAAGAGAGAACCATGAAGAACGTTGCTAGGATTTCCGTGCTGATCTTGTCCGCATCGCTGGCGCCCGCCACCTGGGCTCAGGACTTGCCCCCCGGCGAAGGCCGCGACACTCTGAAAAAGGTATGTACGCAATGCCACGATATTGACTCGGTCCCGCGCCTGCGCTATTCACGCTCGGATTGGGCCAACCTGGTTTTCTCCATGAAAGACATGGGCGCTGACGCCACCGGCGCCGAGCTCGACCAGATCATCGATTACTTGACCAAGAACTTCGGCAAGGGTGATGAGGTCAAAAAGACCAACGTCAACTCCGCCTCCGCCAAGGAAATCGAAGCCGCGCTGGGCTTCACCACCAAGGAATCCGAGGCCATCGTTCTCTACCGCATGAAGAACGGCAACTATAAGGACATCGACACCATGAAGAAAGTCGACGGCGTCGACGCTTCGAAGGTCGAGTCCGCCAAGGCTAAGATCGAGTTTTAGGCCATGCGACGGTTCCTGCTCGCAATTTTCGCGGTTTCGGTATTGACAGCCGGAGAATTGCCCGAAGGCGACGGGAAAAAAATCATTCAGCAGCAGTGCGCCGGCTGCCATCCCGGGAACGCCTTGGGCGGATATCAAAAAACCCACGAGGACTGGGAAAACATCGTGGCCCGCATGGGCCAGCGCACCACCGCGACGCGCGACGAACTCACCACGCTCACCGACTACCTGGCCACCAATTTCCCCAAGGTCGACGACCCCACGAAAGTCAACATGAACAAGGCCGACGCCAAGGAAATGGCGGAGCGCCTGGGCCTGAGCGCGGCCGAAGCCGACGCCATCATCAAGTACCGTGACCGCCGCGGCAACTTCCGCACCTGGGGCGACCTGCTGGTCATCTACGGCGTGGATGGTACTAAGATCGAATCGCTCCAGGACAAGATGTCCTTCTGAGCGCGCCAGTCCTCTTCACCTTGTGCGAAAATAACTGATTATGCAAGCAAGCGTTAGAACCTCGGCTCAACCCTTGAGCCAAAATACGCATCTTCTCAATTGGGTTGATAAGATGGCGGCGCTCACCAAGCCCGCGGCCATTCATTGGGTCGATGGTTCGCAGGAAGAATACGACGATCTGTGCCAGCAACTGGTCGACGGCGGCACCTTCATCAAGCTCAACCAGGATCTCTGGCCGGGCTGCTTCTACGCCCGCTCCGACGCGAACGATGTAGCACGCGTCGAGGACCGCACTTTCATTTGTTCGCTCTCCAAAGACGGCGCCGGCCCCACCAACAATTGGGTCAACCCGTTTGAGATGCGCAAGAAGCTCAAGGAGCTGTTCAGCGGCTGCATGCAGGGCCGCACCATGTACGTGCTCCCCTTCAGCATGGGCCCGGTTGGCGGCGCCATGTCGCAGATCGGCGTGCAGTTGACCGATTCGCCTTACGTGGTGGTCAGCATGCGCATCATGGCCCGCATCGGCAAGCGCCGTGTTCGAGGAAATCGATAAAGGCGAGAAGCGCGTGGTCCCCTGCGTCCACAGCGTGGGCGCGCCGCTGGCCGCCGGCCAGAGCGACGTGTCCTGGCCCTGCAATAAAGAAAAATACATCGTGCATTTCCCGGAGACGCGCGAGATCTGGTCCTACGGCTCGGGCTACGGCGGCAATGCGCTGCTGGGCAAAAAGTGTTTCGCGCTGCGCATCGCCTCGAACATCGCGCGCGACGAAGGCTGGATGGCGGAGCACATGCTGATCCTGGGCGTGGAGAATCCGCAGGGCGAGAAGACCTATGTCGCCGCGGCCTTCCCCAGCGCCTGCGGCAAAACCAATTTCGCGATGCTGATTCCGCCCGCCGGCTTCGATGGCTGGAAGGTTTTGACTGTGGGCGACGATATCGCCTGGATCAAGCCCGACGCCAATGGCCGCCTGCGCGCGATCAATCCGGAAGCCGGGTTCTTCGGCGTAGCGCCCGGCACTTCGCGCCACACCAATCCCAACGCGATGGACACGCTCTCGCGTAACACCATTTTCACCAACGTCGCTCTGACGCCTGAGGGCGGGGTGTGGTGGGAAGGCATGACCGAGGAGCCGCCAGCCGAATGTCTCGATTGGCAGGGCAACCATTGGACTCCCGAGATCGCCAAAGCAAACCGGCGCGAAAGCCGCGCATCCCAATTCGCGCTTCACCGCGCCGGCTTCGCAGTGCCCGACCATCGATCCCGCCTGGGAAGCACCCGGCGGCGTGCCCATCAGCGCGTTCATCTTCGGCGGCCGCCGCGCCACCACGATGCCGCTGGTTTATCAATCCTTCAACTGGAGCGCGGGCGTTTACACCGGCGCGACGATGGGATCTGAAATGACCGCCGCCGCCGTCGGCACCGTCGGCAAAGTGCGCCGCGACCCCATGGCGACAAAACCATGCCCTTCCGAACTTGGTTTCGCTTGACTCGCTTCAAAGCAAAAGCAGCTCCTTGACCAGCTCGGACTTCAGTGACTGGCAGTCGGCGCCGTTGGATTGATCGAATTGCAACACTTTGAAATCTGCCAGAGGAGTCAGGGCCCAAAAGGAGCTGATCGTTTTGACGAATGGCTCCTCGCAAAGTCAAGCCAGAAATGACGGTTCCCACGCCTGGTACCACATAAGTCTCGTCGATGACAAACTCAGTTGTTGATTGTGGTCCAGACGACTGTTGAACTTGGTCGACAGGAAACGCTTGGCGACTGTTAAGAAGATTGAGAAAATTCATGAGCAAGTCAAGGTGTTGCCCGTGACGCAGGAGACTGGAAGATTGGGCAGAGTCGGTCGGTGCCAAAGCTGGTTGCTGCCATAAGGACATCTTCCATACTGTGGACCATGAGCGGCATCTTCCGGCCACACGCTGGAGACTTCAACAGCCGTTGCAAGACTCTAAGAGTTTCTTGCAAGACATTGGGAGGGCACATGTCAATCTTGGTGACGACAATGAAGAGCGGAATTCCAAGCGACAACGACAGTCCGAGATGCTCCTTAGTCATACCGACGACACCCATGTTGGAGCCAACGACGATCATGCAGAAGTCTGGCAGATGGCCAGTCATTCCGGAGACAGTTGTCTTCAAATACTTCTCATGGCCGGCCAAGTCGAGGAAGCTAATGACCTTACTGGCCTGCCGGCAAATCAGTGCCCAGTCCAAGTGGTCGTGTTCAGGTCGGTTCAGAGATTTTCCAGTAGAGTCGAAGCCCAAAATTTCATTGCCGACTGACGATGTCCGACCAGTTTCGATTTTCGTGCTTGTGGCGAAACAGCCGTTGGCGAGCCTTCCTCGTCCATCATCGAGCTCGTTGTGAGTCAGGACGCCCAAGAGCGTTGACTTTCCTGTTCAAGCAGAATGTTTAGTTATAAACTTTGGTTAATTAAATAGTGGCTTGCCTGCATCGACGTTTCCAACAACTGTAATACGCACTTCAATGAAGTCAAGTTCAGCAAAGTTTCGTCGAACCAGCACATAAGAAATAAATGCAGATGCTCCCGAATGGCTCACAGCTTGCCTACCAAGAACGGAGCTGATAGCATTGACGCGAGAATCCTTGCAGATGACCTCAATTGCCGCAACCGAAGCATCGAGTTGCTCAGTCGCATAAGTTTAAGTCCGTTTGGCTCTCCATTGCCTGATCCACATCCAAGCAGAAGAAGAGTTTCACCTTTGCCAGTATCGAGACGACCATTTACAAAGAGGACAGCATTTTCATATTCTGAAGGGTGAAGGAAAATCATTTTGGAATACGCCGGAGCTGATACAGCTGGCCGAGCATTGGTCCTGCTAAAAGTAGTGTCGTCGACCATATCTTAGCTAGAGCAGAAAAAAGTAGTTTACAAAACCCACTTGTCTAATCTTGTTTCCCACCTACCTTTTAAAGAACTGTTACAATATGCTGTTCAAGAACCATAGACTTGAGTGTATTGCCCGCGGATAAGATTGCTCAAATGTGTTTTAAATGCGTGTAATAATTGTTGAATTCAAGTAAATGCAAATTGTTCTCACTTTATCTTTTAACCAAAATGTATATATATTCATCATTAATCCAAATTTCATCACCATGATGCAATTCAACGCGGGCGTGACTCATATTGCATCATGCACATACCCAACACTACGGAAACTGCACAAATCTAATTAAACCAACATTGTTGGTAATTTCCATGGCAACCTTGGCAAAATGCATATAAAAAAATAAAAACGACCTTGAAAATTGAAGTTTTTCTTGCGGCATTTTTTCCCCGCTCGGCCAAATTTCTTGAATTTTTGCTCCGTGCTCGCAAACACACAAACCTTGAACTTTACTGTTCAAATCTCTTCATGTTTAGCACATAATTATACATGTTACGTGTCTACGTACGAGCGACTTTAATATCACTGGCCACTCTTTACTTTGATGTGCTGATACTGAAGACTTGCCACTTACCTTGGCTTTCTTATTTTGTAGAACTTCCTGTTCTTCAGCATTTTGCTCGCCTCGCCAATGATACCGATGAATCTAGAGGTGGTGCCACCAAGGTGATAAGTTGGATTGGTGGCGATAATTTGGGGTAGCAATTGCAGTACTGATCCTTTCGGGTCATGTTTCAGCTACAAGGACATGACTGGCGATGTTCCCATTTATACATTCGGCTGTTTTTCTGCAAACCTATCGCACCAGGTTCAGGTAGTTTGTACAAGATCGCTGTCATATGTGTCTTTCATATTTTTATCTTCCTAGTGCATGCTATCTGTGGAAGGGAAGCATCGAACAGAATGCTGTCATTCCGATTTCTGTAATAACTGGAATTCTATTCCTAAATGCAACGGCACCAATTTAAATGGTTTGTCTGCTCTTTTTGGGTAACGTATGTGTGTATAGAATTATAGAACTGTCTGATTGCTTAGGCTCAAATGTCAGACATTGTCGTTATTGCCTTTGTGATGGTGTGTTTGGTTTTCGTGTTACTTGGGGCATTTTTTTGTTGGCGGTTATGCCGGAAGAGAAAAGTGTTGTCCAACATGCCGGAAGTTTTATTCTCTGAAAATAGTGCCACCGACAATTCTAATACCCAACAGCATAGCAGCGATGTTAACACAAGTAATGTCCTTCTTCTCGATCGTTACCGTGCCGCTAATGTGCATGCCCATTCTACCCTCTGCTGCTCCTGCACACCAGCCAAAAGTACTACTATACAAGTTTTGGAAATTATTTCTGACCATGCTCTGAAGGCCAAATTTGCCGAAGACCTTGTTCTGGTCAAGCTCTATAACGATCACTATCATTGGAGTCGTGAGGTTTCAATCTTTACGAAAAATAGGCTCAGGTCTGATTTCGTGATTGGTTTCGTTGACGCGTTTATGATTTCGGAGCGAAATCTACCTTGTGGAAACCCTGCTGAACACTTTTTCTTCCATCGCCAAAGTGCCATGTTATTCTCACCGAATATCACCCTGCCGGATCACTTTTAAATTTTCTTGAAAAATCTGATACACTGCTTGACTGTCACCGAGCAGTTAAATTTCTACTGAATGCCTCATCCAGTTTAACTTTTCTTCATGTCGCCGTTACTGGCTGTAGTCCGCGTCAAGCCATAGCACACAACGACGTTAGGAGTTTAAATTTTTTGCTCAAATCCAACGGAACTCTCTGTTTATCCAATTTTGACCATGCCGCTGCTTTGAGTGATGACGAACCGGCTGTAACTGTTGCTGACGTCTTCCCATTAGCTTTTCCGAGGTGTGCTGCCCCAGAGCTGCTGGAAC
>CAVVZG010000224.1:0-8824 GCA_963752205.1 Bryobacterales bacterium | reverse complement strand
TCGCGCAAGTCGCTCCGCCAAGCCTGGTGAGCATGCTGATGGGCATGTGGTTCCTGTCGAATTTCATCGGCAACTACTTCACCGGTTACCTGGGCACGTTCTATGAGAAGATGCCGAGAGAGACGTTCTTCGTGCTCTTGGGTGGACTAGGCTTGGCCGCGGGCCTCGCGATCTTCGCGCTTGGTAAACCGCTGCGCAGCGCCATGGGGAGGAAAGTGTGAAGGCCATCGTCATTTTGATTTTCGCCGCCATGCTGTTCGCGGAGCCTGTGAGCGATCAGGCCGCATCTAGCGGCGAGGCTTGGCTGCGGCTCATCGACAGCGGCAAATACGCGGATAGCTGGAAAGAGGCGAGTGCCTATTTCCGTTCGCGCGTTCCCGAAAAGACCTGGGTGAGCATGGTGCAGGGCGTGCGTGTCCCGCTCGGCGCGCGAACTTCGCGCAAGCTGCTGAATCTCACCTTTACGAAAACCTTGCCGGGCGCCCCGGATGGCAGCTATGCGGTGATGGTGTTCCAGACTTCCTTCCAGAACAAAGCCAGCGCCGCGGAGCAGTTGACCGTAATGGCGGATGGCGATCAGTGGCGTGCCGCCGGGTATTTCATCCGCTGAGCGAACCTCATGTCTGACTGGAAAGAACACGGAATCCGCATTGTGCGTGCGGGCGAACTCGACACGAACACGCCGCAGACGCCGGGGATGTCGCGCGCGGCCGCCATCACTCATGCGCGCACCGGAGCCAGCAAACTGTGGGCCGGCACCGTGGTGGTAGCCCCCGACGCCCGCACCGGGGCGCATCATCACGGCGAGCTTGAAACCGTACTCTACATCGTTCGCGGCCGCGCCCGCTTCCGTTGGGGCGATCACCTGGAATACGTGGAAGAAGCGGGCCCCGGCGATTTCATCTACGTGCCTCCGTACGTCCCGCATCAGGAAATGAATGCACGAGCAGACGAACCGGTCGAAGCCGTAGTGGTTCGTAGCGGCCAAGAACCAATCGTCGTCAATCTCGACATCGCCAGCGCCGAACCCGCGCCGCCCGCTGGTGGAGATCCGTTTCATTCGAACGGTGGTGGAAAATGATTCGCAGCCTGCTGCTGCTCGCGCTGGCCGTTACCGCAGTGGCGCAGGACCCGGCGAAGCTGAGCCCCGATTATAAAATCGAGATCGACAACGCCTGGGTGCGCGTGCTGCGCGTCAAACATCCGCCGCATGCGAAGATCGCCCTGCATGAACATCCCGCGACGGTAGCTGTCTTCCTCACCGACATCCGCGAGAAAATCACCGCAGCCGACGGCACCGTGCGCCACCTAGACCGTAAAGCCGGCGAAGTGGGTTTCAACGAGTCCAATAAACACGCCGAAGAGAACGTGTCCGACCAGCCGCTCGAAGCCGTCATCATAGAACTGAAACCCGGCGCCCCCAAATCGCCGCCCATCACGCTCGACCCCGTGAAGCTCGACGCGGAACATCACCTCGTGGCCTTCGAAAACGACCGCGTCCGCGTGTTGCGCACCATCCTGCCGCCCCATGTAAAGTCTCCGATGCACGAACATCCTCATTACGTTGTGGTGTATCTTACCGACCTCCACACCACCATGAAATTAGGCGACGGACGCGTCGTCGACAACCCCCGCCACCCCGGCGATATCGCGTGGCGCGACGCCCTGAAGCATCAGACCGAGCAGATGGGCGATAAAACCGCGATAGAGATCCAAGTCGAAATCAAGTGAGCACCGGCGGCTTATTTCCGGGATTTTCGAGCGGCATTGCGAACGCCGGAGAGATCCAGATCCCCTATGTGATTGCGGGCAGCGGACCGCCGCTGTTGCTGCTGCACGGCTATCCGCAAACTCACGTCATCTGGCACAAAGTAGCTCCCGCGCTAGCGCAAAACTTCACCGTAATTGCCTCCGACCTGCGCGGCTATGGCGACGCCAGCAAGCCCGCCGGCCTTTCCGATCACTCCAACTACAGCAAGCGCGAGATGGCCCGCGATCAGATAGCGCTCATGCAACAGTTGGGATTCGAACGCTTCTCGCTAGTAGGCCACGACCGCGGAGGACGCGTCGGCCACCGCTTAGCGATGGATCATCCACAGGCGGTGGAGCGAATGATGCTGCTGGATATCTCGCCCACGCTCGCGATGTATGAACAGACCAGCATGGAATTCGCGCGCGCCTACTGGCACTGGTTCTTCCTCATCCAGCCCGCGCCGCTACCGGAGCGCCTGATCGGCGCCGATCCCGAATTCTATTTGCAGGAGTTCATAGGCAAGCGCAGCGCCGGGATGCGCCCCTTCGCGCCGGAAACCTGGGCCGAGTATCTGCGTGCCATGAAAGACCCGGCCTGCGTCCACGCCATGTGCGAAGACTATCGCGCCGCTTCCACCATCGACCTGGAGCACGACTGCATCGATCGCGACGCCGGGAACAAGCTGGGATGCCCGCTGCGCGTTCTGTGGGGCATACAAGGGACCATCGAGGAATGCTTCGATCCTTTGGCGGACTGGGGCCGCGTCGCGGAAACCGTCAATGGGCGCGATCTCGATTGCGGACACTATATCCCCGAAGAAGCGCCGGAAGCTTTGCTCGCTGAGATCCAACAGTTTTTCAAACCGGGAGAACATGGCAAAGCATAGAATCGCCGTCATTCCCGGCGACGGCATCGGCACCGAGGTCATTCCCGAGGGCGTCCGCGTCCTCAACGCCGCCGCGTGCAAGTTCGGCATCGAACTGCACTACGATGAATTCGATTTCGCGAGCTACGACTATTACGCGCAGCACGGCCACATGATGCCCGACGATTGGAAAACCCAAATCGGTGGCCACGACGCCATTTTCTTCGGCGCCGTAGGCTGGCCAGAGAAGGTGCCAGATCACATCTCTCTTTGGGGCTCGTTGCTGCTTTTCCGCCGCGAGTTCGATCAGTACGTCAATCTGCGCCCGGTGCGCCTGATGCCGGGAGTCGCAAGCCCTCTGGCGAACCGCAAACCCGGCGACATCGATTTCTACGTGGTGCGCGAGAACACCGAAGGCGAGTACTCCTCAGTTGGCGGCAAGATGTACGCCGGCACAGAGCGCGAGATCGTCCTGCAAGAGTCCATCTTCAGCCGCATTGGTGTCGACCGCGTCCTGCGCTACGCCTTCGAACTGGCGAGCCGCCGCCCCAAAAAACATCTGACCGCCGCGACAAAATCGAATGGCATCTTCATTTCGATGCCCTACTGGGACGAGCGCCTAGTCGAGATGGCCCGCAACTATCCCGATGTGAAGGTCGACAAATTCCACATCGATATCCTGACCGCCCACTTCGTTCGCAACCCGCACTGGTTCGACGTAGTGGTGGCCTCGAACCTGTTCGGCGACATCTTGAGCGATCTCGGCCCGGCCTGCACCGGCACCATCGGCATCGCGCCTTCCGCCAACATCAACCCGGAGCGCAAATTTCCGTCCTTATTCGAGCCGGTGCATGGTTCCGCGCCCGACATCGCGGGGAAGGGCATCGCGAATCCCATCGGCCAGATCTGGTCGGGCGCCATGATGCTCGATCATCTGGGCTATCCCGCCGCCCATGACGCCATCGTCCGCGGCATCGAGCAGGTGACCGCCGCAGGCCCGCGAACCCCCGACATGGGCGGAAAAGCTACCACTGCGGAGGTTGGAAAAGCTGTAGCCGAGGCGCTCGCTTGAATCTGGCAGTTCTCATTCTCGGGACTCTGCTCGCCCAAAGGCAGCCTCCCGGCGTTTTCGTCGCGGACAACCTGCTAGCGGCTCACAACGCCGTACGCAGTCGCGTGGGGCAGAAGCCCCTCGAATGGTCCGATGACCTGGCGGCCTTCGCCCAGCAATGGGCCGACTATCTAGCCGCCAACGGCAAGTTCTTCCATCGCAGAAAACCACCTTATGGAGAAAACTTATTCGAGATCACCGGCGGCGGCGCTTCCCCCGCGCAGGTAGTGAATGACTGGGCCTCGGAAGCGCGCGATTACCAATATTCCACCAACACCTGCCGCAAAGTCTGCGGCCACTACACGCAAATCGTCTGGCGCGATACCAAACGGGTCGGTTGCGCCGTCGCTCGAAGCAACCGTACGGAAGTATGGGTCTGCAACTACGACCCGCCCGGCAACTGGATCGGCAAACGCCCGTATTAGGGCAAGCCCAGTAGCGCCGCCGGGTTCTTCTTGTCCATTACGTCCAGATCGCTATTGCTCATCCCGGCCTTGCGCAGGATGTCCAGAAACTGTATCCAGCCCTCCGTGTGCACCGGATTCGCCGCTTGCCCCAGGTCGCTCGACAGAATGATATGATCGGCGCCAATGGCTCGGATGGCCTTCACATATTCCTCCACGGGAATCCTTTCCTCGACTCGCTGCGTCGGCAGCAGCGCCGCTCCGCACAGCTCGATATAGGCGCCCATTTTTGCGGCTTCCTGCATCGCGGGAATGCTCATATTGGTGCGCGCGCTCATCGGATGCGTTAGCACGATGTGCGTGATCCCCATCTTCCTCGCCTCGCGCGTCAGCAGCAGGTTCTCGGCGGAAGATGAATGCCCGGTCGCCAGAACAATATTCTCTTTGGCAATGATGCCGAGCACTTCGATCGTCTCCGGCAACAGCTTGCCGTCACGTTGAACCGACGCAAACGGCCGATTCTGTTTTAGGAAATGCACTTCGTTTTCCGAATCGAAAGTCGGCATCCAAACAATCCGCAGCTTTTTCCCCTTGAACGCCGCTGCCTGCCGCACCGCCTCCGGATTCACACCGCCCACCGCCCGGTCGAGCGCGATGGCCCCGAACACATCGATGCCCGGGACCACTTCGCTCACCAGATACGCCGCCTGCACGGTAGGCGCGTAGTGATTCTTGAGCACAATCCCGCGCATCCCCGCCGCCTTGGCGATCTTCGCGAGTTCCAGCACGTCAATCTTGCGCGGTGCGCTATCCGGGTCGCCGTGCGTGTGGATGTCGATGATCCCCTGCAACTGAGCAAAGGACATCCCGCCCGAAATCAAGAGCAGGAGCAGAGCGCGCATAATTTAGACTCCTTCGACGGCCACCATCTGGGTGTCGGCAATGCTGTGCCGCAAAGCCTTCAACGGCTGGTATTCCGGGTCGCTCAAGAGGGCTTTAGCGGCAGCCAGATCAGGAAACTTCAGGAGCGCGATCCGGTTGGGTACCCACTCGCCTTCCAGTACCTCTGTCGCCCCACCCCGCGCCAGGTACTCCCCGCCATGCTTTTTAACTAGCTGGGGCGCCCCCGTCTTATAAGCGTCATAGGCGGGCAAGTCCTTGATGTTAATGTTGACAATAACGTAAACGGCCATAGTTAGTGAGTATACCGCTTTGCATAGTACCGGGCGTCGAATAGTACCACCCGGCGCCGCAATAAATGCTTTAACCTCACGGGATTGCGTGTTAGGATCGATATAGAGAGTGAACAGAGACCAAAATGTATAATGCGTTCTTTGGATTCACCGAAAGCCCTTTTAACCTAAGCCCGGACCCCGCGTTCTTCTTCCGAAGCGAGCAACACGAAGAAGCGCTCGCCAACCTGGTTTACGGCGTCCAAGCGCGCAAGGGTTTTATCGTACTCGCAGGCGAAGTCGGCACCGGCAAAACCACCATGCTGGAGTGCCTGCGCGACTATCTCGAATCCCAATACATCGAGTTCGCTTTCCTCTTCAATTCGCGCGTAAACACTGAGCAGTTTTTCGAAATGATCGCGTACGATTTGAATCTGCCCTGCGAGCGCACCTCCAAAACCGAAGTTTTGTTCGCTCTCAATCAGCTCTTAGTCGAACAAGCCCAGCTCGGCCGCACCGTGGTGCTGATCGTCGATGAAGCCCACAACCTCGATTGGGAAGTGCTTGAAGAAATTCGCCTGTTGGGGAACCTGGAGAATCGCAACGGCAAGCTCCTCCAGATCATCCTCGCCGGGCAGCCGGAACTCGACCGCAAGCTGGACGCGCCCAATCTGCGCCAGTTGAAGCAGCGGATCGTCCTGCGCTTCAACCTGCAGCCCTTCACGCTGCGCGACACCGTGGAGTACATTCAGTCGCGCCTGGGAAAGGCCGGGATGTCCCACCAGACCGTGTTCCCCGAAGGGCTGCTGGCCGAAATTCACCTGCGCGCCCAAGGCACGCCGCGCTTGATAAACGCCATCTGCGACAACCTGCTTTTGAGCGCGTTTGCCGACGAAAAGAAGGTCTGCACCATCGAAATGCTCGACGAAATCTCCCACGATTTGCGCCTCGAATGGCCCGGCAGCCGTCGCGCCCGCTTCCGCGTGCAGGACGATAACTTCGAGCGCGCTCCCTCCTGAGCTCGAACCGAGTAGAATAAGGCTAGTGAGCCTCGAAAACACGACGGATTCCGTCACCCCCGAACCCCAGGCACCACTGGAAGCTTCCGCCCTTGTTGCGGAAGTACCCGCTGAGCAAACGGCAGCGCCAGTAGCCCCCGTTGAACCGCCTAGGGGAGCTATCGCCGAGTGGGCCATCACCATTCTGCTGCTGCTTTTCCTGACTACCACGCTGGTACAGGCCTATGTGATCCCGACCGGCTCCATGGAAGACACGCTGCTGATCGGCGACCACCTGCTGGTGGACAAAATGGCCTTCGCGCCCGCCGGCCCCGTTAGCAAGCACCTGCTGCCGTATAGCGACGTCAAGCGGGGCGACATCATTGTGTTCCGCTACCCTGTCGACATCAGCATGACCTTCGTGAAGCGCGCCATGGGCGTTCCCGGTGACCGCATCCGCATCGTCAACAAAGAGGTCTACCGCAACGGCGTGAAGCTGGACGAACCGTATAAAGTTCACAAGTCGGATCAAATCGACCCCTATCGCGATAACTTCCCCAGCGAACCTAATTCGATGGTTTATCCGGGTGCCGCCGACATGCTGCAGAATCACGTGGTCAACGGTGAAGTCGTTGTCCCACCCGACAGCATTTTTGCCATGGGCGATAATCGCGATTCCTCGCTCGACAGCCGCTATTGGGGCTTCGTGCCGCGGGAAAACATCATCGGCAAGCCGCTTGATCATTTATTGGTCCTACGACGCGCCCAGTGATCAATTGCAGAACCCTTCCATCGGGTTCGATCACATCAAGGACATCGGCCTGAATTTCTTCAGTAAGACCCGCTGGCGCCGCACGTTCATGCTGGTTCACGGGTATTACAAAAACTAACGCCGTATGAATAAGCTTGCCGATTCGACGCGGGATTTCATCCACGAGTGGTCCCTGAACATCCTGATCCTGCTGTTCGGAACCACCACGCTGGTGCAAGCCTTCATCGTGCCCACCGGCTCGATGGAATCGACGGTCCTGATCGGCGATCACCTGCTGGTCGACAAGTTGTCCTACGCCCCCGCCGGCCCCATCAGCAAATACCTGCTGCCCTATACCGAGCCCAAGCGCGGCGACGTGATTGTATTCCGCTATCCCATGGACATCCGCCAGAATTTCGTGAAGCGCGTGATCGGAGTCCCCGGAGACCGCATCCACATCGTGGACAAGGTCGTCTACGTAAACGGCCATGCCCTGACCGAGCCCTACACCCAGCACATAGACACGCACATTGAGCCCTACCGCGACAACTTCCCGTCGCAGCCCTACGGTCCCGTGGTGGATCGCGCCCAGCAGATGCTTGCCGCCAACGTGAGCAATGGTGAGCTAGTGGTGCCCGCCGAGAACTACTTCGCCATGGGCGACAACCGCGAGAACTCGCTCGACAGCCGCTACTGGGGTTTCGTGCCGCGCGAGAACATCATCGGCAAGCCGCTGGTGATCTTCTGGTCCTATGACGCCCCCACTGAAGAATGGGCCGGCGACAGCGGCAGCCATTACGTGGATCTAGCCAAGAACTTCTTCTCTAAGACGCGCTGGAACCGCACACTAAAGCTGGTGCGCGGAATTCCGATCCAGTAAGTATGTCTCACAATTATGGCTTGATTCTGGCCGGTGGCCGAGGCACCCGCTTTTGGCCGCGCAGCCGCCGCGCCCGCGCCAAGCAAGTCCTGAAATTTTTCGGTGAGCGCACCCTCATCCAGCAGACAGTCGACCGCCTGCGCCCCCTGCTGCCTCCCGAACGCATCTGGATTCTAACCAACCACCACCTACGCGCTGAGATCGTCAAGCAATTGCCGGAAGTCCCCAAGCGCCAGATTCTGGCCGAGCCCGTTCAGCGCAATACCGCTCCCGCAATTGGCCTCGCCGCGCACATTCTGCAATCGCTCGATCCCGACGCGCTCATGGGAGTCTTCCCCGCCGACCACGTCATCGCCAAGCCCCGCGAATACACCCGCCTGCTGAAGCCCGCGTTTCAATCCGCCGCCCAAGGGAACATCGTAGTGCTGGGCATTCAACCGCGCTGGGCGGAGACCGGCTACGGCTATATCGAATTTCCCGCAGGCGTCCAACCCGGCGCCCGCAGCGTGCAGCGCGTAGTAAGCTTCCGCGAAAAGCCCGACCCGCCCACCGCCGAAAGCTTCCTCGCCGCGGGAAACTTCTATTGGAACGCCGGCATGTTTTTCTGGAAAACTTCGGTTCTGCTGGACTCCCTGCGCCGTTTCCTGCCCAAGACCGCGCAGCTTCTTGCCGGCCTGCCGCCTTTCACCAGCCGCAAGTTTTCTGAGAGCCTGCGCCGCCGTATTCCCGAAGTGCGATAACATCTCGATCGACTATGCCGTACTGGAACGCGCCTCGAACGTAACCGGCATCCCGGCTGGCGATATCGGCTGGAACGACGTTGGCAGTTGGAACGCCGTCTACGAACTCTATAAGCGCGACGCCCAAGGCAACGCCCTGCGCTCCGCCTC
>CAVVZG010000223.1:0-7064 GCA_963752205.1 Bryobacterales bacterium | reverse complement strand
ATTGCTACTGTGGTGTCGGCGCCCAAGATGATTTCACCGGGGCGTTCCCAGGCGGCTTCGGCTTTGGCACGCGCCAGGCGGCGGACGTAGGCGACGGGATCTTCGTTCGCTCCGCGGACTTCTTCGACGGGTTTTACGCGTACGGAGAAATGGAATCCGGCCACCGTCAACAACTCGCGGCGGCGGGGGGATTGCGAGGCTAGAATGAGTTCGGGCAAACGTCATGTATAACATTCGGGGCATGCTAAAATCGAGTTTCCCCCCGGACAAATGGAGACTATGGAACGCGCTGGCCGTGTCGTCAGAAAAATGAAGGTGTCGCCGGGGATCACCGATTTGGAGACGCGGGCGCAGATGGCTTGGCCGGTCGCAGCGGGGAAATATACGGCTCTGAAGACGCGGGCGACTAGTTTGGTGCGGGGAACGCTGGTGGTGGAAGTTGAAGATATCGTGTGGCAGCGGCAACTGAATACGATGCGTCATCATCTGCTACGGAATCTGCATAAGGAAATGGGCGAGGCGCTGGTGACGGAAATCGATTTTCGTCCGATGCCGCGTAAGTTGGCGCCGCAACGGGCGGAGACGGCGCGACCCGGGATCGAGGGGATTCATGATCCGGTGATGGGGCTACTCTACCGGCAATCGCAGAAAAAGGAAACGGCTTGAAGATTACGGAACAGGAAGTCCGGCGGGTGGCGGATCTGGCCAATCTGGCGCTGCGTGATGACGAAGTCGCGCGCATGGCAGTGGACCTCGATGGGATCTTGACGCACATCGATAAGCTGAACGAGCTGGACACCAGCAACGTGGAGCCGATGGCGCAGGTATTGTTCGACGCCGAAGAAACGGCTACGCTGCGCGAAGATCAGGAGCGGCCGACGCTGACGAATGCCGAGGCGGTGGGGAACGCTCCGGTTACGAGCGGCGGATATTACAAGGTGCCCAGGGTGATTGAGAGATGAGCAGTCCGCTGCATGGGCTGAGTATCGATTCGATTCGCGCTGGGTTGCTGGCGAAGAAGTTCAGCGCGGAGGAATTGACTCGGCAGTCGCTGGCCTTTGCGGAAGCGGAGAATCCTAAGACGAACGCTTATCTGACGCTTTCGCCGGAGCGGGCGCTGGCGGCGGCTAAGGCGGTGGACGCGAAGATTGCTAGCGGGGAAGAACCGGGGCCGCTGGCGGGGGTTCCGATCGCGGTGAAGGATGTCATCGTCACGCGCGGGCTGCGGACTACTTGCGGGTCGAA
Organism: Bryobacterales bacterium; assembly: GCA_963752205.1. Taxonomy (GTDB): domain Bacteria; phylum Acidobacteriota; class Terriglobia; order Bryobacterales; family Bryobacteraceae; genus Palsa-187. Next base: position 5,819 of record CAVVZG010000223.1, on the reverse strand, counting down.
ACTGCTGGCGAATTATGTTCCTCCTTACGACGCTACGGCGGTGATCCGGCTGGAGCAGGCGGGGGGCGTGATCCTGGGCAAAACCAATTGCGATGAGTTCGCGATGGGATCGTCGAATGAGAATTCGGCGTTCGGGCCGGTGCGGAATCCGCTGGCGCTGGATCGTGTACCGGGCGGGTCGAGCGGCGGGTCGGCGGCGGTGGTGGCGCAGGAGACGGCGCTGGTTTCGTTGGGGTCGGACACGGGTGGCTCGATCCGGCAGCCGGCTTCGTTCTGCGGGATTAGCGGAGTCACGCCGACCTACGGGCGGGTTTCGCGGTATGGGCTGACGGCGTTCGCCAGCTCGCTCGATCACATTGGGCCGTTTGGGAAGACTACGCGCGATGCGGCGCGGCTGCTCGAAGTGATTGCGGGGCATGACAAGATGGACGCCACTTCGGCGTTGGCGCCGGTGCCTAGTTACACGGCGGCGCTCGACGGCAACGTGAGGGGCATGAAGTTGGGGCTGCCGCGCGAATACTTTGAGGGGCTGGCTAGCGAGACGGGCGATCTGGTGATGGCGGCGGTGGAGGCGTTGAAGAAACTTGGGTGCGAGGTGCGGGATATTCAGCTTCCGCACACGCCTTACGCTATCCCCGCCTACTACGTCATCGCTACGGCGGAGGCTAGCGCAAATCTGGCGCGCTACGACGGGGTTCGCTATACGACGCGGTCTGCCGCGGCGAACACTCTTTCCGATATGTACCGGCAGACGCGCGATGAAGGGTTCGGCGATGAGTGCAAGCGGAGGATCATGCTGGGCACTTACGTGTTGAGCGCCGGTTACTATGATGCTTACTATCTGAAGGCGCAGAAGGCGCGGCGACTGATCACACGGGATTTCGAGCAGGCTTTTGAGCAGGTGGACGCGATCGTCGCGCCGGTGTCGCCTTTTCCGGCGTTCAAGTTGGGCGAGATGGTGAACGATCCTACTGCGATGTATCTGTCGGATATTTATACAGTCACGGGGGATTTGGCTGGTATTCCGTGCATGAGCGTCCCCTGCGGGCTCACCGCGGGAGGGCTGCCTGTGGGCCTGCAAATTCTAACACGGCATTTTAACGAAACCACGATGTTCCGCATTGCCGACGCCTATGAAAAGGCGTCAAACTGAGATCAGGAGATCAACACATGGCATTTACTTTACCCGCACTGCCCTACGCTTTCGATGCGCTGGAGCCGCATATCGACGCCAAGACGATGGAGATTCACCACGATAAACATCATCAGGCTTACATCACCAACGTGAACAAGGCGCTGGAATCCGCGCCGGAACTGGCTGCAAAGAGCGTGGAAGAATTGCTCGCGAACAACTGTGCGATTGTGCCGGACGCGATCAAGACGGCGGTGCGCAATAATGGCGGCGGCCATTACAACCACTCCATGTTCTGGACAATTCTGGGGCCTGGCGCCGGCGGCGCGCCGGTAGGCAACCTGGCGCAGGCGATCACGGGGGCGTTCGGCGGCTTCGACGCCTTTAAAGAAAAGTTCAACGCGGCGGCGACTACGCGCTTCGGTTCGGGCTGGGCTTGGCTGGTGAAGAGCGGGTCAGCGGTCGAGGTGATCTCGACGGCGAATCAGGATTGCCCGTTGATGGAAGGCAAGTTCCCGGTGATCGGGCTCGATGTCTGGGAGCACGCTTACTATTTGAAGTATCAGAACCGGCGTCCGGAATATATCGGCGCGTGGTGGAGCGTGGTGAACTGGGCGGAAGCTGAGAAGCGCTTCAACTCGGGGAAGTAAGGGCTGTAATTAACGACAACAATTTGTCCCGGCTGAAGACGAAGCCGGGACAAGTCTTGTTGCCGCGGATTTCGCGATGCATGACGATGTGATCGGCGTCGAGCGGGATCGACCAGCGGCGGGCGATTTCCAGAACTAACTGGGCCGACGCGGCGTATTGCGCATCGGTCCATTCATCTTGGGCACGGCCTTCGTGCTCAATGCCCACTGTGTAAAAGTTAGGATTCACGTGGGGACGGAGCAGGCGCCAGGTGGGATTCACGGGGCTGCCGGCGTGATAGGCGGTGTCTTCTTCACTCACATATTGGTGCACTTCACCGGAGCGGCCGACGCAGTAGTGGGCGGAAACTTGCGCCGCGGGGTTGTCGAACCAGGCGTCAGCGGAGGCTAGCGAGCCTTCGGAAATATGAATCACGATGGCCGCCGGATGAAGGCCAGCGGGGCGGCCGGTCATGAAGTTCTTGGGCGAGCACGGCTTGCGGATTATGTTCATATGGTCCCCTTTTCGCCGCTGAAGGGTGGTGGAGAATCGGTGAGCGCCGCCTGGCGCTGCGCGCGATCCTGCGATTCCTGGCCGGCTACGGCGGAGCGCAGTTTCAGCAAATCCTTCAGTACTTGGAACCAGAAAGGCGCGCCGAGAGTCAGCAGGAGCGCGCTGACGGCTACGCCTGTGTAATTCACTTTTTGCCAGCGCGCTAGCCATTCGGCGGGGGTTGAGGGGATGACGATGATTTCGGCGGCTTGCAATTTTTCGAAGGCTACGCGGGCGGACGGTTCATTTACGGTCAGGGTTTGGGCCAGAGCGACAGCCTGATCGCGCGCGGCGTCGCTGCGGGCGAAGCGCTGTAACAGATCGAAGGTATCGAGCGGCACAGCTAGCGCTAGGGCGATGCCGAAGAACGCTACCAGCTTTCGACTCTGCGCCGTGAATTTTTCGGAGACTCGATCCATGGTGGAATCGAACACTGCGAAGACTTCACTCGCTAGGCCGGACAGCGGAGTCCGGGCGATGGCTGTGCTGCGGACTGCCGCCGCGGACAGATCCGGGCGTTCTACAGAAAGCTCGAGGGCGGTGCGGCGCAGGTGGGCTAGCAGCGCGGGGGATCGAAGGCGGGCACTAGCGCGGCAATCTTGGTTTTCAGTTCCGGGGTGGTTTGCGCCAGGACCAGCAAACTCGCGATCAGATCCTCGCGGGTGATGGCGTCTTTGGTCCCCACGATTTCACGCGCCAAGCTTCGCGCGCCCTCACCATAGAATTCCCAACCTAACTGCAGGAAGACTTGCAGCACTCCATGGCGCAAGTGCTGCGAGCGCAGTTGTAAAAAATTAGCGACGATCTGGGTCAGCACGGTGACCACAAGACTCAGGACCAGCATCACTGTGGCGAAACCGATCAACGCATCTAACGACCTGAACATGAGGGAGGAATAGCAGTCCGCGTGCGCGCGTTCGGCAATGCTATTTCGTTCAAGTGCGGGGAGCAAAAGATTTGGGGGGGTGGCGGCGCGGCTACCGGCTGCTTTTTTTTGAAACAAATCCGAAATTGTTTCGTTCTATAGTCCATATGGGGACGCTCATCGCGGATCTGCGTTATGCCGTTCGTATGCTGAGGAAGAACGCCGGATTCACGGCTATTGCCGTGGCGGCGCTGGCGCTGGGGATTGGGGCGAATACCGCGATTTTTACTGTGGTGAACGCGGTTTTGCTCAACCCCTTGCCGTACGCGCAACCGGAGCGCCTGATGCGTCTGGGGCGGAAATATAGCGGCGACGTGCAATATTCGAACTCCATACCGAAGTACATGGCTTGGCGGCAGAATCAGGCGTTCGAGGCTATGGCGCTGTACGATTTTGGCACCCTGGGCATGAATCTGGGCACCAATGATCCGCCGGATCAGATCAAGGCCGCGCATGTCTCGGCCGATTACCTGAAAGTTTTTGGCGTGACTCCGGCGGCCGGACGCGGCTTCACGGAGGCGGAGGACCTGCCCAAGGGTCCGCAGGCGGCGGTGATCAGCTACGGGCTGTGGCAATCGCGATTCGCAGGGGACCGCGGCATCGTGGGGCGCAGTGTGCTATTGAACGGCGCTCCGTACCCGGTGGTGGGAGTGCTGCCGGCCGGGTTCCATCCCGATCCCGAGGCGGACGTGTCTGATCCCACTGCAAGCCGATCCGGCGAGCGTTAACCAGGGACATTATTTAAACGCCGCGGGGCGGCTGAAAGCGGGCGTTACCGTGGCGGCGGCGCAGGCGCAGATCACGGCCGCGGGCGAGCAATTCAGAAAACAGTATCCAAAAAATATGGACCCGGCGGAAGGGGTTGCGGTGGTGCCGATGCGCGAAGCCCTGGTGGGCGATGTGCGGATCGCGCTACTGGTGCTAAGCGGGGCGGTGGCGCTGGTGTTGTTGATCGCCTGCGCGAACGTCGCGAGCCTGCTGCTGGCGCGCGCGTCGGGCCGGCAGCGCGAACTGGCGATCCGGGCGTCGATGGGCGCGACTCGCGGGCGCATGGTGCGGCAGATGCTGACGGAGAGCGTGGTGCTGGCAGGACTCGGTGGGGTGTTGGGATTCGCGCTAGGGGCTTGGGGCGTGCGTGCGCTGCTGGCGCTGGTGCCGGGAAATCTTCCACGGCTGACGGACGCGGCGGGCAATCATGCGGCGATCCCTCTACTAGACTGGCGCGTGGCGGCGTTCACGGTAGGCACGGCGTTGATCACTGGACTGCTGTTTGGAACTTTCCCGGCGCTGCAATCCTCGCGGACGAATTTGGCTTCGAACTTAAAGGAATCGAGCGGGCGCTCAGGGACCGGCTTGAGGCACAATCGAGTGCGGTCGGTTCTGGTGGTGAGCGAAGTAGCGCTGGCGTTGGTGCTGCTGGTGGGGGCGGCGCTTCTGATCCGCACCTTTGCGGGGCTGCAAAATGCGAATACGGGTATCGATCCGCGCAACATTCTCACGGTGCAAACTTCTCTGGCGGGCGGAGGTTATGCCACCACGGCGAAAGTGGACAACTTCAGCACGCAGGCCGTCCGGCGTATCGAGGCCATTCCCGGTGTGGAGGCGGCGGCCAGCGCGATTGTGCTGCCCGTTGAGGCCGGGGTGGATCTGCCGTTTAACATTTCCGGCAAGCCTCCAGCAAAGGGCGATTACAACGGGGACGCGCAGTGGCGCAGCGTGTCGGCGCACTATTTTCAAGTCTTCAAGATTCCGCTGCTGCGTGGGCGCGTGTTTAGCGAGACGGACTCGGGGAACTCCAGCCGCGTGGTGCTCATCAACGAAGCGATGGCGAAGCGCTATTGGAAGGGCGAGGATCCGGTGGGCCAGGTGGTGACGATCGGCAAGGGAATGGGACCGCAGTTCGACGATCCTCCGCGGCAGGTGGTTGGAGTTGTGGGCACGGTGCGCGAAAACGGATTGAAGACGGCTGATGTCGACGTCATGTACATTCCGCAGAGCCAGGTTCCGGAAGGTTTGACCACTTTGGCGAATAGCGTCATCCCACTGTCCTGGGCGGTGCGGACGGCGGCGGGTCCAATGACCATGCGAGTTCCGGTTGAACGTGAGTTGCGTGCGGTGGATGGGCAGATTCCCATTTCGCGCGAGCGGACCATGGAAAAAGTGATTGCCGACACGGTGGCGCGGCAAAATTTCAACATGCTGTTGCTGAGTATTTTCGCGGGGGTGGCGCTGGTGTTGGCGGCTATCGGGATCTACGGGCTGATGTCGTATTCGGTGGAACAGCGGACGCAGGAGCTGGGCATCCGCATGGCGCTAGGCGCGAATCGCGCGAACATGCTGCGGCTAGTACTGACACAGGGATTGAAGCTGACGATTTCGGGATTGGTGCTGGGGCTGGCGCTGGCTTACGGGTTGACCAGGTTGCTGGCGAGTTTGTTGTTCGGGGTCACGGCGAGCGATCCGGTGACGTTTGGGTTAGTGGCGGGAGTGTTGGCGGTGGTGGCGCTGGTGGCTGCGTATATACCGGCGCAGCGCGCGACCGCCATCGATCCGGCGATCGCGCTGCGGTATGAGTGAGTT
>CAVVZG010000222.1:0-15560 GCA_963752205.1 Bryobacterales bacterium | reverse complement strand
ATGTTGCCTGGTTCGTTACGTATTGCTCGTTGAAAGCTCTGAAAGATACACGCGGTCAGGATCTCATCGAGTACGCCTTGATGGCTGGTTTCGTGGCAGTGGCGGCCGGTGCGGTTATGCCGGGCGTGGCGTCCAGTATCAGTTCGATCTTCTCGAAGGTCGGGTCGGTGATGGCCGTTGCTTCCACTCAGGGCAGCTAAATTTCACCGCTGCCTTCCGTTTTTGCGGAGTGCAGCGAAACATCGCTGTGTCACGCCCGAGTCTCCATTGAAGGAATCGCGGCGTGGCCAGCGCGGCTCTCACACCTTTAATTCTTGGCCGTCCGGCTGGCCAGCGCGGCATCCAAAGCCGCTACCAGCACATTGGGCGGCGCATCCTGTTCCTCGACCGCCGACGACTTGATGTACGGCATCACCAGTCCAGGTGAGGGCTGGTTGCTCTCCAGATAATCCATCCCCTGCACTGTGATCAGAATGTTGCTTTTGTCGTCGCTCGCTACCCATCCCCGCTGCTTTAAATACCACAACACAAAAAACAGTTCGTCCAGGCTAGCCGCCAGCATCGCTTCCACGTAGCGCATCGGCATACCGGGCTTCAATGGCTTGGTCCGGCGACGATCATAGAGAATACACAGCAGCGCGGAACGCAGGCCGGCCTCACGCCCCAGCGAGTTAAAAAACTGGAGACCGCTGAACTTGGGGCAGGCAAGATCCTCGCCGGTGCCCTTCAGGTTATCGAACGCATGCCGCTGTGCCGGGTCAGAGAGAACTTCGTAGGCCATGTTGACGGCTTCGAACGCCTCGGCATCGCCGCTGGCGGGATTGCCCGGATGGAACTTCTTCGCCAGCGCCGTATAAGCTTGCTGAACGGTTTCCACATTGGCCTTGGGGTCGATGCCGAGCACTTCATAATGATCCTGGTACTTACCGGCGAGGGGAGCGGACATAGGTTTCGTAAGTAGTATGCCGCGGAACCGCCTCACACCGAACTCGGGCAAAACCCTCACTCCCACTGGGTGGCTCGCCTTAGTCCTTTCCCCCTGCTGGCGCCGCCGTTTCCCCTTATGGGCGTGGTAGGCTCTCGCATATGTTCAAGAAAACAACCTCCCGCCGCGGGTTCATGGGACGCGTGGCCGTGGCGGGCGCCGCCGGCCAACTCCGCGCGCAGCCTGCCGGAAGAGTCAAGGGCTTTGACCATGTTGCGCTCCCCATGCAGAACACCGATGCCATGCTGGCGTTCTATCGAGGGTTGGGATTCGACGTGGTTGAAAACGCTGTCGCGTGCTCGGTCTATATTGGCGACAACATGATCAATTTTCATCGCCCCGCGACTTGGCAGCGCGAGTCCTTCACCTTACGCGCTCCCGCCGCGAAGCCCCCCTGCGGCGACTTGTGTTTTGTCTGGGAAGGCACCGCGGCGGCGCTCAAAGCGATGCTTGACCGCGGCGGGGCCAAGCTCATCGAAGGCCCCGTCGCGCGCCAGGGCGGACGCAGAAAAGGCGCCTCCAGCGTCTATGTGCGCGATCCCGACGGCAACCTGCTGGAGTTCATGATCTATTCGTAAAGCGCCTGGACATGGCCGCGAGCATATCAGCGGGCGCGTTGGGCGGCCCTTTCACGGCCATGCTGTATCATCTAAGATAACCTCGCATGATCCCTGAAACGATACCGGAAGGACTCACTTTTGACGACATCCTGCTGGTGCCCTCGCGCAGCAGTGTCGTGCCCGCCGACACCGACACCCGCACGTGGTTCACACGCAACATTGGACTGAATATCCCCATCGTGAGTTCCGCCATGGATACCGTCACCGAATCCCATCTGGCCATCGCGCTCGCGCAACAGGGCGGCATCGGCATCGTCCACCGCAACATGTCGATCGACAAGCAGGCCGAGGAAGTCGACCGCGTGAAGCGCTCTGAAAGCGGCATGATCGTGGACCCGGTGACCATCGGTCCCGAGCAGAAAATCGCCGACGCGCTCGACGTCATGAAGCGCTACCGCATCTCCGGCGTGCCGGTCACCAAGAACGGCAAGCTGGTGGGCATCCTCACCAACCGCGACCTGCGCTTCGAAACGCGTTTCGACCTGCCTGTCGCGAACGTGATGACCAAAGAGAACCTGATCACGGTGGGCGTCGGCACTACGCTCGAAGAAGCCGAAGCCATCCTGCACAAGCATCGCGTCGAGAAGCTGCTGGTGGTAGACGAGCACTACAACCTGAAGGGCCTCATCACAGTCAAGGACATTCAGAAGAAGTTGAAGTACCCCAACGCCGCCAAAGACGCCCAGGGCCGCCTGCGCGTGGGCGCCGCGCTGGGTTCCTCCGGCGATTACCTGGAACGCGCGCACGAGTTGGTCAGCAAAAAAGTAGATGTCCTGGCCATCGATTCCGCGCACGGCCACACCCAGCGCGTGATGGACGCCATCGCCAACGTGAAGCGCGCCCTGCCAGACGTCCAGTTGATCGCCGGCAACGTCGCCACCTATGAAGGCGCCAAGGAACTCATCGAACTGGGCGTCGACGGCATCAAGGTCGGCATCGGCCCAGGTTCGATTTGCACGACGCGCGTAGTAAGCGGCGCGGGAGTCCCGCAGATCACCGCTATCGCCGAATGCGCGAAAGCTACCGCCGGCAGTGGAGTCCCGTTGATCGCCGATGGCGGCATCAAGTTTTCCGGCGACGTCACCAAAGCCATCGCCGCCGGTGCAGACTGCGTGATGATCGGCAGCCTGCTGGCCGGCACGGAAGAAAGCCCTGGCGAGACGATTCTGTATCAAGGCCGAACATTCAAGAGCTATCGCGGCATGGGATCGATGGGCGCCATGGCGCAAGGCTCGGCCGACCGCTACTCGCAGGAGGCGACCGGCGGCGGCAAGCTGGTGCCCGAGGGCATCGAAGGCCGCGTGCCCTATAAAGGGATGCTGGCCGATCTGGTCTACCAACTCGTCGGCGGCCTGCGCGCCGGCATGGGCTACTGCGGCTGCGTGACGATTCCTGAACTCCACCAAAAAGCCAAGTTCCTCCGCGTCAGCGCCGCCGGTTTGCGCGAAAGCCACGTCCACGACGTGATCATCACCAAGGAAGCTCCGAACTACCGGTTGGAGTAGCCTAGTCTCACCCGCTGAACGTGCAAACGTAATATGATCTCTGAGGACCAGTTCCAGGTCTAGGAGACGACTGATGCGAAAAGTTTGGCTGATGTTATTCATGGTGGCGCTGGGCGTCGGAATCGGCTTGACGATCTCCGGCCGCCTCGCGCCTGTCGAAGCAAAGTCGAAGCCGGGCACGGGATTCGCCGCGATCCCGGGAAACCTGGGTTCCGAAGACCTGAGCGGCCCCTACGACGTCGTGAAGGACTGGCCGCAGGATATCAGCACGCTCCCGGGAAACGAGAAGTGGACCTATGGCGCGGGCGAAAGTGTTTTCGCCGAAAGTCCGAATCGCATTTACATGTTGTTCCGCGGCGAGCTGCCTAAGATGGCGGAGCCAAAGGCCGCGTTGCTGCCGCAACTGGGTCCCAGCATCAGCTTTCCGGTGGCGGGCTTCTGGCGCGATGCCACTACGGCGTCTTTGCCAGGGACCGGCGGCACCGACAACGACATGAGCGAGTGGATGACGGCCTGGGAAGGCAAGTCGCAAAAGCTCGGCATCAAAGGACCGCCTTATCGTCAGCTGGGCGTAGACGCCAAGTGGGAGAACTGCGTAGTGGTGGTCGACGGCAGCGGCAAGATCATCGAGACCTGGAAGCAATGGGACGATAAATTCCGCCGCCCGCATTCGATCTACATCAGCCCCTACGACCCGGACAAAAACATCTGGATCGTCGACGACAACATGCAAGTGATCTACAAATTCACCCACGACGGTAAAAAGCTCCTGCAAACCATCGGGACGCCGGGAGTGGCGGGCGCGGACGGCACGCACTTCAACCGTCCGACCTACATCGACTGGCTGCCCGACGGCACCTTCTTTGTCTCCGACGGCTACACCGGCACACGCGTCGCGAAGTTTAATAAAGACGGTAAGTTTCTCATGGATTGGGGCAAGCTGGGCGGCCCGCCGCGCGGTCCCATCGACACGCGGCCCGGTTACTTCAGCAACGTACACGGCGTCGCGATCGATCCCGCCACCCATCACGTATTTGTGAACGACCGCAACAACCATCGCATTCAGGTGTTCGACGAAAACGGCAAGTATTTGTACGAATGGAAGATTGACGCCGATCCGTCTAGTCTGCATTTGCTCTACATCGGATCGGGCAAAACCATTTGGACTTACGACCGTACCACTAACAAAATGGTCGAGTGGGATTTGCAGGGCCATTTACTCTACACCTGGGGCAGCATGGGAGCTTTTCCGGGAGGGCTGTGGGGAGTCCACGGCATGAGCGTCGATCAAGAGGGCAACCTGTACGTCGCCGAGGTGGACGCCGGGCGCGTGCAGAAGTTCCATCCCAAGGCCGGCGCGAACCCGGATTTTATCGTCGCCAAGCCCATCTATTCGGCCTGGAAGTAAATCACTCGTGGGCGCGGCTAATCACCGCGCTCACCCCACCCCTCGCCAGCCGCACGCTCACTTCGGAGCCCACTGGCGCGTCCTCCGGCGATTTCACAATTTGACCTTCCCGTTCGACGATGGCGTAACCGCGCTCGAGAATCGTCAGCGGACTGAGCTGTTTCAGGTGCGCTTCCATAGGTCCAAGCGCCCCGCGAGCTCGGCTGAGGCGCAAACGCATCGACTGTACTAACACGGCGTCACCTGCGTCCAGACGCCGCCGCGCCGCCGCGAATTTAAGCCGGATATCGAGCTGGCCCAATCGTGCCGACGCCGCTTCGAGAGCGCGCTTACGGGCAGCTAACGAAGCACGCCATAACTCGCGCAGCCGGTAATCCAGTTCATCCACTCGCTGCATCTGCCTGCCAATGGCCCGGTGCAATCGCGCCCGATCAATCGCGACGTTGTGCAGCGCACGCGCCAGTAGCGCAATCTTCAAACGCACGGACTGAACTAGTTTGTGATCCGCAGCATTCAATCGCTCATACAGGCTTTCGCGCGTGCAAACCACGATTTCCGCGGCGGCGGAAGGAGTGGGCGCGCGCATGTCCGCAACGAAATCAGCGATGGTGAAGTCGGTTTCGTGGCCCACTGCGGAGATCACGGGCACCGCACAAGCCGCAATCGCCCGCGCCACGCGTTCCTCGTTGAAGGTCCACAGATCTTCCAGGGACCCACCGCCGCGCGCCACAATCACCACCTCGGCCCATCCCGACTTGCTGAAGTAATCGATGCCTTCGGCCACTTGTTCCGCCGCACCCTCGCCCTGCACTTGCGCCGGATACAGGCGGATGTGCCGCCCCGGGCAGCGCCGCTCCAGCACATGCAGCATGTCCTGAATCACCGCGCCAGTCGGCGACGTCACGATCCCAATGCGCTCCGGTAGCGCCGGCAGCGCGCGCTTGCGGCCAACTGCGAACAGTCCTTCGGCTTCCAGCTTCTTCTTGAGTTGCTCGAAAGCCAGCTGCAGAGCGCCGTGCCCCTGCGGCTCGATAGCTTCCACCACCAGTTGGAGGTCGCCGCGCGCGTCATAGAGATCCACCCGCGCCCGCGCCAGAACGGCGACGCCATCCTGCGGCTTGAACTTGAGATAGCGCGCCGCGGTCTTGAAGCACACGCAGCGCATCTGCGCGCCTTCGTCCTTAAGGGTGAAGTAATAGTGGCCGCTGGGATACAATTTCACCCCCGAAATCTCGCCCGCCACCCAGATATCGGTGAAATATTCAGTGAAAACGCCACGCAGCGCATTGGCGAGCTCGCTCACCGAAAAGTAATGCGGTTCCGGCGTCCAATCGAGCGCGATTTGCTCCACAGCACAAGTGTACGAAAGTCTATGAGAATTATGGCGCCCGAAAGTCACCAATTGAAGTGGGGACACGCGACCGAATTCCGGCGCTCGACGGCTTGCGGGCGGTGGCTATCGCCGCCGTGATGGTATCGCACGGCTTTCTGTTGACGGGGGCGTCAACCCGCTCATTGCGGGCGATCGGCTATGTCGCGGGCATCTGGGCGCGCTCGGCGTGGCTATGTTTTTCGCCATCAGCGGTTATCTGATCACCACCCTGCTATTAGAAGATCAGAACCTGCGCGGATTCTACATGCGCCGAGTGTTTCGCATTTTGCCGCCAGCGTACCTGTACCTGATCGTTGTGGCGATTGTGGAGCCGCTGCATCGCGGCGAACTGGCAAGCGCCGCCTTTTTCTACAACAACTACTGGGCCGACCGATCCTGGTATACCTCCCATTTCTGGTCCCTCTCGACGGAGGAGCACTTTTACCTGCTCTGGCCGGTATTGCTCACCGGTCTGGGCGTGCGGCGCGCTCTCATCGCCGCCGCCTTGCTGATCGCCGCGCAAGAACTTTGGCGTCCCTGGAGCCTCGCTCACATACACCTTCCGTATCCGGCCCTGCAGCGGACCGACATGCGCCTGGATGCCTTTCTATTCGCCGGCGCTCTGGCGATTGTGCTCCACGGCCCTTATCGCGTTCCCGTGTTACGAGTTCTGACAGCTACATGGTTCCGTTTTCTCAGTGGTTCGACGCTGCTTGCTGTGTGGACCTGGACGCTACTGGGTTCGGTTCTCGCAGCCCGAGTGATGATCGAAGCCGCGCTGGTGCCGGCGATCCTAATCTCCGTCGTTTTCTGGCCAGATTCCCGCATATTCCGGATTCTCGAAACCCAGCCGCTGCGTTGGATGGGCCGAGTCTCCTATGGCCTTTACCTGTGGCAGCAACTCTTTTTCGTTCCGCTGGCCAAGCCCTCGTTGCTACAGGCGGTCGAAGTGTTTCTCCCGCGCTTGGCGCTCACGTTCGCAGCCGCCACGGCCAGCTATTACCTGCTAGAACGGCCGCTCTTGCGCTACGCCCGGGCGCCCGGACGAAACTGGAACCGTCAAGTATTATGGAACAATGAGTTCTTCGCCGAAAACGCCGAAAGATATCCTCGATTACGCCAAGAAGTTTGAAGCGAAGCAGTTGGATCTGCGCTTCACCGATCTCCCCGGCTTGCAGCAACACATCTCCTATCCCATGAGCCAGCTCGACGAGAGCTCTTTCGAGGAAGGCTTCGGCATCGATGGCTCCAGCATTCGCGGCTGGGCCGCCATCAACGAAAGCGACATGCTGCTGGTCCCCGACCCCTCCACCGCGTTCATCGATCCGTTTTACGAAACCAAAACCCTGGTGATGACCGCCGACGTGATCGACCCCATCACCCGCCAGCACTACGATCGCGACCCCCGCTGGATCGCCAAGAAGGCCGAGATGTATCTGAAAAATTCCGGCCTGGCCGATACCGCTTACTTCGGAGCGGAAGCCGAGTTCTTCATCTTCGACAACATCCGCTTCGATCAGAACGCCCATTCCGGCTACTACTTCATCGACGCCGACGAGGGCCGCTGGAATTCCAGCCGCGCCGAGAACAATTTAGGCTACCGGCCGCGCTACAAGGAAGGTTACTTCCCGGTTCCGCCCACCGATCACTATCAGGACCTGCGCGCCGAAATGGTGGAAACGATGATCCGCTGCGGCCTCAACATCGAGTGCCACCACCACGAAGTGGCCACCGGCGGCCAATGCGAGATCGATCAGAAGTACGACACGCTGGTCAAATCCGCCGACAACATGATGCTGTATAAATATGTGACGCGCAACGCCGCATATCAGTACGGCAAGAGCGTCACCTTCATGCCCAAGCCCCTATTCGGCGATAACGGCAGCGGCATGCACACGCATCAGAGCCTGTGGCGCGAAGGCAAACCCCTGTTCGCCGGCGAAATGTACGCGGGTCTCAGTCAGATGGCCCTGTGGTACATCGGCGGTTTACTGAAACACGCGCGCGCTCTTTCCGCCATCATCGCCCCCACCACCAACAGTTACAAACGCCTGGTCCCCGGTTACGAGGCCCCTGTGAATCTTGGCGTATTCGCGCCGCAATCGCTCCGCCGCCGTGCGCATCCCCATGTATTCCGCCAATCCCAAAGCCAAGCGCGTAGAATTCCGGCCGCCCGATCCGTCGGCGAATCCCTACCTGGCCTTCGCGGCCATGATGATGGCGGGCCTAGACGGCGTTCTCAATAAAATCGATCCCGGCGAGCCGCTGGACAAGGATATCTACGACCTGTCGCCCGAAGAAATGAAGTACGTGCCGTCGATGCCGGCGTCACTAGAAGAAGCGCTCACCTGCCTGGAAGACGACCACGCCTTCCTGCTAAAGGGCGACGTCTTCAGCGAAGAGCTGCTGGAAACCTTCATTTCTTACAAACGCAAAAATGAAGCCGACGCCGTACGCCTGCGCCCGCATCCGTACGAATTCGCGTTGTATTATGACATCTAAAAATAGGGACGGAGCCTGATTTCGCCCGTGCCCCAACCACAAATCAGGCTCCGTCCTTATTTTTCCGAATGACCGGTTCCATTCTGCAAGTCAGCGTCTCGCACGGCGGCGTGCCCAAACACGCCATCCCGCTCGGCACCCTCACGTCCGTCGGACTAGAAGGCGACCACCACGCCCACCCCGACATCCACGGCGGCCCGCAACAAGCCGTCCTGCTCATCACCGCCGAAGGCATCGCGGAGCTTGCGGCGCAAGGCTTCCCGCTCACCCACGGCTCGTTAGGCGAAAACCTGACCACAAGCGGCATCGCGCGCAGCGAATGGCGCTACGGACAACGCTGGCAAGTCGGTGCCGAAGTCGTGATCGAGATCACCAAACACCGCGCCCCATGCCAAACCCTCAACGTCTACGGTCCGGGGATTCAAGCCGCAGTCTACGATTCGCTAGCGGCAGCCGGAGACCCGTCCTCGCCCAAGTGGGGACTCAGCGGATTCTACGCGTCCGTGGTGCAACCCGGTGTGATCCGGCCCGGCGACGAAATCGTCTTGGCCCCATAAATGGAGCGCCTCCGCCAACTCGTCTACCACGACCGCGCACGCGCCAGCCGCGAAATGGGAGAACTGTCGCGCGAGTTGCCCCCGGCCACGGCCAATCGCTTGGATCTGCTATTGAGCAGTTCGCCCGCGCCCGAACAAGGCCTGCAATATTTCGCGAGGTTACACGAACGGCACCCGAGCTGGTTCCAGCGCTTGACGCGCTCGACATCCGGCCTGCGGTATTTAATCGCGGTATTCGGCTATAGCCATTTCCTGTCGGAAGAGATTCTGCGCCACCCCGAATGGGCGGATCAGCTACTTGAGTCCGGCAATTTGCAGCCGGTTCTCACTGCCGAACAGATGCACGAAATGCTCGAAGCCGAGCTGCCACCCGGCCTGCCGCCGCCCCTCGAATTCGCCCGTTTCCGCCGCCGCCAGTTGTTGCGCATCCTGATCCGCGACATGCTGGGCCTGGGCACGCTGCCGGAGATTACCGGTGAGCTCACCGCTCTGGCCGACACCATTGTCGAAACCGCTTACGACCGAATCCGCCAGCAATTAGTGGCAGAATGCGGAGTGCCGCTCACCCGTACGGGTGAGGAGTCGCACTTCTCCGTGATCGCGCTGGGGAAAATGGGCGGCAATGAACTGAACTATAGTTCCGACATCGACCTGATGTTCGTTTACCAGGCGAACGGCGAAACCAGCGGCGGCACCGCCGGGAAAATATCCAACCGCGAATTCTTCGTGCGCGCCGCCAATCAACTCACCTCGCTGCTTTCGACCTATACCACTGAAGGCATGTGCTATCGCGTCGACCTCCGGCTGCGCCCCGATGGCAGCCAGGGCGAGGTATGCATCTCGCTCGAAGCCGCGCGCCAATACTACGCCAACCGCGCTCGCGACTGGGAGTTACAGATGATGATCAAGGCTCGTGTCGCCGCCGGCGGCAAGGCTACCGGCAACGCGCTGCTCGATTTCGTCGCAGCCCGAACCTACTCGACCACCCTGGACTTCTCGGCCATCGAAGAACTATCGGCCACGCGTGAGCGCTTGAACGAAAAGCTGTCCGCCCGCAATCGCCGCCAGACCAAACTCCCGGGCGCGGGCGCGATCAACGTTAAACTGGCGCGCGGCGGCATCCGCGACATCGAGTTCTTAGTGCAGTGCTTGCAGCGCCTCTACGGCGGCGCGGACCCCTGGGTGCGGCACGGCGGCACCATGTTGGCGCTCGCGCGATTGCAGGATAAAGGCCACCTCTCCGGCGCCGAATACGGACGTTTGGCCTCGGCCTATCAGTTCCTCCGCCAGTTGGAACACCGCTTGCAAATTGCCGACGATCGCCAGACCCACACACTCCCGGTACAAGCGGACGCGCTCGAATTACTGGGGCGGCGCATGCCCGCCGGGGGCGGCTCGGCTGACTGGCTGCTGGAGCAGACCCGGCTTCATTTGGAACAAGTGCGTGAGATTTACGATCGCGTCGTCTACGCCAGCTCCACGTCCGCGGACGCCGGCCGCCCCAGCAGCAACGTCGTGCGCGCGCTGGAGCAACGTGCTCCGCACTTGGCGTCAGCGCTCGCCGAAGCGGAACTCCATCGCGGCCTCAAGTCCTTTGAGCATTTTCTGGAACGCCTTTCCGGCGACTCTGCCCGTCTGCACCGCTTGGATGCCGATCCGCAACTGCGCGCTCATGTCCTCGACCTGTTCGAACACAGCCCGTATTTCGCCGAAGAGCTCATTCGCACGCCTGAGCTTCTCGACGAAGTTGCCGCCGCTCCACAGATGGCCGCTCCGCCCCCCGCCAACGCCGGCGAATTGCGCCGCTGGTATCGCCGCGAAATGGTGCGCATCCAGGCGGCCAGCGTGTGCTTGTCCGAACCGATTTTCGACACGTTAGTCCGAACTTCGGAGTTGGCGGACGCCGTGATCGCGCGCGTTTACGACATCGCCGTCGCCGAAGCGCGCGCCTCGTTCGGTGAATCCGCGGGCCAGCGGTCCAACGAAATGTGGGTGATCGCGCTGGGCCGCCTGGGCATGCGCGAATTCGACCTGGCCTCCGACGCCGACCTGGTGTTCGTGCTGGCCGACTCCGACGCCGACGGACTGGAATTCTGGACTCACGTCGCCGGGCGCATCGTCGACCTGATCACGGCCTACACCGGCGGCGGCTTGCTGTTTGCAGTCGACACACGGCTGCGCCCCAACGGCGGCGACGGCCCTCTGGTGCTGACCGAATCATCCTTCAAAGAATACTTCGCGCGCGCCGCAGAGGCCTGGGAGGGGATCGCCTACATGAAGTCGCGCACGGTAGCCGGGGACGCGCAGCGCGCCGAGCGTTTTCTGCATGAGCTGCAGGAGATCGACTGGCAGCGCTACGGCCAGAGCGGACGCTCGCGCAGCGACCTGCGCCAGATGCGCATGAAGCTCGAAAAAGAGCAGGGCGCGGCGCACCCGCTCAAAGCCGGCCGCGGCGGTTACTACGACATCGACTTCATGTTGATGTACCTGCGCCTGAAAAGCGCCGGCGTGTACTACAAAGTGCTGAACACACCGGAGCGCATTGAAGTCCTCGAAAACATGGGCCACCTGGATCGCACCGGCGCCACTTTCTTGCACCAGGCCGCGACGTTTTATCGCGCGCTCGACCACGCCATCCGCGTACTCACCGGCCATGCCGAGGCTAGGCTGCCCTCGGAGACGCAGGTAGAAGCGCTCGACGCCTTGCTCAGCCGCTGGACACCGATTCCGCTCAGCGCTCTGGACGATATCCGTTCGCGCACCCGCAGCGCGTTCGAGAAGTTGTTCGGCTAGCTACTTCAGCTTATCCGCCACCTTCGCCAGGGCAGCATTGGCGCAAGCCGCGTCCTTATCGCCGCCGGGAGCGCCGCTGACCGACACCGCACCGATGGTCTGATCGCCAACTTTAATGGGCACGCCGCCCATCGCATTGATGGTGCCGGGAATGACCGGGGCCGGAACCGGAGCGCCCGGCGCCAGGTTCGCCGGAGGACCCGACGGGCGGTTCTGCAAGATTACCGAAGTTGCCTTCATGCGCGCGACATCGATTGTGGCCAGCCCCGCTCCGTCATCCCGCAGGAAGGCCTTCAGAAAGTTTCCTGAATCCACCACTTGCACGGTGACGTGATAGCCGTTGCCGCGGCATGTCATCATGGCTTCCTGCGCGATGGATTGCGCGACATCCACGGTCAACATTTTCATGGTGGGAAGCTGAGCGAAGGCGGCGGACGTTGCAGCCGCCGCGAGAACTGCGATACGAGTGAAGTTCATTATGTTTTCTCCTTGTAGAGCTTTTTAATTTAGTCGAACTATTTCAATTTGCTCGCGACCTTGGCGATTCCGGCATTCGAGCACGCCTCATCCTTATCCCCGCCCGGCGCGCCGCTAACGCCGACCGCCCCGATAACATCGTTGCCAACTTTAATCGGCACGCCACCCGGCGTCCCCACCGCGTCGGTAATCAACGGCGCCGGCGGAGCCGCGGCCCAGGCCTTGCCGGTTTCGCCCGAAGTCCGTTTGAAAGTAAGAGCGCTGTAAGCTTTCTTGCGGCTGAAATCCATGGTGTGCGGACCCGCGCCATCGTCATGCATCTGCACCTTCACCATGCCGGACCCATCCACAATCGTGACAGTGACTCGATAGCCGTCACCCCGGCATTGATCCAGCGCGCCGTGCGCAATCGCCAGCGCTACGTCCAGTGAAAGCGTCTTCTGGGTATTCAATTCCTGACCGAAAGCGGCCGGGGAACATAGCGCCACGGCGGCCGCGACTAGAGTGACCTTAGAGAATCGCATAAGCTAGAAGATATCACTAATTCTTTATCGAGGAGAGTTTCATGATCCGCTTTCTGATGTTGGGAGCATTGCTCGCAGGCTCATTGGTAGCCGCCGATGTGGACGGCAAGTGGGAGTGCGGCGTGAAAGGTCCGGACGGCGTAGTGCGTCCGCTGGTAGCGACTCTGAAGGCCGACGGCATGAAGCTAACCGGCACCGTCAACGGCATGAACGGCCAACCCGATATCGAGATCTTCGACGGCATGAGCCACGGCGGGATGGCGATGTGGTCCTCCAAGCGCCCCATCCAGAACGCCACCGTGCAGTTCAACTATAAAGGGACGCCTTCCGGCGACGAGATGAAGATCGACATCGTACGCGCCGATGGCCAGGGTGCGCCCATGAGTTGCACCGCCAAGCGCGCGAAGTAGGTGCCGCCCGCTAGTCTTTCCGGGTTTCCGTCATGGTTTGGATCGAGCTGCGCGCCAAACCCAGTACGATAAACCCGACCAGACACCTCTTAAAGGACGGAACATAGCCATCGGGCAGGACCAGCGCCAGCGGCGTCAGCACGGCGAACATGATGAACAGGAACTTGATCACGATCTGAAATCGGGCGTGAAGACTTGTCTTGGGATTCTTCTCCGCCACCGTGGCGCTGCATGCCCAACATTCTTTCTCCCCCGTTTTGAGGGTAGAGTTGCACGCCATGCAATGTTCCATCTTCTCCATTTGGCACCACTTTCGCCCGAATGACCATCCGGTCTTTCCCCGAGCGCCCCTAGGGTTTTCATCTAGGTAAACTGGGTCCATGATCACTCGCCGGCGCTTGCTTTCATTTCTGCTCTGCGTAATTCCCCTGGCGGCACAGATCAAGCCGCTCACCATTCTGCATTCCAACGATCTGCACGCGCATCTCTTGCCGGACGATCGCGATAACGGCGGCTTCGCGCGTCTGGCAACAGAAGTCCGGCGTCAAAAAGCGCAGTGTGCCGCGTGCCTATATCTCAATGCCGGTGATCTGGTGCAGGGCACGCCGGTGTCGACTCTGTTCCACGGTGCGCCCATTTACGAGATCGCCAACCTGCTGGGAATCGACGCAGGCACGCTGGGGAATCACGAATTCGATTACGGATGGCGCCGCGTCCAAGAGTTCTTCCGCATCGCGCGATTTCCCATCGTGTCAGCGAACATCGTCGATGCGGAGGGCAAGACGATGACCCGGCCGTATGTCATCCAGACCGTGGGCGGCATCCGTGTGGGAATCATCGGCGCCATTTTGGGCGACCTGGTAGGTACGGTGATCACCAAAGAATCGGCGGGCCCCTGGCACACCCTGCCGGTGGTGGAGACGGTTCGCAAATATGCGGCGGAGCTGCGCGATCGCACGGACCTGATCGTCGTGCTGGGCCACATCCATGACGAAAGCGAAGTGAATGAGATCCTCAAACAGGTGCCCGACGTCTCGGTGGTGGTGGCCGGGCACAGTCACGACGGCTATCCGGCCATGATGAAGGTAGACGGGCGTGTGGCCGTGTTGGTGCGTTCCTACGGAGCGCAGTTGGGCAGGCTGGATTTGAAGATAGACGTCGGCGCCAAGAAAGTTCTCTCCGCCGAATGGACCAAAATCCCCATCGACGCAAGCATCCCGCCGGCGCCGGATGTGGCTCGGGAAGTTGCCAAGTGGGAAAGCAAAGTTTCGAAGCTGGTGGACGTTCCCATTGGCGAATCGACGGCGCGCATGGAACGCAATAACCCCGAGCTGCGCAAGATGATCGAGCGCGCCATGGCGGAGCAGAGCGGCGCGGATATCGCCTGGATCAATCCCGGCAACGTCCGCGACACGACTGCCGATGGGACGCATACTCGCGCGCAACGTGTGGAATCTCCTGCCGTTCGACAACTATATCGTGCTGGGAAAGTTCAAAGGCAGCGAGCTCCCGCCGTCGATTACCAAGCGCTACCCAGTGGAAGCGGATCGCGAATATACGGTCGCAACCACCGATTTCACGGTGGCCAATCAATCTGACAAAGATCAATTGGATGCGAGCGGATTGCACTTTCCGCAGACCGGTCCGCTGCAACGCGACGCAATGATCGATTGGATCAAGAAGAAAAAGGTAGTGCCTTAAGAGTTCGAGCGCATTAACCAGAAAGCCAACAACACCCAGGCCGCGATGAAGGCCAGTCCGCCGAAGGGCGTGACGGCCCCCAGTATTCTCACCCCGCTGAGGGCCAGCGCATACAGGCTTCCTGAGAACAGGACCACGCCGGCCAAGAGCAATCCGCAAACCCACGCAGCGCGCGAGGCCGAGAGTGCTCCGATGCGCGGCAGAAAGGAAACCACTAGTAATCCCAGGGCGTGGAAAAAATGATACATCACGCCGGTTTCGTAAACGCCTTTCGAGTAGGCGTCCAGCCGGTCCCCGAGAGCATGCGCGCCGAATGCCCCGATAATCACGGCCAGAGCCAGCAGGATCGCGCCGATAGCACCCCAGTTCATATTTGATCCAACGTTAACACGCGCTCCGCACCAGCACCCACAGTTTTTCCCAGGTGGGGACGCGCACGCGCTGCGCCAGGACATCGTAGTTCGAGGCCACAATCCGATCGAGCAGCCGCGAGTAGATGCCGATCAGTGCCCGCATGGAAGCTCGGCTGCGCGCGTCGATCATCCCCACCAGAGGCGCGGACTCGCGGTAATATTCGCGGGCGCGTTGGGCCTCGAATTTCATCAGTTGGTGGAAGCGGTCGCGCGGTTCAAAAGTTTCGGGCGACACTTGAAAGCGCACGAAGTCTTCTGCTGGCAGATACACGCGATCTTTCTCGGCATCTTCT
>CAVVZG010000221.1:0-11299 GCA_963752205.1 Bryobacterales bacterium | reverse complement strand
TGATGAAGTATTGCGTATCCTCGCGGTTGGTAATGCTTCCGAGCAGCAAAGCCAGAAGGATGTTGAAGCAAATGGATCCCCAACTGAGCAGCATCATTCCGTTGGCTCCGAGCGGGACATGGCGCGAGGTGAGCCAAAAGAGCTCCCCGACTTGCGCGAAGAACGCCACGGCCAAAATCCCGATCAGCCAGGGGAGGCGCACGGCTCGCGCCGTCATTCCATCCACCGAATCTATCGGACGCAGCACTACGGAATCTGGCCGCTGCGGAATGCCGAGCGGAATCAACACCACAGGAAACTGCCACACAGTCTGATCGAACCCGGACTCCTGCGATAGCTTGCGCACGATCGCGTCCGCGCGGCGCAGGCGGGCCATGCGCTCGGCCGTCAGATATGCGGGCAGTACCTTGAGGCTCGCCATTGGCCGGCAGGTGAGGGCAATGCCAATGATGCGGTTTACATCCGGACGCCGGTTGGTAAGGTCGGCAACCTGATCTTCGGTTTCAGGAATCGCTTCTACCGCAAGCACTGGCCGGTAGGTGCGCGAATCGCCTTGCACGCCTACCGAGCGGACGGGAACAATCCAGCCTTCGTCCACTCGCCCAGGCGCCGCTTCGGAATCTGTACATAGACAGCGAATCGCCAGACCGGGACCGGGGAACGGATGGCGGTCGAGCAGCTCCGGAGCAAGTCCCAGCTCACGCCCGATCGCGCGCACCTCATCTTTATAGAAAGTCGACAGCGGCTCGATGATACGGCCCTGATCGATCAGCTTCTGAATTCCGGCGACCCGATTGTGATGAGTCTTGATCAGATCGGCCTTGGCGCTGCCGCCCGATTCGATGGTGTCGGGATAGATTGTCCCCTGGCCTAGAATCCAGCGCCCGTCGAGGTAATGTTCGCTTTCGAGAATCCGCTGCTGCACTTCAACGAATTTCTCGCCAATCACGTGGCGCTTCCGTTCAGGCTCGGTGACCCCGGCCAACGCCGACAGAAATAATTCGCGCGCGTCTTCAACAAAGAAGGATCGCGAGCCGAGCGCGGCGAAATGCCCGCGCACAAATTCGGTTTCACCTTCGCGCATCATGCCGGTATCGACATAGGTACCGTGGACGCGATCCGGCCCCAGCGCGCGTAGGCACAGCGAGTAGGCCACAGTGGAATCGACGCCGCCGCTGACGAAGAAGAATACGTTGCGTCCCGCGGCGGTTTGGCGAATGTGTTCTTCAAGCGCACGTAATTGGCCGGCGGGGTCCCAATCCTCGACGCAGCCGCAGACGTCGAAGAGAAAATTCGAAAGGATGGTCTTGCCGCACGGTGTGTGTGCGACCTCAGGATGGAACTGCACTCCATAAAGGCGCCGCGCAACGGAGCCCATGGCGGCGACCGGACACGTAACTGTCGTCGCGAGGACTGCGAAACCCTCAGGCGGCTCGACCACCAGATCGCGATGGCTCATCCAAACCTGCTGGCGGCCGGAGACTCCACGGAAAATGGAGTCGGAGCCGGTCAGGTCAAGCTGCGCGAATCCGTATTCGCCTTTGTCACCCTTCTCGACCGAGCCGTGCAGAAGGTGCGCCATCAACTGCTGCCCGTAGCAAATGCCCAGCACCGGAATCCCGGAATCGAGCAGTGCCGGGTCAATCGTAGCGCTGCCCGCATCGTAGACGCTGGAAGGACCGCCGGAGATGATGATCCCCTTGCGTCCCGCCAACTCCGCGGCCGGTGTTTCACTAGGAGCCACCTCCGCGTAGACGCCCAGTTCACGCACTTTGCGGGCGATGAGATGACAATATTGTCCTCCGGCGTCGAGGACGGTAATCTGCGGGGGCAACTTTTATCTTAGCGCGTGAGACTAATGCAGCAAACTACCGCGGCAAGTGTTCTTGCTGCGTGATCCGCTGTACCAGCAACTTCTTGGCAGTCTCAATCAGCGTGACGGCCTTGGGCATCGCCTCGATCGCCTGCGCGATTTCCGGATCCTGTTGGATGTTCACGCGAACCGACTGTTCCCAGCTAAACGCCGTGATGTACATCTCGCGCTTGAGCTGTTCTTTGACCCACTGGTGATTGGCGGTGAAGTCAGCCTCGGTGAACTCGAAGCTGTTCTTCATCAGGTAATCGTGGAAGTCGTTGACCAGATTTTCGTCCGGCTCCCAGCCCTTGGGCAGGTGCGCATCGGCCTTGGGGCCGAAGTAAGCCGCCGAGAAATTGAAGAAGCCGAATTTGCGCAGCACTTCAATCTGGAACTTGTTCAGTTTCGCGGCTTCGTACTTTTCATCCGGCGTGATGCCGCCGCCGCCGTACACCGTACGGCCGCTATCGGTCATCTTCACGTCGGTCAGGTCTTTCTGTTCGTTGCGCGTGCGGTAGTAATAATCCAGGAACGAGATGTTGGAATAATCACGCTGAATCAGACGGCCGCTAGGCGTATAGTAATGCGCCGTGGTCAGCGCCAGTCCGGTGTTCTCGCTCAGCGGGAATACGGTCTGCACCAGACCCTTGCCGAAAGTGGGTTCGCCCAGCACCCAGGCGCGGTCATGATCCTGCAGCGCGCCGGTGACAATCTCCGCCGCCGAAGCCGAGGAGCGGTTCACCACCACAACCACCGGGTAGCTCTTGCCGCCGTTATCGGAACGCGCATAGTAATTCTTGTTCGGCTGCGCGCGGCCGCGATGGCTTACGACCAAATCATTCTTCTTTAAGAAATGTCCCGCCACCTCGACGCCTTCATTCAGCAACCCGCCCGGATTGCCGCGCAGGTCGAGCACCAGACCCTTAATGTTGTTCTCGCCCAGCTTGCGGAATTGATCTTCAAATTCCTTGCTGGTATTTTCGCCGAACTGCGTGACGTTGATGTAGGCGATGCCGGGCTTCAGCCAGATGGCCTCGGGAACGCTCGGCCGCGCGATGGCGTCGCGAATGATATCGAAAGTGATCGGCTTAGTGATGCCTTCGCGGTTGACGGTGACCTGGACCTTAGTTCCCCGCGGTCCCTTCAGCAGCTCCGCGATCTCAGAAGTGTTGAGGCCTTCGGTCTTCTTGTCATTCACCTGAATGATCATGTCGCCGGGACGCAGCCCCGCGCGATACGCGGGCGAAGTTTCAAACGGCCACATCACCATGGTCTTGCCACTGCGCGGACCCACTTGCATGCCCACGCCGTAATACTGGCCGCGCTGATCTTCGCGCAGGGCCGCATACGCTTTAGGATCGAAGAAATTAGAGTGCGGATCGAGCGTGCGCAGCATGCCCGGAATCGCGCCGTTATAGACCGCTTTGTCCGCGTCCACTTTGTCGGCGAAGTTCTGCTCCACCGCGTCAAACACCGTGGTGAAGGATTTCATGCTCTGGCCCACGGCATCGTCCGTGGGGGATGCCGCCGAAACATGCTTTGTAGTCAACAGGACGACGCTGAGCGCGCACAGTCCGACAAAGAGCGGTACCAATAGAAAAGAGCGGCGACGAGATGGCATCCAGACCTCCGGATTTAGTATATCAACTTGCCCTAGACAGCGGATCCGCCTTTTGGCGCCTTGCAGATGATTCGACGCAGCCTGGAATAAGAAAGTTGCCGTGTTGCAAAAAGATAAAGAGCAGGCTCCAAGTCCTGCCCTGAACGGGAACGATCTGCTCTACGCTCCTAGCGTACTTGTCCGCCGTCGCCGCAGGAGGGACAGCCCCAGCAGCCCGCTCCCAGTCAACGCCAGCGACCACGGCTCCGGCGTAGCCTGGATCGTATCCAGCGCGACAGCGAAATTGGAGTTCTCCGACGTGTAGCTATGGGTGGTGCCGGTCGTATCCAGCAGAGCAAAGTAGAAGGTCCCGGATCCCGGAGTAAAAGTGCCGCCGTTGGTGATCGCGTGGCAGTGGATTGGGTCGGTGCACCAGAAGAGCGTGTCGTTATCGGAGTGGAAAGCGTCATCGATCGTCAACGTAACCGAGCCGCTGGCTCCGGAGAAGTCGAAGCCCACGAAATTGCCGCCAGACGAGAGGTATTTAGCCGAGGGATCGATGGGCGCGCCCCCCGTGCAGGCATTGTTGGCGGCAGTGTACAGGCAGTTTCCAAAGTTCATGGCGGCCCCATCGCCGGACAGGTTATCCCAGAAGGGCGACCCGCTGTTGTTGGGCGTCATCGGATTGCTCAATGTTCCCGCGCTGTTGAGCTTCAATCCCGTGCCCGAGAGGGTAAAGAGCAAGTCATTGTAGTCCTTGTCGCCCACGTTTTGCCCCGAAGTGGGATGGTCCTCAACCCCAACATAGTAAGCGTCTCCGCTGAAGCTGGTCGCATGAGCCGGAAGCGCCGCGCCTATGACAAGAGCAGCCGGCACCCCCAGGGCCAGGCAGCTTTTGAGAAAACCTTGCAAGTCCTTCATTTGTATCCTCCGATTCAGGCAAATCCCTTTGGGAAGACCCAGTATGGAGGACCAAGTACTTTGCTTCTACAGGCCGACGGGTTACCTGGTACCGGACTGCGCTCAGTACTTTGGATACTGCGGCGGACCGGCAAGCCGGGCGGGAAGGATTGAACTGGATGGGGTTAGACGATCTTCAACGAACCGGGGTTCGGATTGATTGTTTGCTTCGATTTAGGAGCGTCGGCGCCGCAACATAAAGAACCCTATCAATCCGCTCCCGGTGAGGAGAAATGGTACCGGTTCTGGAACAGTGTCCAGTGAAAACGGTGCGCTGCTGCTGCCGCCAGCGCAATGCTTGGAGTCTGCATCGCACGAGAAAGTGTCACCCGGACCCGAATTGAAAGCAAAATTCACATGCCCGATGCTGAAATTGGCGGGCAGATTGGAGAGGGTAAAAGTCCAGGTAGCGGTGGTGTAAACCAAAGGACTGCCGTTTCCAGCGATACTGCCGTTCGCATTGTTATAATTGCCCCCGCTGCCAGCGGGCCCGATGATAGAATTGGCCGCACTATGGAGTGGGCTCATTCCATTGAGATAGAACGTGGCCGCGTTCAACATGACTGCCCATTTGGGATCCACAGGTCCTCTCCCATAGGACGGAGTGCCGTTGGCCCCGACGGTGACGGTACCATCCGTGGCGCTTGCCGATGTCAAACAATTGGTCGCGCAGGTGGGACCGATCGATATGCCATTCGCATCCAAAAGCTTAAAACTGAAGTCCGTGATGTTCTGCGCCAAGCTGTCCGGATTTGCCAGCAAATTGGTCAGGGTCACCGTCAAGATCCCAGTGGATGGCGTGACATTGGTGAAAGTGAAGACCGCCTGGCTGTACACGTCCGGGTTGCCGCCTTGCGACCCGTTGGCCACGAAAGTGGTCTGCGAAGTGAGAACCGACGCGCTCGCCGCCGCCGCCGTCATCATTAGAAAGGTCAGACTTGGCACAAGTTTACGTAGCATGAATCCTCCGCGCCATCTAGCCAGCCTTGTAAGCACAGTACTCCCAAGGATGAGATTTCTCTGGGACACTTGCTCGGTAAGCATTTGGGCGCCGCCAAACTGCCCCGGCAACAAACTCTAAAGGCCTCTTATAATTAAACAGTTAGACCTCGGCTGCCCAAAGACCTTCGCCACAAGCAGGACCTAAGGCGAATCCCTTAGACAGTCTAAGTATGGCGTAGGAGAAGCGCCCAAAACAAGGATTAATTCGGGATTCCTAGTACTATCTGCCATGTCTATGATTCCATGATAGATAGTTTCTTTTTTGGCGTCCTGCCAAAAAGGCGACGAAATTAGTACCTGCAGAACCGGCGCGGCGCAGTGTGCGCTTTTGCTCAACCCGCTCGGAAGCGGCGCGCTAAACCATTTTCGGGCCGCATTGGTTTGCGCGTGAGGTCGTCCAGGCGGCGCGCTTGATCGCTGACGCACACCAGGAACATGGGCTGCTGGGCGTTCTTGAGAAGATCAATGATGCGCTCGTTGCGGTCCTCGAGGTAGATCGCTTTACCGTCGGTCACCAGGTGAAGGTCGGAACCGGCCTGCGTGAGGTCGGCCAGCCGCTTGCCCATTTCCTTTTGCAGGAAGCGCAGCACCCGGCGGATTTTTTGCAGAGAGAATCCCTTGCGGCGGAGTTCAGCGATCACGGTGATCTCGATCACCTCGGCCGGAAAGTAAACCCGGCGATGTCCCTCATGCCGCGGCGATACCACCTTGCGCTCATCCCACCACTGCAGTTGCCGCAGGCTCACACTCGCGAGGGTTGAAACTTCGACCGAGGAATAAGTGCGATTTGGATTCGCGGGTTCGGGGCGGCTTTTTCGAGGTTTGAGCATGGGGCGGTGTAAGGGACGACTTTCCGATTGTAACCAACTTCCGGGGTGTGTCAATAGCCTTACTTTCCGCCTTACTTTCGAGGTCCGAATTTGCTGGTGCTTTTCCATTGCGGACGCTGCTCGGCGTTGGCGATGGTTTCAACCAAACGCTCGAAAAACTCATTGAATTTCGCAGCGGCCTGGGGATCCCACGGTTGTTTCAGATCGTCGGCCGGGCTATGGTACCGCACCGAGTACCATTCGCGATAGATGGCTTCGTCGCGCGAGCCTTTGTCGAAACCGAAGACGAAGCCGGTCGCGGGCACGCCGATTTGCATGAAGTTGAAATGATCCGAGCGCCGCAGCAGATTGCGGTCCGGCTCGGGATCGGCTTGAATACGAATGCCCAACGGTTCGGCGACCGCCCGCGCCGAGTCGCCGAGCGTCGAATCGTCCAGCGCCAGCATGGTGAGTGTGCGCAGCGGGAACAGCGGCCGCAGTTGGTCAAGATTGATATTCGCGACCATGCTTTCCTTCGGAACCGTAGGGTGCGCGGCAAAGTAGCGCGAGCCCAGCAGCCCCTTTTCTTCACCGGTCACCACCGCGAACAGCACCGACCGCCGCAACTTGGCCCCGGACTCCTTCCACTTCTGGGCGAGATCGATCAGCGTCGCTACATAAGCCGCGTCGTCAAACGCTCCGTTATACAACGCATCGCCGTGGATGGGCGAGCCGAAACCGTAGCCATCGAGATGCGCCGACACGACCACATACTCGCCGGCGAGCACGGGATCCGTGCCCGGAAAAACCGCCAGCAGATTGTCGGAGGTAACGTCGGCCGTAGCGAACTTCAAATTGACCTGCAGCGTCGCCGGAATCTCGAACCACGGCAGCGCCTGACCAGCATCGTAAAGTTTTTTCAACTCCGCGTAAGTGTGGCCGGAGCCGCGAAACAGCTCTTCAGCATTCTCCGGATTCAGAAACAACGCAGGCCGCGGGTTCTGCGGCGCGGGACTGCCGGCCAGCGACATATTAACGGCATAGGCAGCCGGCCAGCGCCGGCGCTCGGGACCGTCGAGGTTGTCGATGCTGAGCGTTCCCAGCATGCCCGCCGGAAGCGGAGGCAGTGGACGATTCGCCGCCGGCGTCCCCACCGGCGCTCCCAGACGCACCAAAATCTTGCCGTCAAGAGGGAGCGTCGCCGGCGGCTGCGCAGCGGAACCAGCAAAAACCAATCCGCCCTCGATTTGTTCCGGTAGCCCTGGCGCAACGGTCATGGTGATTTGACGCAGCCAGCGGAATTTGTACACCCCGGATTGCCGTTTCAGAACCGCGGAGGAATCGTTGGTGTGGAGCCGAATCGTACGCAGCAGCACTGCCTGGTAGTAACCGTTCTCGCCAGCCGGCTTCAGCCCCGCCCGCTCAAACTCGCCCGCGACGTAGCGCGCCGCACGCTGATAGCCCGCGCTCCCCGTGTCGCGCCCTTCCATCCCGTCGTTCGCGAGCGCCGTGACGTGCGACCACCAGCGCCGCGTGGCATCGTCGGGCTCGGTCGCGAAAACGCGCGCCGAGAGTATCAGGAGCGCCAGGAATTTCACAACTCACCCGCCACCCACGAACCAAACCACCTCAAGCTGAGCGCCATCGCGCACTTCGGCCGCCGGCCATTCCGGCTTGCGAACAATCGCACGATTCAGTTCGACAGCCACCCGCGACGGGTCCATCTCCAGAAAAAGCAGCAGACGATCCACCGTCAAACCCGCGGGAATGCTGCGCGGCTCGCCATTTAGAACAACTTGAATTGTTTTTGTTTCAGAGGTTTCCATCCGGCGAGTTTGACACTCCCTTTCGTTCCTCATTATATTTGAATGTTTAAGGTTAAGACCTGAACACAAACCGGGAGCGGCCCGTGCTCCCCAACTATCGCCAACGAATACATGCCGACTTATCCCCAAACTTACTTCCCTGTCGTCGTGCAAGTCATCATCGCCATCGCGGTGGCGGCCGGCCTGATCGGCATCTCAACCTTGCTCGGCAAGCACGGGCACAGTCCATTGAAAGATACGCCGTATGAATCCGGCATGGCGCCCGTTGGTTCGGCGCGCGAACGCTTCAGCGTTAAATTTTATCTAGTGGGGATGATCTTCATCCTGTTCGACATCGAAGCGGTGTTCCTGTTCCCTTGGGTGGTGGTGTTCCGCGAATTGAAGCTGTTCGGCCTAGCCGAGATGTTCGTGTTCATCGTGCTGGTGCTCGTGGGCTTCTTCTATGTATATAAGAAGGGCGCTCTCGAATGGGGTCCGGAAACTAAGCGCCCGGTAGTGAACAAATGGGTTAAGAAATGAGCGATTTCAATCATCCCGCGATTCTCGAAACCAAGCAGGCGCTGGGTGAGACTACCCTGATTGCCGATCCCGCGCAGATCGTCGACCTGTGCCGCCATCTCAAGGACAACGAAAAATTCATCCGCCTCAGTTCCATTACCGCGGTCGATTGGCATCCAGCCGAGCCGCGCTTCGAAGTGGTTTACCATCTGCACTCGATTGAGCCCATCCGCCGCCTGCGTGTAAAGTGCCAATTGAGCGGGACCACTCCCGAGATGGATTCGGTCTACAGCGTGTGGCGCGCGGCCGACTGGTATGAGCGCGAAATGTTCGACATGTTCGGCATCGGCTTCCGCAATCACCCGAATTTGATCCGCATACTAATGCCGCTCGATTGGGAAGGCCATCCGCTGCGCAAAGATTATCCGGTGCACGGTTACAAGTACACGTACGCGAAAGAATAGTATGAAACAGTCCTTCGAAGATCACGTAGCAACCATCGCCGCGACCCAGGAAACCCCGGCGGGTCCTGCCGCACCGCGGCGGATGACCCTGAACATGGGGCCGCAACACCCCTCGACGCACGGGGTTTTGCGCATCGTGATTGAGCTTGAAGGCGAGACCATCATGAAGGCCGAGCCAGATATCGGTTTCCTCCATACCGGCATTGAAAAACAGTGCGAAGCCATCAATTGGGCGCAGGTAGTCACGCTCACCGACCGTGTCGATTATCTTTCGAACCTCGCCAACAATTTGGTTTACGCATTGACGGTGGAGAAACTCCTGCAATTGGAAATTCCCCCGAAAGCACAATGGCTGCGCGTGATGCTGGTGGAACTCGACCGGCTTAACAGCCATTTAGTCTGGCTGGGGACCCACGCGCTCGACATCGGCGCGATGAGCATGTTCTTCTACTGCTTCCGCGAGCGCGAAGACGTCCTGCGGATAAAGGAAATGTTCTCCGGCCAGCGCATGATGACAAGCTACATCCGCCCCGGCGGCGTCGCGCTGGAGCCACCGCGCGGGTGGGAGAAGGCGCTCGGCAAATTCATCCGCCAGTTCCCCAGCAAAGTAGATGAGTACGAAAACCTGCTCGACTCGAACCCCATCTGGAAGATCCGCACGCAGGGCGTCGGCTACATCTCCATCGAAGACATGCTGGACCTGGGCGTCACCGGGCCCATGATCCGCGCCGCTGGTATTCCGCTCGACGTGCGCAAGACCGAGCCCTATTCGAGTTACGAAAAGTTCGATTTCAAGGTCGCCACGCGCACCGAGAACGACGTGTATGCGCGATACCGTGTGCGCCTTGAAGAGATGCGGCAAAGCGCACGCATCATCGTGCAAGCCATGGAAGGGATGCCGGAGGGCGCGTTCCAGGCCACAGATTCGCATGTCGTTCTGCCGGATCGCGAAAAGATGAAGACGCAGATGGAAGCGCTCATTTATCACTTCAAGATTGTGACCGAAGGCTTCCGCGTCCCCGCGGGTGAAGCGTATCAGGCTGTCGAATCCCCGCGCGGAGAAATCGCTTATTACATCGTGAGCGACGGAACTTCGAAGCCCTACCGCGTGCACATGCGCACGCCGAGCTTCGCGAACCTGATGGCGCTGCCTCCGCTGCTTGAAGGAACGCTGATCGCCGACTCCATCGCCTCGCTCGGCAGCATGGATTTCGTGTTGGGAGATACCGACCGCTAATGACCTTCTCGCCGCAACTCGAAGAACGTTTCGCGAAGATGCTTACGCGCTACCCGGAAGGGCGCACGCGCTCCGCCGTGGTCCCGATGCTGATCTACGGCCAGGACGAAGTGGGCGCGGTAACCAAAGAGTTGATCGAAGAAATCGCCCGGCGCTGCAAAGTGACCCCGCTGCAGGTCGATGAAGTGGTGGGCTACTACTCCATGCTGCACCGCAAGCCGCAGGGTAAATTCCACGTGCAGGTGTGTACCAACATCAGTTGCCAGTTGGTCGGCGGCGAAGAGTTGTACAAATATGCGGAAAAGAAACTGGGCCTCGGCCATAAGGAAACATCGGCGGACGGCCTGTTTTCGCTCGAAGAAGTCGAGTGCATGGGTGCCTGCTCCTGGGCGCCGGCGGTAGAAATCAATTACGACTTCCATCATTTCGTGACGCCCGAGAAACTCGATCAACTAATTGACGGCCTGAGGAAGGCGTAATGGCGAAGCAACTTTTCAACCAACCGAGCCCGCTAGAGACCCGCGTTGTCAGCAAGAACTTCGCCATCGAAGGCTCCGAAACGCTGGACGTTTATCTGAAGAACGATGGCTACAAGGCGTTTCTCAAAGCCAAAGAGATGACGCCCGAGGCCATCGTTGAAGAAGTGAAAACCTCCGGTCTACGCGGCCGCGGCGGCGCTGGCTTCCCGACCGGACTCAAGTGGAGTTTCGTCCCCCGCACTTCCCCCAAGCCGCGCGTGATCGTCATCAACGCGGATGAAAGTGAACCCGGCACCTGCAAAGATCGCCTTCTGATGGAGTACGATCCGCACCAATTGATCGAAGGCATTCTGATTGCGGGCTTGGCCGTCGATGCGCACAAAGGCTACCTCTATATACGCGGCGAATACCGCTACCTGATCGAAAAGATGGATCGCGCCATCGACGAAGCCTACGCCAAGGGCTATCTCGGGAAAAACGTCGCCGGCACGGGCTTCGAGTTCGATCTTTGCACCCACAGCGGCGCTGGCGCCTACGAGTGCGGTGAAGAAACAGCATTGCTAGATTCG
>CAVVZG010000220.1:0-10080 GCA_963752205.1 Bryobacterales bacterium | reverse complement strand
GCTGGCGCCACCGGGGCTCTCGCGATCCACAATTATTCCCTGCGCTAAACTGCCCGCGCGATAGCGCGCGGCGCCGCCAGGCAGCTCGCCTGATATTCCGGGATCAGGCCCTGCATCGCGCACACCGCCGCTGCCGCATCGCGGACCTCCACCGCATAACGCAAGTCCTCGAGGCACCGCGAAAAAACGTCGCGCGCAACTCCTTTCCCGGAAAAAACCCGGATCTGCGCGTGCCGCGTGGGCAGCGTATCTTCTTCATAGGCGCTCAGCTCTTCGCACAATTTTTCTCCCGGCCGAATGCCGCTGAACTCGATCTGAATATCGGAGTCCGGCCGCAGCCCGCTCAGCAGGATCATCTTGCGCGCCAGATCCAGAATGCGCACCGGCTCGCCCATGTCGAGCACAAACACTTCTCCGCCTGTGCCCAGGGCCGCCGCCTGCAGCACCAGTTGGGCCGCCTCCGGAATGGTCATGAAGTAACGGCGCATATTTCTATGCGTGACCGTCACCGGCCCCCCGGCCGCGATCTGCCGCTGGAAGCGCGGGATCACGCTGCCGTTCGAGCCCAGCACATTGCCGAAGCGCACCGCCAGGAATCGCGTGCGCGACTCCTCTTGGCCCGCGGCGAGACACACCAGTTCGGCCACGCGTTTAGTCGCGCCCATGACGCTGGCCGGCCGCACCGCCTTATCGGAGCTGACCAGCACCAGCGTTTTGACGCCGGCGTCGCGCGCGGCATGCGCAACCTCATGCGTACCGAAGATGTTGTTTTCGACGGCCTCGAACAGGTGCGCTTCCATTAAGGGCACGTGCTTATACGCCGCGGCGTGATAGACCGCGTGCGGCCGCTGTTCGCGAAAAATCTCCGCGAGCCGCCGCCGGTTTTGGACGCTGCCCACCTCCGCGCGGAACTCCGCTTGCGGAAAACGTTCGCGCATTTCCTGATCGATGTGGTATAGCGCGGTCTCGGATTGATCCAGTCCTACGATCGCGGCTGGCTGGAAACGCGCAATCTGCCGGCACAATTCGCTCCCAATGGAGCCGCCCGCGCCGGTCACCAAAACCACTTTGCCGGCCAGGCCCGAGCGGATGCCGCTCTCCTCCAGCCGAACCGCAGGACGCCCCAGCAAATCCTCCAGCCGCACTTCGCGGATCTGTCCCATCAGCACCCGGTCTGCGATCAGTTCGGCGAGCGGCGGAATCCGGCGTGTGGCTACCCGGGCCGAACGGCACTGTTCCAGAATCGCCACGATCTCCGTTCCCGGCGCCGCCGGCAGCGCCAGCAAGATCTCGCTGATGCGCTCGCGACGAACGGCCTCGGCCAACACCGCGCGGCCGCCCCACACCCGCACTCCGCGCATCCGCAGATCGCGCTTCAACGGACTGTCGTCCAGAAATCCGGCGACTTCATAGCCTAGCTCTGGATGCTCGCGAATTTCTGAAAGCAAGGTGACACCGGCGCGGCCTGCTCCGTAAATCAGGATGCGGCGGCTTCCCGCCCCCCGGCTCGGTTCGAAATGCAGGCGAACCGCCAGCCGCGCTCCCGTCATGAAGGCCAGGCACAGCAGAAAATCCAGCACATGAATCGACCGCGGGAACCCGGAGCCCAATTGCCAGCGCAGCAGCGGCGCGGCCGCGAGACTCGCAGTCGCATTGGCCGCCACCATGCGAGTCACGCCTTCAATCCCGATATAGCGCCACGGCAAATCGCGCAGCGCATAGCCGCGGAACACCGCCAGCTTCAGGGCGATGACGACCGGCAGGCCCCCCAGCAACATCCGGGCGTAATGCGTGTCGAGCGTGAATTCAAAGCGCAGCAAAAACGCGGTGACGAACGCGGCTGCCACCACCAACGCGTGAAACACCGCCGAGGTGGTGCGCCGGTGCCGCACAAGAGCGGTCTTCATGCGGTTTTCACCCGATCGCGCGACACCACCGCACGCGCTCCCGGCGGTGGATATGCCAATAGCGGCGTTGTTCGGCCAGCCATGCGCAGCAGCGGTTGGCCTGCTTGCCAGGCTTGCAAAAGTTTTCCAATTCGAGCCAGCGCCCAGCGCCGTGAGACCAGCGCAGCGGCGGTCCACGCCAGGATCCCGAAGTCGGCCGCGCAGGAACCGTGATCGACGTACAACAACGCCAACCGGCTCTTCCATGGCCGAATTGTCTGGTTATAGAGCAAATCCGGGTCCGGGCTCCCCGCCAGGATCTCGCCTTCGTCGGAAAACACGATAGACGCAAGGTCCGTAATACCCGGCCGAACGTTGAGCATCCCTAGTTCGTCGGGCGTATACAGCGCCGCTTCTTCCGGCACCTGCGGCCGCGGACCCACCAGGCTCATGTCACCCGTCAGCACATTCCATAACTGCGGAAGTTCGTCGAGCTTCCACGCGCGCAGGAAGCGCCCAACATGTGTGATACGCGCGTCGCCTGACGCCGTGGAATTCACTCCCGTCAGCGCGGCATCCGGCCGCATGCTGCGAAATTTCAACATGCGAAATTCACTGCCGTGCCGTCCCACGCGGACGCCGCGATACCAGGGCGACCCGCGGTCTTCGGCCCACACGGTAGCCGCGATCGCCAGGAGCACAGGCAGCAATAGCAAGAGCCCGCAACCGGCCAGCGAAATATCCACAAGGCGTTTCATGCCACCGCCCGTTTCACATTCGGCTCGAGCAACGCGCGGGCTGCCGACGCAATCTGTTCCGCTCCCGGATAGTACGCTCGCTCCTCAGCGCGCCTCGCCGGCGCCGGCGCGTCGGGCAGCGTTACCCGCGCGACCGGAGCGATCAAATCATGGAAACAGCGCTCCGTCACCTCCGCCGCAATGTCGGCCGACGCCCCCGCCGTGCGCCATCCTCCATCGGCCACCACGGCCCGCCCCGTGCGCGACACACTTGCCGCAACCAATTCCTGATCCCAGGGTTTCAATGTCCGCAGAT
Organism: Bryobacterales bacterium; assembly: GCA_963752205.1. Classification (GTDB taxonomy): domain Bacteria; phylum Acidobacteriota; class Terriglobia; order Bryobacterales; family Bryobacteraceae; genus Palsa-187. The sequence goes on along the minus strand of CAVVZG010000220.1, from coordinate 7,141 downwards.
CGATGACCTCAGCATCAATCCCTTCGCGTTCCAGCAGCGCAGCCGCACGCACGCACTCGGCCGCCATCCAGGAGACTCCAATCAAAGTCACGTCGGACCCACGCCGGCGCACTATCGCCTCGCCGATCGCAACCGTAAACGGTTCGACGGGCACTTCGCCGGACTCGCCATACAGCCAGCGGTCGTCTATATAAAGGACCGGGTCCGGATCCTCCAACGCCGCCATCAGCAATCCCTTCGGCGTCGCAAGGCGTCGCCGGCATCACCACTTTCAAGCCCGGCACGTGCATGAACATCGCGTGCAAGGCCTGCGAATGCTGCGCGCCCTGCTCGCCCCCGCGATTGATCACCGCGCGAATCACCAGCGGCACGCCGCTTTGTCCCGTCCAAACAAATACGACCAGTTCGCCGCCTGATTGACGATCGGGTCCATCGCCAGCAGCATGAAATCCATGCGCGGATGAAACACGATGGGCCGCAAGCCGGCCAGCGCCGCGCCCACCGCCATCCCCGTCACCGCGTTCTCCGACACCGGACGTGTCCACCACCCGCGCGCAGCCGAATTCGCGGTCGAGTCCCTCCAAGCTCGATCCGGCGTACCACGGACTCCACAAGCCCTGCCCGATGACGAACACGCGCGGGTCGAGCGCCAGCAACTGCGCGTGCGCCTCGCGAATCGCCTGCGCGTAGGTTAGTGTGCGCATGCCGCCTCCACCGCGCCGCCGATGCGCTCGCCGATCGCCTGCTCGCGCAGAGCCAAATCCGCTACCCCGCGTTCCATCAATTGATCCGTGAGCCGCTGCAACGGATCGAGCGGCAGCCACTCGGCCAGTTCGCCGCGCCGCTCCACCCCGACATCGAGATCGAAACTCGCGCCCACGTGTCCCCGCCAGCGAAACGTCCGGCACTCGATCAACGTCGGACCCAGCGCCGCGCCGCGCCCGCTCGACCGCGGACCGCGCCGCCTCGTACACTGCCTCCACGTCATTGCCGTCGACGCTCTCTCCGGGCACGGAATGAAACTCGCCGGCGCGATCGAGATTGTCCGCCACGCGCCGCTCGCTCCAGTGCAAATGGCTGGCGTACAGATTGTTTTCGCAGATCAAAAGCAAAGGCAGCCGGTACAGCGCCGCCAGATTCATGGACTCATGCACGTGCCCCTCCTCCAAAGCGCCGTCGCCGAAAAATGCGACCGCCACGGTATCCTCACCGCGCATTTTGTAGGCAAACGCCGCGCCCGCCGCCAACGGAACCGTTCCCGCGACGATCGGCACCGTGCCTAAAATACCGGCCTCCGGCGCCGCCAAGTGCATGGACCCGCCACGCCCCGCCGCACAGCCGCTGGCTTTCAACAGCACCTCGCCGAAGAGCCCGGCGAGCGACCCGCCTTTTGCCAGATAGTGCCCGTGCGAACGATGCCCTCCCCACACCGTGTCCTCCGGACGCAGCGCCGCGCACACCCCCGCGGCAATCGCCTCCTGCCCGATATATAGATGACACGGGCAGCCCACTTCGCCCGACTCGACCATCCCCGCGATGCGCTCCTCGGCGCGCCGGATCAGCGTCATCGTCTCCCAACGGTTGAGGAGCCATCCGGTGCTGTTCTTCACGCCCGCCCCCGATAAAACTCGCGCACCCCGGCGGCCACCGTCTGGACATCATCGTTCGAAAGCCCAGCATGCATCGGCAGCAGCAGCACCCGCTCAAACAACCTCTCGGTGGCTGGCAAGCGCGTCTCGAAGCCCAGCGCCTCCCATTGATGGACCGCCTTCCCGCCCCAGGGCAGCAGCGTTCCGATACCACGCGCCGCTAGAAATTCGCGCAGCCCCTCCCTCTGTTCAGCTTCGATCTCATAGTTCTGGTACACATCGAAGTGAGCTGTATCAGAATCTGGAGCAGGCGGCCGCACCACTTCACCCAAGCCTTCGAGAGCCGCGTGATAGCCCCGCGCCAACTCCCGCCGCCGCGCAATCACAGCCTCGTATTTCCGCAGCCGGTAATCCAGAATCGCCGCCTGTAGATTATCCAGACGCGAGTTGAATCCCCAACCGGCCACGTTTCCCTGCGCATCGCGGCCGTGATCGTGGAGCGCCGCCGCGCGCTCGCCCACGCGCTCGTCGTTCGCAATCACAGCGCCGCCGTCGCCCAGGCAACCCAACACTTTCGCCGGGAAAAAGCTGACCGCGGCAGCCGCGCCGAAAGTTCCCGCGCATTGCTCGCGAAAACGCGAACCCAGCGCCTGCGCGGCGTCCTCCACCAACAACAAGCCATGCTGCGATGCCAGCTTCCCCAACGCCTCCATATCCGCCGTGCGGCCGTTGAGATGCGTCGGCAAGATAGCGGACGTCCGCGGCGTGATCGCAGCCTCTACCGCCGCCGCATCCATCAAATGATCCGCGCCGCATTCGACCGGCACCGGGATCGCGCCCGCAAAGTGAATCGCCGACGCCGTCGCCACCATCGTGTGTGAGCTGAAGATCACTTCCGACCCTGGCTTGACCCCCGCCGCCAGCAAAGCAATCAGCAATCCGTCGGTTGCGTTCGCGATTCCCAGCACCCGCCAAGCCCCCAGGAATCTCGCCAGATTCACTTCGAACCGTCGCAAGTCCTCCTGCATCACGAAAGCCCCGCGCCGGCCGACGTCGCGGAAGATTTCAACCAGATCCTCTTCCTCCGCCAAGAACGCTTGTGGATACGGAAAAAACGGCACCTCCCGCGCCAGCGCCGGCGTCATGCAGCCCTCCGGCCTTCGAAATAGAGGTTGCGGTAACGCGTGACTCCGCTAGCTTGCTCCACAGGAATCATGCGCTCCCTAGACCCCGCTGGCTCCAGTCGCGACGGAATACGATCGAGCGGCCCATAGAAGATACGCTTCAACACCGCCTTGCCGCGCATCGTCTGCGGTAGGCATCCATAATGCGCGGCGATTGTTTTTAGGCGGTTCCGCGCCCCACTGGCCTGGGGGAAGGCCACTGACACCTGCACGGCAAATCCAGCTTGCGCGAGCGCCTTCTGCAATTCCGCGGCAGTCCAATAGCGGGTGTGTAAAGGACTCGCATGGAACCCATCGCATTCACTGTTGACCGTCGAAATCAGCAGCCTGCCGCCGGGCCGCAGCACGCGCCGCGCTTCCACCAGGAACCGCCCCAGATCCGTCAGGTAATACAGGGCCTCGAATAGCAGGGCCACATCGAAGGAGCCATCGCCGAAAGGCAGATCCATTGCATCCATCCGCTCCACGCGAATATTCGACTGCGCGCGATACGTCTCCCGTGCGATGCGGCAATTCTCTGGGTCGATATCGCCGGCCTCGACGTGGCGCGCCCGTTGCGCGAGCCATCCCAATCCCAGCCCGGCTCCGCACGCCACCTCCAGGACATCTTTACCGGCCGCGTGCTCCGCCGCCCAGCCATAGCGCGTCCGCAGCATCGACATCTGGATGCGCGTCGCGCCCTGCCGGGGCTGTTCTGTAACGCTCGAAAAATTCGCGGCCAGCGCCGCTTTACCCGCACTCATGGAACCTTCCCTCCCAGGCGCATCGCCAGCACTCGCAACACGCCCCACAAACTACCCGCGCCGTAGGGCAGATGCAGACTGGCGAAAGCCACCGGCATCTGCAGCAAATAGCGCCAGCTCCGCTCCGCCCACGCCACCTGCGCCGAGGCCGCCAGATTCGCCGCCGCGTAAACCGCCGCCGTCCACGGCGTGATCAGAATCGCCACCACTAACGCCAGCGGCGCCAGATGCCGCGCCCGCACCGGCACGGCCTTGCAATAAGCGAAGGGCAGCACGGCCCACACCCCATTGCTCCAGTTGTGTTTTGCATAGGGCCACAATTCCGCGCGCGCGTAATACTCGACTACCAACTCGGGAGCCAGCAGAATTTTGCCGCCGGCGCGCCGCAAACGCTGGTTGAATTCCATATCCTGGCCGCGCGCCAACTGTTCATTGAAGCGGCCCACCCGCTCGAATACCTCGCGCCGCCAGCATCCACAAAATACAGTGTCTACATAGCGCGGTTCCTCTCCAGATTCCGCACGGCTGGTGCGAAATTTCGCTCCCCCGACGCCAAAAGGGTGTGTGAGCGCCGCCACTACCGGCCCGGCCCAAGGCCCATCGCGCTGCGCACGAGTGCGCATCACCCCGCCCACGTGATCGGCGCCGCTCGCTTCCAGATACTCGACGGCGCGCGTCAGATAGCCGATCCCCAGCGCCGCATGCGCATCCACCCGCGCGATCACATCCCCGCGCGCCGCCTCCACGCCCAAGTTCAGCGCAACCGGCGTCAAACCCGCGGGATTTTCCAATCTGCGGATGCAGGAATGCGCCGCCGCCCAGTCGGCGATCACCTCACGAGTGCCATCGGTACTCGCGCCATCGACCACCAGCACCTCCATGCGCTCCGCCGGATAGTCGCTCGCGATGATCGACGCCAGACACCGTCCCAGTGACCGTACCTCGTTGCGGCACGGAATTAGCACGGATAGAAATGGCTTCATGGCTTCGCGATCTTCGCCCGGCAGGCAAACACCAGCACACCGACGGGAATCAAGAAGCTTTCCAGGATCAGGCCCTTGTACCCTTCCGGCCCGGCGCGAATCAGGGGCGGCAACCCCGCCACCATCACCCACGGCGCGATCGTCGCGAACAAGCGATAGAGCAATCCCGAGCGCCGCCGGATTTTCTGATGCGCGTTCAAGCAGGCAGCCCACAACAATCCCAGCACTACCGCGCCCACCGCCACGCCCGCGTAGCCGAAATTCAGATACCAGCCGGTGGCGTGGTGCAGCGAGTAACCCTGGTTCTGAATGGTGCCCACGCTCTCGCTGTAGTACAGATAAATATCGCGCGGCCGCTCCGGCCACAGCACCCGCGGAATCACCGAACAAGCCAGACTGTAAAGGCTGTAGCCAAACTTCGGCTCCGTTTCCGAAGCCAGCACGCCGTACAGCGAAAAGTGCGCCGCAAAAGCCTCGTTGCTGGTGGTGACAAAATGGCTGACGTCGTCCGAATCCTGCCCCCGCGCCAGCACCGCCGCGCCGATCTGCGTGATCGGCGAAGCGCGGAAAAAATCCACCGCCGCCAAAAACCACACGCCCGCCGCCAGCGCCAGTCCGATCTTCCACCACCGCGGCCGCGCGAGCGACCCCGCGTAAGTGAGCACCCCGGCCAGCAACGCCGTCAATACCTCGTTCTTATTTCCCAGAACAAAGGTGAAAGCGCCCATCCCCGCCGCCAGCAACAGATACGCAGGCCAGGTATAGCGCCGCTCAACGTTCACGAAATATCGCGACCGTCTTCCGGCGGCCAGCGTCGCCATCCCAATCGCCGGCGGAATCAGCGCCACCCGGTTCAAAACCTGATGCAGCGTGAACCACTGATCGCCCTGGGAGCGCGTGTACCAATAGGCCGACGTGTTAATGGCCGCGGCCATGCTGAGTTTGTCGCGGATCACCAAGTAGCTGACGATCCCCGCCGCGAACCCCGCCAGCAAAATCGCCTCGTGCCGCAGCACCAGCCGCGGAATCGGCCGTGGCCGCCGCCGCGAGAGCGCCGCCAGCAGCGTCAATTCCACTAGGATGATGAATCCCGCATACAGCGCCAGCGTCACCAGGTAGCGCCCGTCGAGCGCGATCGGGAACATTTTATATTCCAGGTATTGGTAATGTTGCCCGCTGAATCCGCCCGTTTTGTCGATGACAATCGACCACGCTCCGTAGAGCGACCAGTAGTACAGCGCCGCGATCCCCACCACCAGCCCCACGTCCCTACGCTGCCGGTAGAGCGCCGCAGCCAGCGCCGCAATCACTACAGTCGCGATGCCTAATAAGGTGAAATATTCCATGCCGTATCTTTCGCGGGAGCCCCGGCGAGTTCGCCATAGATCCGCCGCAGCTCGCCGGCAATCCGCTGCGCCGAAAATTCCCCCACCTTGCGCCGCCCGTCGCTCCGCGTGGGCTTTCTCAATACCCGCGCCAATTCGATGGCGATAGCCGCGGCCTCGCGCGGCACGATCGCCGAGCGGCGCACCCCCCGCAGCCGCTCCACGGTATCGCCGACTTCCACGCTAATCACCGGGAGGTTGCAGGCGAGCGCTTCTTGAATCACAGTGGGCGATCCCTCCCGGTCGCTGGTCAATAACAAACAGTCCGCGGCATTCAGCAATTCCGGAATCCGCTCGGGAGCGGTCGCGCCGTCCAACACCTCCATGCGTACGCGGGTCAATAGACCCTGCGTGAGCGCCAGCGCCTCCCTCGCCAGGTCCAGCCGCTTGGTGGCCGGATCATGCCCCGCGTTGAATAACACCACGCGCTCGTCGTCGCTCCAACCCAGCCGCTGCCGTGGTTGCGACCTCGGTTCCGGACAAAATACTTCCGGATCGACGCCGCTCGGTAAAATCACGACGTTGCCCCGCCGCCACCACAACCGTTCCCGCAACTGGCGGCTGACGCACACGATCCGCCCGGCACGCAGCGCCGCGATTTGCGACAACCACTGCCCCGCCAGCGAACGCAGCGATAGAGAAACATTCAGATCGCTTCCCCGGAAAGTAATCACCAGCGGCCGCGAGGGAGCCGCCAAGGCCGCCGGTCATCAGCCCTATCGCTCTCATCGTCTTCTACGGTGGAAAAATGCCTATCGCTAACATCTATTTTGTCATCCTGAGCGCAGCGAAGGACCTGTCTGTCGTCAGCGGCGATCTGATCTGGGCTTGAATTTTGGTCTCCAGTTTCCCTGTGAGCTACTCCCCGTACCTCGCGGGACTCGAGCGCGGAGCATCCGTTGGCGCCAGGAAAAATGAGAGCCCTGACCTACGTCCTTCCTCTGCAAGGGTCGTGGATGGAGGAGATGCGAGCACACCGGAAGTGTGCCCAGTCTCTTTGGATCGCGCACTCGTCCGGAATAAATCAGATCACACACCGGAAAGCAAACCACGTAGATCAAGAAGCTCTACGCCGCGGACCGAGTTGTCCGCAACGTTGAAGCCAGCCTGAAGTCTCTCATTGTGACATCTTCAGAGGACTGGAACAAACGACTACGGTCCGACTAAATCCCCTGTTCCGTATTCGTCTTGCTGCGTCCAACGGCGCGGTCGAGATTTCTTCTACGATCAACAAACCGTGGCCGCCGAACTTCCGAC
>CAVVZG010000219.1:0-7632 GCA_963752205.1 Bryobacterales bacterium | reverse complement strand
GGAAAAGGCGACATGGCGTCGAGCTTGGTGTAACCCATCTCGCGGATCTTTCGTCCGGCTTCGACCAGGTCGTCGGGATTATCGAAGGCACCCATGGCGGCGTAGACCTTGTCGTCGCCGATGCCGATTTTGTCTTTTAGTTCATCTAAGGTCATGGGCGACGACCTCCTCATCCTTGAAGGTGTGTTTCTGTACGGCGAGCACGCCTTTCACTTCCGAGATGGCGATCATTGGTAGGAAGCGCGCGAAGATCAGGAACAGCGTGAGGAACAAACCGATGGTGCCGGCGAAGGTGAGCATGTCCACATAGGTGGGATGGAAGTAACCCCAAGAACTGGGCAAGAAGTCGCGCGTCAGGCTGGTGGCGATGATGACGAAGCGCTCGAACCACATGCCGATGTTGGTGGTGATGCTGATGATGAACATGACCCACAGGTTGTTGCGCATGCTCTTGAACCAGTAAAGCTGCGGGATTAGCAAGTTGCAGGTGTACATGGACCACGCGGCCCACCAGTAGGGTCCGAAGGCGCGGTTGAGAAAGGTGAAGCGCTCGTAGATGTTGCCGCTGTACCAGGCGATGAAGAATTCGGTAGCGTAGGCGTAGCTGACCACTGAACCGGTCACCAGGATGATCTTGTTCATGTTCTCGAGATGCTTCATGGTGATCAGGTTCTGCAGGTTGAGGGTCCAGCGGGCGATGAGCAGGAGCGTCATGACGCACGCGAATCCGGAGAAGATGGCGCCGGCGACGAAGTACGGGGGGAAGATCGTCGTGTGCCAGCCGGGGATGACCGACGTTGCGAAGTCGAAACTCACGATGCTGTGGACGCTGAGCACTAGCGGCGTCGAGATGGCCGGCCAGGATCAGGTAGGCTTTTTCGTAATTGCTCCAGTGGCGGGCGGAGCCGCGCCAGCCCAGGCTCAAGGCGCCGAAAATGTACTGCTTGAGTTTGCTGGTGGTGCGGTCGCGCAGCGTGGCCAGATCGGGGACCAAGCCGGTGAACCAGAAGAGCAGCGACACGGTGAAGTAGGTGGAGACGGCGAATACGTCCCAGATAAGCGGGCTGCGGAAGTTCTGCCACAGGTTGAGATCGGTGTTGGGAATCGGGAAGAGCCAGTAGGCGCGCCAGGGGCGGCCGGTGTGGAACAAGGGGAAGATGCCGGCGCACATGACGGCAAAGAGCGTCATGGCTTCAGCGGAGCGGTTGATGGAGGTTCTCCACTTCTGGCGGAACAGGAACAAGATCGCCGAGATCAGAGTGCCGGCGTGGCCGATACCGATCCAGAAGACGAAGTTGGTGATGTCCCAGGCCCAGCCGATGGGGCGGTTGTTGCCCCACACACCGATGCCGGTCGAGACCAGATACGCGAGCATCAGGCCGAGCACTCCGGTGACGGAGGCGGTGATGGCTAGCGTGATCCAGTACTTGAGCGGCGTCTTTACGACGTCGCCTTCGACGATCACACTGATTTGTTCTGTTAAATCGTGATAGTCTTCGCTCCGCACTAGCGGCGGATTGACTTCCATCAATTGCGGATCTTGCAGGACCGCGCTCATGCAGTTAGCTCCGGGTTGGGATTGCGCAATTTCGCCAGGTAGGTGGTTCTCGGCTTGATGCCGAGTTCGGCCAGCATGGCGTAGTTGCGTTCCTGCTTCTTCAGTTTGGCTACTCGGCTATTGGGGTCGTTGATATTTCCGAACACGATGGCCTCAGCGGGACAAGTTTGCTGACAAGCGGTTTTGATTTCGCCGTCTTTGATCTCGCGGCGGCCGTCGCGCTTGGCTTTGATTTTGGTTTCTTCGATGCGCTGCACGCAATAGGTGCACTTTTCCATGACGCCGCGCATACGGACGCTGACGTCGGGGTTGTAGACCAGGCCGACAAGCTCCGGCTCGTGTTTGTGGAAGTTGAGGAAGTTAAAGTGGCGCACCTTGAAGGGGCAGTTGTTCGAGCAATAGCGAGTGCCGACGCAGCGGTTGTACGCCATGTCGTTGAGGCCTTCGGGACTGTGCGAGGTGGCCTGCACGGGGCAGACGTTTTCGCAGGGGGCGTTTTCGCACTGCATGCAGGGGATGGGCTGCTCGACTACTTCGGGGTCGTTTTCGTCTCCGGAGTAGTAACGGTCCATGCGGATCCAGTGCATTTCGCGGCCGCGCAGAACTTGATCCTTGCCGACGACGGGCGTATTGTTTTCGGAGACGCAGGCGAGCACGCAGGCGTTGCAGCCGGTGCAGGAGGTGAGGTCGATGGCCATGCCCCACTGGTTTCCTTTGTCGTAGGTGAACTCGGGGTAGATGGAATGGATTTCAGGGACTTCCGACATCTCCTCGATGGATTTCGGATTCTTTTTGTATTCGTCGAGGGCAACTTCGCGGGCTAATGGGCGGCCGTGTTGCTCGTCGCCGGTGCCGCGTTCTTGGGTGGTGGCTAGTGTTTCGCGTTTGCCGGTAGCGGCGAGGGCGAAGCCTTGCGCGAAGTAGAAACCATCGCTCGTGCGGATGAGGTTGGCATTCGCGCCGACGTCTTTGCCGACGCGTCCGCATTTTTCGCGGCCGTAGCCGAGGGAGATGGAGACAGCATCGTCGGCGTGGCCGGGCTGGACCATTACCGGGGCTTCCAATTTGACGTTGCCGCTGCTTAGCGAGATTACGTCGCCGTCGGTTAGATTTTTGTCGCGCGCCATTTTGGGGGAGATCATGGCGGCGTTGCCCCAGACTAGTTTTGAGATCGGATCCGGTGCTTCTTGTAGCCAGCCGTTATTAGCGTAGCGGCCGTCCCACGTGGCAGAACTCGGGTAGAAGCCGACTTCAATTCCGCTGGCGGCGGTTTTCGATTCGGCAGCTAAGGCGGTGGCTAATTTCTTGGAGTCGACGGTGACTTTGATGGGGTCGACGGTTTTGGACGCGGCTACTACGCCATCGTGCAAGGCTTTGCGCCAAGCTTGGTCTTTGTCGCCAGTGAATTGGGCTAGCCAGAAGCTCTTGACGAGGTCGTGGGACTTGGTGAATTTGCCGGTGGTCACCCAGTTGACGATTTCCGCGGAGGTTTTGCCACCGTACATCGGCTCGATCATGGGCTGCTGGATGGCGGCTGCTCCTTCGGAGCTGGCTTCATCGCCCCAGGATTCGAGGATGTGGGCTTCGGGGATGTGCCAGGTTGCCGCAGCGGCGGTTTCGTCTTCTTCGGCGCCCAGGTGGATGGAGGTTGCTACTTTCGAGAGCGCTGCGGGGAATTGGAGGTCGGCGGGGGCGGAGTAGACGGGGTTGCCGCTTAGGATGACAAGCGTGGAAACTTGGCCGGCGGACATTTCGGACGTTAGGGACTTCAGGGCGTCGACGCCGGAGGTGGATTTATCGATGACGGGCTTGGTGTAGGTTACGCAGGCGCTGCCTAGCTTTTCGTTGATCAGCGCGACGAGGGCGTTTACGCTGGCGGGTTGGCGCGGGCCGGCTACTACCAGGGCTTCGGGGCCCGCCGCTTTCAAATCTTTCACTACAGCGGCTAGGAACTTGGCGCGCTTGTCGGCGCCACCGTTATTGACTACGTTCAGGCCGGGCATCGCGCCCAAGGCTGCGGCTAGGTCGGTCGCGAACTGGAGGACGTCGGAGCCCTTCATGCGCAGGCGATGATCAGCGTTGGCGCCGGTGAGCGAGAACTGGCTCTCAACGGCGTACAAGCGGTTCATCTTGTCGAGATCTTCTTCGGAGCCTACGCGGCGGCGCTTTGAAAATGCCAGCGTGAAGAACGGAGTGGGGGCGTCCAGATTCAGGAAATCGTGATCTAGCGAGACGACCACTTTGGCTTTGTCCCATTTGGGATGCGCGTATAAAGGCTGGCCGAAGGCCATGCTGGCTCCGGCTAGTTCGTTGTCGCGCGAGAGGGCTTCGTATTCTACCCACTTGGCTTTCGGGAATTTCTTCAGGACTGCGGTGCGTTGCGCGTCTAGCGTCGGGGACGAGATAAAGCCGCTTAGGAAGCGAAGGCCGGCGCCATCGCCTAGGGACAACTTTTGCACGGCGGCTTCGAGAGCTGGCCACGTCGATTCTTTTCCGCCTTGCAGAACTTTCGCCGAGCGGTCGGGGTCGTACATCCCGAGAACAATTGCTTGCTGGATGGCGGTGGCGGCTCCCAGACTATGCGGATGGTCCGGATTTCCTTCAATCTTGGTGGGTCGGCCGTCGTGGGTTTCTACCAGCAGGCCGGTTACGTGGCCGCCGATGCTCATCACGGTGGCGAAGTGGAAGGGTTCGCCGGGGAGATAGTTGTCGGCTTCGGTGCCGGCGGAGTTGGGAAGGATGTGTTCTACGGGGCGGTTGCAGGCGGCTAGACCAGCCAGTCCGAAGGACGCGGCCATCAGCTTTAATACCGTTCGGCGGGAGTTGCCGTCCAGCATTTCGGTGGCGTTCGCGGGGAATTCATGGTGGACCCAATCGTGGAATTCTTTGGTGTCAGCTAGTTGGTTGAGGCTGCGCCAATACTTTTTCCCAGTGACGTTGGGGGTCTGGATATTGATCAAACTCATCGGTGGCACCCCGAACAGTTGGTGGGAGGTTCTAAATGCTTTTGAGCGACGATTTCGGCGCCGATTTCTCTGGGATCGCGATCGGGGACCCAGTCGAGTTTGGTGACTAGATTCGCGGGGCGAATGTTCGGCGCGGGGTCGCGGTGGCACTCGAGGCACATGGCCATATTGAGCGGCTTCTCCTGATGGACTTCGATCATCTGGTCAATGCGGCCGTGGCAGCTCACGCAGCTTACGCCGGCTGAGAGGTGCGCCGAGTGATTAAAATAGACGTAGTCGGGTAGGCGATGGATTTGCACCCACTGAACCGGTTTGCCGGTGGCGTAGCTTTGGCGCACGGGTTCGAGGCGCGGGCTATCCTTCTTCACCTGGGTGTGGCAGTTCATGCAAGTACTAGTTGCCGGTACCGCGGCGAAGGCGGCTTTGTAGACAGTGGAATGGCAGTAGTAACAGTCGAGTCCAAGCTGGCCGGCATGCAGTTTGTGGCTGTAGGGCACGGGCTGGACCGGCTGGTATCCTGTATCGATTACCGTCGGGTAGGTGTAATAGGTATAAGCGGCGGCGCCAAGCACGGCGCCAATGCCGACTACGATACCTGCGACTTTTAGAATGATGTCAGAAGACTTCGGAAAGATAACAGCCATTGCGAGTGTTGATCTCCGGCTCTCAAATGCCTTGGTACTTACTTGTGGGGGCCAACAATATTTCTACCATAACGGCATCTGTTGCGCAACCGGAGTAAAAATTCTTGTTTAACAGGAAAATCGAGATGGTCGGGCGGTTGTTCGGGAACCTGAAGGTTCGGCCGAAGCTGATGGTGCTGCATAACCTGTTTTTCCTGGTTTTGACGACTACGGCTTATTTCACTTTAATTCCGCTTTATGAGCAGTTGGTGACGGATACGGGAGTTCATCAGGTAGGTGTGGAGCGGAATACCGGGGTGACGGCGCAGACGGCGGGGCAATCGCAACGGTCGGCTTTGACGCAGGCGCGGGTGCGGTTGTTTTTGGTACTGGGCATCCTATATATGCTGGCGGTGATTTTGCTGGAGGCGGTGATCATGCCGCGGTACGTTTATCGTCCACTGCGGCGGATGTTAAGCGCGGATTCGGCGACGCAGGCGGGGGACCGGGAGGGGGAACTGATTCCGGAGACGGAGATCTTGGGGGATGAGATCGGGCAGATCATGCGCTCGCGCAACGACACGGTGGAGGCGCTGCGCAAACGGGAAGACGAACTGGCGGCGGCGCTGCGGCGGATCGAAGAGCAGGACCGGTTGGTGAGTTTGGGATTGCTGTCGGCTAGCGTGGCGCACGAGTTAAATACGCCGCTGGCGGTGTTGGCGGGGTCGATTGAGAAGCTGATCGAGACAAATCAGGACTCGCATACGCAGGAGCGGCTGGCGCGGATGCAGAGGGTGACGCAGCGGCTGCGGCGGATCAGCGAGAGCCTGGTGGATTTTTCAAGGGTGCGCAAGACGCAGATGGAGCCGACGGCGTTGCGTCCGCTGATTGAAGAGGCGTGGGCGTTGGTGGCGATCGATGAGAAGTCTTCGCAAGTGGAGTTTGTAAATGAGGTAGGCGTGGAGCATCGCGTGATAGGGAACGCGGACCGGCTGCTGCAAGTGTTCGTCAATCTGCTGCGCAACGCGCTGAACGCGATTGCGGGCGAGAAGGCGGGGCGGATTGAGGTGCGGACGCGGCGCGAGCGGGGGTCCATTGCGTTGACGGTGGAAGATAACGGGCAAGGAATTCCGGCCTATGTGCTGCCGGACATCTTCGATGCGTTTGTGACGACGCGGCTGGACGCGCACGGGACGGGGTTGGGGCTGACGGTGGCGGAGGGGATTATTACGCAGCACGGGGGGACGATTGCGGCTAGTAATCGTCCGCAGGGCGGGGCGTGTTTGGAAATTTGTTTGCCCGCGGCGGCCGGCTAGCGGATACTTTACTTATGCGATCCAAACTCTCTTTCACGATAGCCTTGATAGCGGCCTTCGCCGTGCCGACGTTCGCGCAGAGCGATGTCCCGGCGGCGCTGCTGGCGCACTTAAAGACTTCGCGCGCGTTCACTTTGAAGGTGGCGGAGCAGATGCCGGAGGCGACTTACGATTTCAAACTGACGCCGCCGCAGATGAGTTTTGCGGGGCAGATGGTGCATTTGTCGCAGGCGCTGGACGAGTATCTATCGGCGTTCCGCGGGCAGAAGCCGGCTCCGCGAAAGCCGGCGTCCATGAATAAGAAAGACGTGATCGCGTTTGTGGGGCAGTCTTTCGACGGCGCGATTGCGACGGTTTCTAAGTTAACGGCGGCGGATCTGGCGAAGACTTACACTAGCGACGACGGGAAGATGACGGGGTTGGAACTGGTAATGGCGATGTTCGATCACACCACGCATCATCGGGCGTCGGCGGAGATGTATCTGCGGGCGAAGGGTATTACTCCGGCGGAATATCAGTTCTGAACGTGCCTATTTTTTCAGGGCCGCTTGCCAATTGAGAACCACGTTGATGGGCGGGGGCGCGGTGCTACCGGTGTTCGCGAGCACCAGGAAGCGCTGGCCGTCGGCTGTGGGCTGGTAAGCGAAGCGGCCTAACAATGGTGCGAAAAGCGGTTGGATTTCGAACAATGCTTGGGGCGGACCTGCCTCAAAAGTAGCGGCGCTCTTGACCGGTACGACGGTCAACTTCCCATCGCTCGAAAGATAGAACAGCTCCTTGCCGTCCCGGCGCCAACGGGGTTGGTCGCCACCCGCGGCAGAAATCTGCCACTTGGCGCCGTTGGTGGGAATCGGCTGGACGTAGACCTGCGGTGTCCCGGATTCGTTTGAAGCGTAGGCCATCCATTTTCCATCCGGCGAAAATTGGGCGTCGGCTTCGTTGAAGGGGGTTTGCAGATACGGGATGGGTTTGCGATCGCCCTGCATGGGCAGCAGCATCAAATCGTTGCCACGAGTGCCGGCGAACTGCATGTAGACGACGAATTTGCCATCGCGCGACCAGTCAGTCGGACGTGCGTTGATGCCCGTTTTTAGCAGCATCTCTTCGTTACCAGCTCCATTTGCGGGCTTGACATAAAACGAGGTGTTATCGGACTGGTAGACGATGCG
>CAVVZG010000218.1:0-16581 GCA_963752205.1 Bryobacterales bacterium | reverse complement strand
CAAGAAACTCGAACGGAGGTAAGAGTGTGATCCTTGGCAGTGGAAGAACGTCCCAGATTCTTTTTGTGCCTTTACTGGCCGCATTGGCCGGACTTGCATCTGCGCAGTGTGACCGAAAACCAACACCGGTGAACGGAGAGGTTGTGGGAGGCAAAACCTACCCGCTCGCGTCCGATAGCTATGCCGTCCAATACCAGATCGGCAACGGGGGTTGGACTACCGCGACCGTCTATATCAGTTACTACGGTCAGACCACCGGATCGCCTTACCGCACGGTTTCCGGCTATGCCGCGTACACCACATCCATGTCGTTCACCAGCATCCCGGCGCGTGCGAATACCACCGTGCAACTGCGCGTGACCAAGTTGTTGAACGGCACGCCGACGCCGTTTCTAGCCAGCGATCATGTGTCCCTGCGGCCCAGCGTCAAGCTGGCGGGCGTCACTACCCGCAGCGACGGCACCGTCGAAATCTCCACCTTCACTGCCGCCAATTTCGCGGGCGAGCAGTTTATCCTGTGGTGGAATCGCGGCGCCGACGGCGGCGGTGTCGAAGGCTTGGCCTTCTTCCTGAATCCGCCCTACCCGGAGCCCATGGGCAACAACGTGAAGGTAGTGAATAGCTGGGCCGATCTTAGTGACTCCAACTCCGTCACCGCCTCACCCATCGACACCTTGGACTTCGAGGGCCAAGTGGAACTGGAAGGCACAGGCAGCAACGTGTACCCGGTTCCCGCCAATATCGTGAAGGTCTTTCTCGGACCCACCGCTTGGGTACAAGGAAAATTCCAGTTCGCCCCCTCGAAAAACACCACCACCATCTCCGGCCCCGGCGTGCTCGATGGCAGCTTGTTCAACTATCTTCGCCGCGATTGCAATGACGACAACGGAGCCTACTCTCTGACGTCATCCGATCCGAATGGCAACCTGAACCACTTTGTGGTTGATGGCATCATTATCTCCGACCATAATCACGCCGCCACAGACCCTTTCTTTAACAGCACCTTGAATAATGTGAAGACCATTAGTTGGAACAGCAACAACGACGGTCTCCGGCTGCTGGATTCGACCACTGCAACCAACGTCTTCGTCCGCAGCGGTGACGATTCGCTGATGATCTGGGGTTCCTACGTCACCGTGACCAATGCCACGGTTTGGCAGAATTACAATGGCGGCGTGGTCAGCCTGGGCTGGCTGAACAACTCGGCCGACGACTACGATCTGCTCGACGGCCTCTATGTAGTGAAGACGGACTGGATCACCCCTACCGCCAACCAATGGACCGCCGAGGCGCCGGGGACCGCCGGTTCCACGCTGAACGATCAGAATAACGGGGTGATCGTGTCGCTGATGACTCCGACCACCTCGTTCGGCCAGAAGAGTCCGCCGCTATTCCGCAACATCTTCGTCGAAGATCAGCCGCGCGTGCTCTTCAGTCTGAAAATCGTTCCGCCTGTGAATTGCAATTCCGGCAGCACGGCCTGCGATGCCGCCACATTGGTGCTGCCGAGCTGTGTCTCGCTCAACATCGAAAACCTGTACTCGCCCGTGTCGCTGGTGGAGAACTCCATCGGCTTTCAAACTCTCCCCGACCCTTACCCCTCGCAAACCAACGGAACCGTTACGGGTGGATTCAACGTTATTTGGCAAGATGACCGTCAACCTGACCAACATCTTGATCAAGCAGCCCTATGGACTGGTGCTGCCGCTCCTGAATTTCGATGCCGCCTATCTGGGCAAAATCTCCACCCATGGCAGCGTGGTGAACGTGAATTACCGTCTCGGGCTGCCCTAGCGCTCTCTAATGTCGATCCGCCGCGCCTCATCGCCCACCGGTTCCAGCCGGATCTCGACGCGCGCCTCCGGCATCAACTGCGGAAACCGCTCCCCCCACTCGATCAACACCACCGCCTCGCGATCGAAAATCTCGTCGAGCCCCAGCGTCGCCACTTCCTCCGCGCGATCCAGCCGGTACAGATCGATGTGATAAACCCGCCCCTCTCCGTACTCGTGTATCAACGTGAACGTGGGGCTAGTCACCTCCTCTGCCTCCCCCGCACCCAACCCGCTGATGATGCCCTTAGCGAGCGTAGTCTTACCCGCCCCCAGATTCCCGATCAGCAGCACCACCGCCCGCCGCGGCAGCGTAGCCGCAATCCGCCGCCCCAGTTCGATCGTTTCTTCCTCGCCGTGAGTCTCAAACGACTTCACGAATTGCCCTCGGAAGATACGTCAGCAAATCGGTAGCAAGCACGCAGTATTCCGTCAGCTCCTCCGCCGCCAGTTCGCCCGCGCGCCCATGCAGCCACACCGCCGCACGCACCGCCAGCCCGACGTCGCGCGTCTGCGCAATCAATCCCGCAATCAATCCCGTCAGGACATCCCCCGTCCCGCCCTTCGCCATCGACGGCGACCCCGTGGGATTGATCCACACCTTCCCATCCGGAAAAGCAATCAGCGTGCGAAACCCTTTGAGCACCAGACAAACGTTCCGCTCCGCAGCAAACTTGCGAGCATCCGTCACCCTGTCCCCCACCTTCGTCCCCAGCAACCGCGCCATCTCGCCCGGATGCGGCGTCAACACCGTTTCCACCCCGCGCCCGCGAAAATCCGTCCCCGCGATGGAGTTCAACCCATCCGCATCGATCACCGTCGGAATCTTCGCGTCATTCGTTAACTTGGATACCAGTTCGCGATTCATCCCCAGCCCTGGCCCGATCGCCAGGACTGTCATCCGCTCCAGACTGACCGCATCGAGCGATTGCGTCATCAATTCCGGGACCAGGTGCGAAGAATCCGCGCACGCGACAGTAACCAGCCCTGCGCCGATCCGCAGCGCCGCCAGCCCCGACATCGCCACCGAGCCCGTTTTGCCGGCCGCGCCACCCACCACCAGCACGTGCCCGTAGTCGCCCTTATTCGCGTCCCGCTTCCGCGGCTGAAACAACGGCGCGAAATCCCGCGGCTCCGACAACTCCAAATCCGCTTGCAAAAATTCCGCCGGAATCCCAATGTCCGCAACGATCAACTTCCCCGCATTCCCCGCCCGCGCATCGAGCACCATCTCGGCCTTAGGAGCCGCGAACGTGACCGTGAAATCCGCCCGCACCTGCATCGCTGAGGGAATGTCCACCGCCACCACCTTGGCGCGCGGAAACTGCCCGTTGATGGTAGCGATCAACTCCGCATAACGCCCCTCCACCGGCTCGCGAAAACCCGTGCCCAACAGAGCGTCCACGACAATGGTCGCGTCGCGATCCACCGGCCCCGGTGTATCCGTCGACCGCACCACCTGCAAACTCGCAACGCGCGTCTTCAGCAGTCGCCCCACCACCAACCCATCGCCGCCGTTATTGCCGCTCCCGCAAAAAATCACCACCCGCTGCCGCGACAACGGGGAGAATTCGCTTTCCAGAAACTCCACCACCTTCGTCCCCGCGTGCGCCATCAGGGCATCCGCAGGCGTACCCTGCTCGATCGGTCCGCCGGTCCGCCTCGCGCATCTGCTGCGCGGTCAAAACCTTCATGCCGCGGTCCCCGTCAAAAGCTGTTCCAGTTTCCGCAGCCGGTCCGTGGCACCCATGACAATCAGATGATCCCCGGCAGCGATCGCCATTTCCGTAGGCGGATTAAACAGCATCTCCCCCGCCGCCTTGCGCACCGCCAATACGATCACGTCCAAATCCCGCTGCGCGTGCAACTCCGCCAAAGTGCGGTCCGCAAACGAACTCCGCGTGCTCACCTGCACCTGTTCGATATTTACGTCCAGCCCCGTCTCCTGCGTCGCGAAATTGATGAACTGATGCACGTGCGGTCTCAGCAGCGCCTGCGCCATGCGGTGACCGGTGCTGTTATAAGGAGCAAACACAAAGTCCGCCCCTGCCCGCCGCATCTTTTGCTCGGACGCCTCTTCATCGATGCGCGCCGCCAGATGCAATCGCGAGTTCAGAGACTTCGCCGAGAGAATCAAAAACAAGTTGTCCGCGTCGGAACCCAGCGTAGCGATCAAACCCTTGGCCTTGCTGATGCCCACATCGCGCAGCGCATCGTCGCTGCTCGCGTCCGCCGCCACGCTCAGCATTCCCATTTTCATGGCGCGTTCCACCCGGTCTTCATCTTTATCGATCACCACGAACGGCACGCCCGACCGCCGCAGCTCATCGGCCGCCCCGCGCCCCAGCCGCCCGAAGCCGCACACGATGTAGTGCCCTTCCAGTTTCTCGATCATGTTTTTAACCCGTCGCTTTCCGAAATATTGATTCAGCTCCAGCTCGATCGCCGTCTGCGTCATCGCCCCCACGGCCAGGAAAATCGTCACCACGCCGAAGGAGATCAGGAAGGAATTGAAGATCCGCCCCGCGTGGCTCAGCGCCCGGATCTCGCCGTACCCTACCGTGGTCACGGTAGTCAGCGTCATATAGAACGCATCGAAGACCGGATAGCCCTCGATCACCACGAACCCGACGGTCCCCAGCGCCATCGTGAACAGGATCGCCAGCGCGATCACTGCCAGCCTTCGCGGAAGATGCTCCATTGATTTATGGTAAACGTTACACGATTCCGCAATTCTTCCCGTGAGGCTCTCTATCAACTTCAGCGAATTCAAGCGTTTAGAACTGGCAGTCGAGTTGCTGCTGAGCGCGGGAGGAGATTCGCCCATGGAAATCGATGAGAGTCACGAAAATTCAGGATGGCGCTGGGGTCTCGGTCTGGCCCTGCTGGCCCTGTTCGTCATAGGAGGCCTTAGCCTGGCGTACGTTTCCCGCGAACGCCGCCAGTTGAATGACCTGAACGCCACCAACCAGGCGCTCAGCTCTTCCATCACCCAGTTGAAAGCGCAAATGCAAACCATGGCCGATAAGCTGAGCCAGCCCGCGCCGGTTCCGGCTCCGCCTGCTCGCATTTACTCCGCAGCCACCCCGCGTCCGCGCCCCGTGAACCGAGCCGCCGTAGACTCCCGCTACACCCAGATGCAGAAGCGCTTGGCGGATCAAGAAAAACAACTCAGCAGCACCCGCGAAGACCTCACCAAAACTCGCGACGATCTCAACGGCAAACTCGATTCCACGCGCGACGAACTCTCCGGTAACCTGGCTTCGACCAAGGACGAACTCAACAGCTCCATCGGCCGCACCCACGACGATGTAGTCGCCCTCCAAAAACGCGGCGAACGCAATTACTACGAGTTCCATCTCTCCAAATCCAAAGAATTCCAACGCGTCGGCCCGCTGAGCCTGTCCCTGCGTAAAGTCAACACCAAACGCAAGTCCTATGACCTCGCCATGTTCGTCGACGACAACCAGATGCAGAAAAAGAGCGTGAACCTCTACGAACCCATCTGGATCAATCTGGAGGACCGCCCGCAGCCCGTGCAGCTAGTGGTCAACCAGATCACCAAGGACCAGATCCAAGGCTACATTTCTGAGCCCAAATACAAGAAAGCCGAATTAGGCGAGACCGTATCCGTGACCCCCGCGGCTCCGCCCGCTCTTAAGCAGCAACAGTAGTAACCGGATGCCCGGACAGCCCGTCGGTCTATGTTAGACTGCGCGACTATGGGCTTCCGATTACGAATATCTCTCGCCTTGCTGCCGACGGCAGCGCTTTCACTTTTTGCTGCGGACCCGCCCTCCGGCGAAGCCCTGTATCAAAAACGCTGCGCCGCCTGTCACGACCAGCCGAGCCCGCGTATTCCTCCGCGCGCCGCCCTCCAAAATCTGTATGCGTCGCGCATTCTCCGCGTCATGAATTCAGGCGCGATGATGACCATCGCCTACACTTTGAAACGCGACGAAAAGGAAGCTGTCGCCGCCTATTTAGGCAGGCCCGGAGCCGAGCCCGGCCCCCCGCCGACCGCCTTCTGCAAGGATCGCGCCGTGAGGGTGGACTCCGCCGCCAAACTCGCCTGGAACGGCTGGAGCCCCACCGCCGCCAACGCCCGCTTCCAACCCGCCGCCGTCGCCGGCCTGAGCATCGATCAAGTCAAAGGACTGAAGCTCAAATGGGCTTACGCTTTTGAAGGCGATATCTCCGCCTACGCCCAGCCCGCCGTCATCGGCGGACAAGTTTTCGTCGGCAGCGCCAGCGGCGCGGTGCAAGCCCTGCGTGCCGACAGCGGTTGTCTCGAGTGGGTGTACCAGGCCGCCGCCCCCGTGCGCACCGCCATCTCTGTAGCACCCCTCGGCAAGCGCCACGCCGTGATCTTCGGAGACCAGACCGGCGCCGTCTATGCCGTAGAAGCTGAATCCGGTGAACTTCTCTGGAAGAAAAAAGTAGAAGAGCACGAAGCCGCCCTGCTCACCGGAGCTCCCACCGTCTTCGACGGAACCGTCTACGTCCCCGTCGCATCTTGGGAAGAAACGCGCTCCATCAATCCCGAATATCCATGCTGTACCTTCCGCGGCAGCGTAGTGGCCCTGCGCATTCGCGACGGTTTTCAAATCTGGAAAACCTACACCATCACCGAAGCTCCGCGCGAGCTCGGCAAAACCGCCGTCGGTACCCCGCGCTGGGGACCCTCCGGCGCCGGCGTCTGGGGATCTCCCACCGTCGACTCCGCGCGCAAACTGTTGTACGTGGCCACCGGCGATAACTACTCGCCCCCCGCCACCTCCGGCAGCGATTCCGTGATGGCATTCGAACTCGCCACCGGCCGCGTCGCCTGGTCGCGCCAAGTCACTGCGAACGACGCCTTCAATTCCGCCTGTGTCACCGGGGTCAACGGCCCCAACTGCCCCGAGGGCAGCGGACCCGACTTCGACTTCGGCTCCTCCGTCATCCTCGCCAAAACCCCCTCGCGCCGCGACCTGCTGCTAGCCGGACAAAAGAGCGGCATGATCTATGCCCTCGACCCAGATCGCAAAGGAGAGTTAGTCTGGCAAACTAGAGTCGGCAAAGGCGGCGTGATCGGAGGCGTCCAATGGGGCATGGCCAGCGACGGCCAAAACCTCTACGCCGCCACATCCGATGCGATCTTCGTGCAGAAGAACGGCGTGCGCAGCCTGGACCCCACCGCCGGCGGCGGTCTGACTGCGCTCCGCCTGGCCGACGGCGCCAAATCCTGGTACGTTCCTCCGATCGCCTGCACCTCCGCCCCCGGCTGCAGCCCCGCGCAGTCCGCGGCCGTAACGGCGATCCCCGGCGTGATCTTCTCCGGATCGATGGACGGCCACCTGCGCGCCTATTCTTCGGAAGACGGCAAGGTCTTGTGGGATTTCAACACTGTCCGCGAATTCTCTGCCGTCAACGGCGTCAAAGCCAACGGCGGAGCGCTAGACGGCCCCGGCCCCGTAATCGTCAACGGAATGGTCTTCGTAAATTCCGGCTATGCCCGCTTCGGCGGAGCGCCTGGCAACGTGCTGCTAGCGTTCGAACCGCAATAGGGACAGTACACTCAATCCCCGGCAAAGCTGCTCCTGGGCTCTTAGATGGATGGGCCGGGGATTGAGTGTACTGTCCCTATTGCTAGCCGACCATCTTTTCGAGCTTCGAACCCACCCGGATGATGGTCTCATTCCGCTCCGGCCCCGTCGACACCCCGCCAATCTCAACACCCGTGCGCTCTTCCAAAAACTTCAAGTAAGCCTGCGCCTTCGCCGGCAAATCTTCAAACCGCGTCATCCCCCGCGTCGAAGTTTTCCAGCCCGGCAGGTTCTGATACACCGGCTCAATCGCCTCCAGCGCGCGATAGGTCGCCGGCATCTCGGTTACCTCCGCGCCCTTCAGCCGGTAGCCCGTGCACACCGGAATTTCCGCCAGCGAATCCAGCACGTCCAGCTTTGTGATCAGCAGCGTGTCGAAGCCATTCACCATCGCCGTGTAACGCAGCAGAGGCACGTCGAACCATCCGCAGCGCCGCGGACGCCCCGTCACCGCGCCAAACTCATTGCCCTCGCGCCGCAGCAACTCGCCGCCGCCATCCAGACTTTCCGTCGGAAATGGACCCGACCCCACGCGCGTAATGTAAGCCTTCGAAATTCCAATAACGCCATCGATTTTCGTCGGAGGCACGCCGGTCCCAATCGAAGCCCCGCCCGCGGTCGCACTCGAGGACGTGACAAAGGGATACGTCCCGTGATCCACATCCAGCATGGTCCCCTGCGCGCCCTCAAATAAAATGCGCTTCCCTTGCGCCATCGCATTGGCGAGCAGCGCCGCCGTATCGCATACCAACGGCCTTACACGTTCCGCGAATTCTTCATACTGCGCGCGGATCCGCCCATAGTCGATGGTGTCGTGCAGATTGAACGTAGCGGCTAGCGTCTGCTTGTCTTCTGCGAGTGTGTCGTACATCAAGCGGAAACTCTCGGGATCGAACAGGTCCGCGATGCGGATCCCGCGCCGCCCGGTCTTGTCTTCGTAACACGGCCCGATGCCGCGTGAAGTGGTGCCGATCGGAATCCGGTTCTCCCGCGCCTCTGACATTTTCTCCACCAGCCGGTGAAACGGAAAAATCACATGCGCGCGATTGCTGATGCGCAGTTGCTTCCTGACGTCGATGCCGGCCGCTTCCAGCATCGCCATCTCATCCAGCAGCGCCGCCAGATCCACCACCACGCCATTGCCTATGACAGCCTGCACCCCGGGCCGCAGAATGCCGCTGGGAATCAGCTTCAGCACGAACTTCTTTTCCCCGATATAAACCGTGTGGCCGGCGTTGTGCCCGCCCTGATAGCGCGCGACGATGTCGAAGTGCTCGGCCAGCAGGTCCACTACTTTGCCTTTGCCTTCGTCGCCCCATTGCGCGCCGAGAACGATGATATTTTGCATGTGGTATGAATGCGGGCGCAGCCCCTCCGGCGCGCGCACAAACTCTGATTGTAGCAGCCGTGTCCGTTACAATAGCGTTGATGCAGCTTTCCGACATTTTCCTCCGCCAGGGTGCGGATAACTTCGAGCAGCTCCTGCGCTCCATCTCGCTGGGACGCCTGAAAACCTTCCAGATGTTTGAGCCTTTCAAGACCCGCTTGCACTTACACAAGTTGAATGCGGAAACCCTGCGCAAGTCCGCCCCGCGCCAATGGAAGCGCCTCGAAGAAGAGGGCAACGCGGATCTGGCCACCGATCTCGCGCAAGCCATTCTGATCTCGCACATGGATCTGGTCAAAGCGGTTCTAGATGAACTCGGCGTGCCCCACGAAGACGGCTTCTTCGCCAAGGACACCGACGTCAGCACCTATCTCAAGGATGGCTGGCAGCAAATCGCCTGGGACAAATTCCACGATAAGTTCCCCCCCGCCGCCCTGCTGTTCTACATCAACCACCTGGCCTGGGAAGTGGCCAAAGCCGAAGAAGTGTTCGCGCCTGCCGCGTAACCAGGCGGCCTAAAATGCAGCAGCTTTACGAAGCCTTTCGAGCCGGCGACCGCGAGGGCGCCAACTCAGTAGTCGCCGCCGATCCCACGCTAGCCATCTTCGCCGCGGCTCTCTTTGGCGACGCCCCGGAAATCGAAAAACTGCTGACCGCGAATCGTTCCCTGGTGACCGCCGTCAGCCCCGACGGCTGGTTCCCGCTGCACCTGGCAGCGCATTTCGGCCATGCCGACGCCGCGCGCGCTCTCTTGAACAAGGGAGCGCAAGTGAACGCCTGCTCGACGAACGCCTCGCGCAACATGGCGCTGCACGCCGCCGCCGCGGGCCGCTCGCCAGCAGTGGCGAAACTATTGATCGATGCCGGAGCCGATGTCAACGCCCGCCAAGGCGGCGGCTTCACACCGCTGCACTCGGTAGCACAAGGCGGCGACGTAGAATTCGCGCGCTTACTCGCAGACGCCGGAGCCGACGTCAACGTGCGCGCCGAAAATCAGCAGCGCCCCCTCGACCTCGCGCTAGCCAACGGCCGCCAAGCTATGGTGGACTTTCTAGAATCCCACGGCGCCAGTCTGTAAGCGCGTTACTTCTGCCCGAAGATCCCGATGTAAACGCCCTTCGCGACCACCTTGCCGTTCATCGCGTTCATCAAATCCGCGCGCGAAGTCGACGCCGGCAAACCCAGCTTGGCATTCAGCGCGAAAATCTCAAACGTATAGTGATGATCGCCGTGTCCCGGAGGCGCGCACGGTCCCAAGTAAGCCGGCATCCCGGTAATGTTATTGATCTGCTTCGACCCATCCGCCTGGTCGCCGCCCTTCACGCCTTCGGGCAATCCCTTGGCGTCGCCCGGAATGTCGAAAATCGCCCAATGCAGCACATCATTCGTCGCCGAGCCGCCCAATACCGGATCAGGATCATGCAGAATCACCGCGTAAGCCTGCGTGCTCGCCGGCGCCCCCGACCAAGTAATCGCCGGCGAAGGACTCATAGGACTCGCCGCACAAGTGTACTTGTTCGGAATCCGCCCGCCGTCCGCGAAGTCCGCGATGGTGACGTGAATCATCGGCGGAAGCTGAATGCCGCCACCCTTTTTCTTGCCCCCCTTGTCCTGAGCCCCGGCTACCGCCATCGACGCGAGCAGCGCAGCCGCGGCCGCCAGTACTTTTATGGTGCGCATGGATCTTCTCCTTGTAAGGTACTATTGGTCCCCTGCCAGAGTACCTAAAGCCAGTCCTGGGGTTCAAGTCTGGGTTTACAACAACCGATCACTTGCTTGAAACGGAATTTTTCCGTTAGCATCAAAACAGTGAAGCCACGTTGCTCACACATGCCCCGGTAGGCATTTCGCCCACGTTGTCGAAATCGCTCCCATGGCGACTCAATTAAGGAGAAGTAAAAATGCTTATGAAAAGCATCTCAATGGGAGTGATTGCACTGGCAACCGCGGGCTTGTCCCTGGCTGCCAACAAAACCACTTTCGAGGACTTGCAGAGCACGACCTCTGCGGTCAAAACCCACGCTGACGCTGTAAACACCATTTACCGGGAAACCGGTTACGACTGGAACGCAGAGCACCTGCAAGCCATTCGCGACGAAACCAACCGCATCGGACAGGACCTGCGTAAGTTGCAGGAAAGTCCGCTGACCCCAACCGAGGAACGCGCCGTCAATCACGCGCTTCCCATTCTGCAAACCATGGCCGCCAATGCCACCAGTGCCATCCAGGCATTGAGTGAAAAGGGCCGTCCCGTTGACAACAACGGTCCGGTTTTCAACGACAACTTTCACAGCCACATGTTAGCCGTGGAAGCGAATGCAGCCCAGGCCGAGAAGATTTTCCAAAGCCTGCGGCCGTATGAAGCAACGCGCGGTCCGCTGGAGAGCCGTCGGGACCAGAAAGCCAATCCGGACGCCGCTCAGCCGCAAGATGCCGGACGTTAACTAACGTATCGGATGGAAGGGGGGGATCAGGCCCCCTTTATTCAGCCGATGCAAATGTGTTGCAAGCCGAAATTTCCCCAGAATTCAACCCCGCCTGAAACCAATGTGTCCTCTGCGCCGACGATCCATGCGTGAAGTTTTCCGGACTGACATGTCCCGTAGCCATCTTCTGTAAGCGGTCGTCCCCCACCGCCGCCGCCGCGCGCAGCCCAGCCTCCACATCGTTCTCATCGATAATTTTGCGCTGCTCGGTAGTCTTGGCCCACACTCCCGCGAAGCAATCCGCCTGCAGCTCCAAACTCACCGACAACGGATTTGCCTGCGCCGGATTATTCTCCCGCAACTGTTGCACCTTGCCTTCAATGCCCAACAACTTCTGCACGTGATGCCCGATCTCATGCGCGATCACGTAAGCCTGCGCAAACTCGCCCGGAGCCCCAAACCGGCTCTTCAACTCATCGAAGAATCCGAGATCCAGATAGACTTTCTCATCGCCTGGACAATAAAACGGCCCCGTCGAGCTCTGCGCCTCCCCGCACGCCGAGTCAATCGAATCGCGGAACAGCACCAGTTTGGCGTGGCGGTATTGCCGGTTCCCCTGCGCCGGAAGTAGAGTCTGCCAAGTCCCCTGTACATCGTCGAGCACAAACGAAACGAATTGAACCTCGGTATCCTGGGCCGCGTTATCGGGCGCGGAATATGCCGGCTGTTCCGCGGTGGAGCCGCCGCCTGAGAAGAGCAAAAACAGGTTGCGATGAAACAGCAAGCTGAGAACCAGCAGAACCACTGTCCCGCCGATTCCGAGATGGGGACCATAGCCTCCGAAGCCGCCACCGCCGCCGCCGTCATCCCGGCGATCTTCAACGTCGTCGCTTATCCCGCCTGGTTTCCATTCCATGATTGAATCCTCGCACGCT
The DNA here is from genome assembly GCA_963752205.1 of Bryobacterales bacterium. Taxonomy (GTDB): domain Bacteria; phylum Acidobacteriota; class Terriglobia; order Bryobacterales; family Bryobacteraceae; genus Palsa-187. The sequence continues at coordinate 4,413 of CAVVZG010000218.1, read as the reverse complement.
ATGCTGAAATCGAAATCCCCGGCATCGATGCCGGCTCATCTTGCTGTACTCCGTCGCGCAATCGAAGTAAGCCTTGCGCCAGGGCACTGGTGCGGGGTCCCGGCAAAATCACGCCAGTAAGATTCAGCGGATCGGCCAGAGCAATCTCCATCTCCTCGCCCTGCCCGCCATTACGGCGCAACTCGCGCAGTAACTCGACCGCTTCCGGCCGAGCGAACTGCTCGCCCGAGAATCCCGCGACAAACCGCCCGCCGCGCACTTCTCCACGCGCCTCCCATTGCCGCAGCACCACCAGCAGACTCCGCCACGGCGGCGCCAGCGTTTCCCGCGCCAGCACATCGCGAAACACCACGCCCCAGCGGTCGAGCAGCACCCGCGCGTAAAACTCGACATCGGTCCCGGAAGCGCCCGTTTCGAGAATCGCCCAGCGCCCTGTCGCGTGCCGGGGACGCGCCATCCGCCCCCGCCCCTCGCCGCGCCGCCGCTTGGGATCGATCAACGCGCGCAAATTCTCAAACCCGTCTGCCGTGACGCGCCCGCCCGCCACCAGCTCCCACAAACCGTCTTCCACCTCGCTAGCCAGACGCCCGGTCGCGCGCACCAAATCGTGAAAGAACGAAGCCCCGCGCTGCTCGAGCGCCGCCAGAACATCCTTCGCCGCGTGCGACCAACGTCTGCTGCGTTTCCCCCGGCGCCGGCAGCAAGCGCGCCGCGTCCTCGCGCAGAAAAATTCCCAGCGGAGCCACGCGCGTCGGCCGCACCTTGCGGCTCCCCAGCGCTTCGAGCGACGGATGCGGCGACAGCCGCCCCCACATCACTTCGCCCGCTAGGCACAACCGGTCCAGCCATTCCGGATCGTACTTATGCACGCGCCCGGGCAGCACCGTCGACTCCCAAGCGGCCGCCGAAATTTCATAGCCTTGCAGCTGTTTCAAAACCTGATACAGCCCATCGACGCCATGCAGTTTCGCCCCCGGACTGAGATGCTGCCAGCGGCACAGGAAGCGCATGAAGTCGGCCGAACTCACTGGTTCGATCTCGCGCCGCAACCGCCCCAGCGTCTGCCGGTGAATGCGCGCCAGAATGCGCCGATGACAAAACTCATGATCCCTGCCGGTGAAATTCCCGCGCAGAATCTGCCCTTCGCCTTCGAGTTGCGCCAGCGCGATCTCCACATCGCTGCGCGGTCAGGCCCAGGCGCTCCGCCATGCCAGCAGCCGTGAAAGGACCAATCGAATCCGCCCATCCGCGCAAAATCGCTAAGACATCACCGGCACGATCCAGGCGCTCCGTCGCCACCCATTGCCCGCCGACGGTGGACGCGCGCCCCGCCCGCGCCAGCTCAGCATAGTATCCGCGCCACTCCTCCACCGGAGGCAGAATTACCAACGTCAACAGCGCATCATGCAATTCGTCGGCATCGCGAACCACTGGCCACGATTGCTCCGACACCTCTGCGATCGCGGCCGGATCCAGCGCCCCAATTCCAGCCGCATCCGCCGGAGGCAAACCGCGCCGCAATTGCACCGCGCGCGTGCGGCGCTCTTCGAGAGGAGCGTCATCCAGAAACGCATACGGATTCGCATTCAGAATCTCGTGGCAGAAGGGCGAGGGCTCCGGCGTGTCCAACGCCACCGTGCGCAGCGTCCCTTCCTCGATACGATGCAGGATCGCAATCAGTCCATCCAGATCCATGGCCTCGTGCAAACAGTTGTCGATGGTCTCATTCACCAGCGGATGATCCGGAATGCGAATCTCGCCCTGTAAGTTTTCCGCGCACGCCGCCTGATCCGGGAAAACGGATGCGAGGAGATCATCCGCCCGCATGCGCTGAATCGGCGGCGGCACCTTGCGCCCGCCCAGAAAGCGCGGCACCGCCAGCGCCCGCGAAGCATTCCATTTCCAGCGCGCCCCGAACATGGGAGACGCCAGCAGTGCATCCGTCAACACCTTCGTCACCGTGTCCGGCCGCAAATAGCTGAAGATGATTTCCAGCGGAAACGAATGCTGATCGCTCAGCGACAGCACCAGTCCGTTGTCGGTAGCCGCCGCCTGCAATTCAAAGTTGAACGCGCGGCAGAAGCGCTTGCGCAGCGCCAATCCCCACGCCCGGTTGATGCGCGACCCGAACGGCGCATGCACGATCATCTGCATCCCGCCCGCCTCGTCGAAGAATCGCTCCGCGACGACGGTGTCTTCGCTAGGCACCGCGCCCAACGCCCGAGCGCCCGCGCGAACGTACTCGACGGCTTGCTCCGCGCCCAGCCGGTCCAAGCCGCATTCCGACATCAGCAGTTCAATCGCGCCCTCGCCCTCGGCCAATTGCACGCGCAGCTCCGACACCGCCTGCGACAACTCCCGCGTGCGCCCCGGCGCCTCGCCGCGCCAGAAAGGAATCGACGGCGCCGCACCGTGCGCGTCCTCCACGCGAACCCGTCCTGTCTCGACACGTTTGATGCGCCAGGAAGTCGTGCCCAGCAGAAACACATCGCCCGCCAGAGACTCCACCGCGAAATCTTCGTCCACGGTGCCGACGTTGGTGCCTTCGGGTTCCGCCACCACTTGATACTGCGCGCTATCCGGAATCGCCCCGCCGTTGGTGATCGCCATCAGCCGCGCCCCGCGCCGCCCGCGCAGCCGGTGATTCACCTGATCGCGATGCAGAAACGCCCCGCGCCGCCCGCGCGAAGTCGCCATGCCCTCCGAAAGCATCTCGATCACCGCATCGAAATCCCGCCGTGACAAGCTCGCGATAGGGATAGGCTCGCGCGCACAAATGCGAACAGCTCGTCTTCGCCCCAGTCATCGCAAGCCGCCATCGCGACAATCTGCTGCGCCAAAATATCCAGCGGCGCGCGCGGAATTTCCAGGCGGTCCAACTCGCCGCGCTTGATCGAACGAACCACCGCCGCGCACTCAATCAGTTCATCGCGAGTAGTCGCGAAGATTCGGCCCTTGGGCTTCGCGCCCACCCAATGCCCCGCGCGCCCGACGCGCTGCAGCGCCACCGCAATCGACCGCGGCGAGCCCATCTGGCACACCAGATCCACCGTGCCGATGTCGATGCCCAATTCGAGCGACGCCGTCGCGACCACCGCCCGCAACTCCCCGCGCTTCAGACGCTGCTCGGCTTCGAGACGCAACCGCCGCGACAAACTCCCGTGATGCGGCAGCACCGTCGCCCTCGCCCATCCGCTCGCCCAGCGCATGCGCCACGCGCTCGGCCTGCCGGCGCGTGTTGACGAAAACCAGCGTGGTGCGATGCTCCGCCGACCAGCGCCGCCGTGCGGTCGTAAATCTCCGACCACATTTCGTTGCGACGCCACCGCGCCCAATTCATCGCGCGGCACTTCGACCGCGATATCCATATCGCGCCGCCGGCCCACTTGAATGATGTGCGCGCGCTCACTCAAGAACCGCCCCACCTCTTCGATGGGACTCACCGTCGCCGACAGCCCGATCTTCTGCACCCGCCCCTCGGCCAGCGCCTCCAGCCGCGCGATCGACAACGCCAGATGCGAGCCGCGCTTCGATCCCGCCACCGCATGAATCTCATCCACGATCAGCGTGCGCACCGAACGCAGCATCTGCCGCGACTTCTCCGCCGTCAGCAAAATAAATAACGATTCCGGGGTTGTGACGAATATGTGCGGCGCCTTTCGCGTCATCAACGCGCGCTCCGCCACGGGAGTATCGCCCGTGCGCACCGCCACTCGAATTTCCGGCAGCGGTGCGCCCTGCGCCCGCGCCAGTTCCGCGATCCCCGCCAGCGGAATCTCCAGGTTCACGCGCACGTCGTTGCTCAGCGCCTTCAGCGGAGACACATATAGGATGCGCGTCTCCTCCGCCAGTTCGCCAAGCGCTGCGCTGCGCACCAGTTCATCCAGCGCATGCAAGAACGCCGCCAGCGTTTTTCCCGATCCCGGTGGGCGCGGAAATCAGCACGTCCTCGCCGGATTGAATCACCGGCCAGCCTAACTGCTGCGGCTCAGTGATGCCCGCGAACTGCTGCGCGAACCATTTTTGAACGATGGGATGAAAGCGGGAGAGTGGCATGAAACAAGTGCCCTGCCTTTTAGCATAGCGCGCCCTTGGCCATCCGGAATCGAGTGTTTATGGTAATCTGAAGCGTCGGATAGTGGCCCATTTGAAGGCAGTCTAATCGCGTGAACCCAAATATTTTCCCCCGTAGAAGTGTGTGGCTGGCCGCGTTTGGTCTGTTGGCGCTGGTGGAGTGGAGCCCTCGATCTGCACCGCGACGGGATGGCGCTTGCGACTATAAAGAATGCAAAAGCTCGTTATCAGCAGAACCACGATCGTCATGCCGACGATACTCACCAGGACCATGAAGAAATACAGCTCGTCCACCTGCGGCGAGATCCTCGACGCTTCGGGCGGATAAAGCGCAAAGTC